>NZ_JAUOES010000016.1:0-105252 GCF_031932065.1 Shewanella scandinavica
TAAAGGGGCAATAGCTTTTTAGCTAAACGAACAGCAGAAGTGTTAATTAAGATTGGCATTGTTGCAACTGTGACCGTTGGCGGCATGGATGCCGTCGTCGAACCCTCAGGGACGCTTCTTGTTAAATGCAAGGGCGGCGTGTCACAAGGGAAACAATGACAATTCATGCTGCAAACTGACAACAAAGTTATCTTGTTGGGGCAGAAGTGAGTTAAATCAACCTGTCGGTTCTAATTGCATCCTGATGTGAATCTTGACAGGTTCAGTCTAGGCTAATCCACCTTTTGTCATCTGCATGTCATCTAAACTTCATCATTCAGTCAAAGCCCCTCACTAAGCTCATATTCGTTAACAGCCTAATGGGGTGAATACGAGATGACAGGATTTAATTTCAAGGAATTTGAAACAACAGCGCAGGGACAGATAAATGACCCCAGCCTTTCACCTCCTATCTTTAACCGCTCGACGCAATCACCTACATCAGTTCCGACATCTGCACCAACACCCTCAAATCGATTCAATTCAGCTTCTTTTACCCCATCCGCATTAACTTCAGACCAGACGGCATCACCCCATACACCAAGCATCACAGTTAACGCCCTCTGGCTATCGGATATCCATTTAGGCTGTAAAGATTGCAAGGCCGACTACCTGCTCAGTTTGCTTGAAACCGTGCGTTGTCAGCACTTGTATCTGGTCGGTGACATAGTCGATTTATGGGCGCTGAAACGTAAGCTGCATTGGCCTGATAGCCACAATAAGGTGCTACAAAAATTCATTGAACTGGCACAAAACGGCACCCAAGTGATTTATCTGCCGGGCAACCACGACGAACTGATCAAACCCTATGCCGAGCTAAGCCTGTGGAATATCAAAATTGCCCGCCAACATATTCACCACGGAATTGGCGGCCATAAATTGTTGATGCTCCACGGGGATCAGTTTGATGCCGATGTGTGTGTCGGTCGCTTCTACGCCATATTGGGCGACCATTTATATGACTTATTGCTGTTCCTTAATCGCAATCTCCACAGCCTGAGGGAACGCTTAGGTTATCCCTATTGGTCACTGGCAAGTTACATCAAATCCAAAGTGGGTAAGGCTCAAGCCGCTATCGGACATTATCGCCAAGCGGTGCTCAACTATGCCCAGCATTTCGATGTTGATGGCGTGATCTGCGGCCATATCCATCAGCCAGAACTCTCAACTCACCCCAGAGCAGCACAATACTGCACGCCCCAAAGTACACCTGAGCAGCGGAAAATCATCTACGCCAACGACGGTGACTGGGTTGAAAACTGCAGCTTAATCACAGAAACCCTTAACGGTGACTTACAGCTGTGTCGCTGGAATGAACAGACACTCAATCTAGATATTCTCAGCAGCATAGCGTTAGTGCAACAGCCGCCTGAGACGCACAAAAATAAACAACAAAAAACGGCAGCGCAGCAAATGCCAAACACAAATACCGGCGAAACTCGCCCAAGGGATGTTGCCTAACACTATGAATCAACTAAATAACATTACTCATCAATCAGATAACGCTATGGAACACAATGACCAGACGCTAAACAGCAACCTTAAGCATAATAACCATGCCGTGCAGCCACCAGCGCTTAAGGCGAAGAGCATGATTTTTACCGTTGATAATATGGTTGAACAAAATCTGCCGTCGATCAATGACAAACCTTGGCTCGCTAAACCCGCTAAGGCCATGCTGCGTTACCTGCTCAATGAAAAACAATGCAACGATATCGCCAATCAATATGCCTATTTACAGGGCGTGGACTTTGTCGAGCAAGTGCTAGCGAGTTTCGACTTTAGCTTTACCGTGCCCGCCAACGAGATAGCAAACATTCCCTGTGAAGGCCGAGTGGTGATCTTCGCCAACCATCCCATAGGTTCGCTCGATGGCTTAGCGCTGATCAAACTTATCAGTGAAATTCGCCCTGATATCAAAGTGGTCGCCAATGAACTCTTGATGGCACTGGAACCGTTGCACTCAATCTTACTGCCAGTGCGCAATATGACGGGCGGCACACCGAAACAGCATTTAGAAAAAATCCACCAGCACCTGCGTAACGAAGGCGCTGTGCTGATTTTCCCGTCGGGGGAAGTCTCGCGCCTTCGCCCTAACGGCGTGCGAGATACTCAGTGGCACTCTGGCTTTTTAAAGATGGCGATTTCCTGTAATGCTCCCTTACTGCCGATATTTTTAGATGCCAAAAACTCTGCGACCTTCTACGGCGCATCTATGATTTACAAGCCACTCGCCACACTGCTGCTGGTGAAGGAAATGTTCAAACAGGCCAAACGCAATATGCCGATCCGCATTGGCGAGCTTATTCCCAATGAAGCAGTGCGCTCGATGGACTTTCCACTCAAGACCAAGATAAAACTGCTCAAAAATCACTTGTATCGTATCGGCAAAGATAAAGATCCGCTGTTTATCACCCAAAGTGCTATCGCCCACCCTGAATCGCGCCGTGAACTGCAAGCGGCGCTGCAGCAATGCGAGCTACTAGGGGAAACGCAAGATAACAAGTTGATTTATCTATACCAGCACCACGACAGCAATCCCATCATGCGGGAAATTGGTCGTCTGAGGGAAATCGCCTTTCGCGCCGTGGGTGAGGGTTCGGGCAAACGCCGCGATATCGACAAATACGATTCCTACTACCAGCACTTAGTGCTGTGGGATAAAGAGCAGTTTGAAATTGTCGGCGCCTACCGTTTCGCCAGTGGCGACAAAGTCTTAGAAAAATACGGTGATAATGCCCTCTACAGCCAATCGCTGTTTCAATACGCCGACAGCTTTATGCCCTTCGTGAAGCAAGGTTTAGAGCTTGGCCGCAGTTTTGTGCAGCCCAAGTATTGGGGTAAACGCAGCTTAGATTATCTGTGGTTTGGCATAGGCGCTTATCTCGCCAAACACCCTGAATACCGCTACCTATTTGGCCCAGTGTCTATCAGCAATCAACTGCCCGGCAGCGCCAGAGAAATGCTCGTACACTTTTACTCGCGGGAATTTGCGCCTGCGCAGCAGATGGCGGTTTCCATGTCGCCCTTTGGTTTATCCAAATCCCAAAAAGCCAAGTTAGATGATTTGTATTTCTCCGAGGATTATCAGAGTAACTTCAAGCAACTCAAACAAGTGCTCGCGAGTATGGGCGCCGCCGTGCCGACGCTCTACAAGCAATATGGTGAGCTGTGTAAGGCTGATGGGGTTAAGTTTCTCGCCTTTGGTATCGACGCCGACTTTGGCGATTGTATCGATGGCTTAGTGCTGGTGGACACCCACAAACTAAAGGGCAAAAAGTATCAACGCTACATAGGCGCGCACTTGCCCGAATCGGAGCGGATGCCAATCACAACGGATGATGAGCCAGAGGTTCAAGATCTTTGCGTTAAAACTTTGTAATGGGTGTTGGCTAAACATGCACCACTCTGTTATAAGTAACTGTAATGCAGCGCATTAACAGAGTGCATCCTAGGATGCGCAAGCTTATCAGGGGATCATCATGCCGATCATTATCGCCGATATTATGAGTACCCGAGTCGTCACGGTTGAAATGGACGACCGATTAACTGTGGCGAAGGAAATCTTCGACCAAGCGAACTTTCATCACTTGTTGGTCGTCGATGAGTATCAACTTGAAGGCGTGTTATCGGAGCGGGATCTGCTGCGTGCCATTAGCCCCAACTTGGGCAGTAGCGCCGAAACCGCAAGAGATTTAGAAACCCTGCAAAAACGTGTGCATCAAGTGATGACCCGTAATCCGGTTACCGTTGCACCCCACATCAATTTAGATACAGCAACCCGCATCTTGTTAGACAATGATATAGGCTGTTTGCCGGTGTTAGAATACGGTAAATTGGTTGGGATTGTCACTTGGAAAGACTTACTGCGGGCCTATTGTGAATACCGAGCACAAAATCAAAGCGAGTGCTAATCCTAAGACTGCACTCGCTTCTGTTTACAATAACTCAGTTTAAATCACTCAGTTTGCCTAACTTAAATCGCCCAACCACCCATATAGAACACCACTAAACCTAAGGTAATAGCGAGCACGCCTAACTTGAGTTTGCGCCATTCACCACTACAGATACGGCCGACAACCAGAGTCACAAAGCCCAGCATAATACCTGTGACGATATTACAACTTAAGATGATAAACACAGCGCAGGTTAAGCCTGCCATGGCATCGACTTTATCGTCAAAATCAAGTTTTGCTACGTTACTCAGCATCAACAAACCCACATACATTAAAGCAGGTGCTGTCGCATAGGCAGGCACTAAGTAGCTTAATGGCGCTAAAAACATCATCAATAGAAACAGTACGCCCACGATCGTCGCAGTTAAACCTGTCTTACCGCCCGCCGCAGTACCCGCCGCCGACTCGATATACACAGCCGCAGGTGCGCCGCCCACTAAACCCGCTACCATGCTGCTGACCGAGTCTGAGGTTAAGGCTCTGCCGCCGCCAACAATATTGTCGTCTTTATCGAGCAAATTCGCTTGGCCAGCCACAGCACGGATGGTGCCGGTCGCATCGAAAATTGCCGTCATCACTAACGCTAATACGATTGGCAATACCACAGGATTAAAGGCGCCCATGATATCAAGCTGACCAATCAGTGAATGCTCTGAGGTTAAATCAGGCAAGGCAAACAAACCTTGGTATTTCACGCTCGGATCGAACACTAAACCAAATACCGATAACGCGATAATCACCAACAGAATACCGCCAGGTACACCGCGGCGCTCTAAACCGATAGTTGCCGCTAAACCTATAACGGTCGCAATAACAGGCAAGCTGTTAATATCGCCCAACTTCACCGGTAAGCCTGCGCTATTGGCCACAATCAACTGCACACTGTTAGTCGCAATCAAAAGTAAAAACAAGCCGATACCTATGCCTGTACCGTGGGCTATGCCCTTAGGTAAATTAGCCAGTACCCACTGACGAACACCTGTCACGCTCACAAGTGTGAACGTCACGCCCATTAGGAAAATCGCGCCTAAGGTGACCGGAATCGACATGCCCTGACCTAGCACTAAGCTAAAGGCCGTAAAGGCTGTGAGCGAAATCGCGCAGCCAATCGCCATAGGTAAGTTTGCCCATAAACCCATGAGCAAAGAACCAAATGATGCAATTAAACAGGTGGCGATAAACACGGCGCCGGGATCAAATCCCGCTTGGCCTAACATGTTAGGCACCACAATCACTGAGTAGACCATAGCGAGGAAAGTCGTTAATCCCGCAATCACTTCTTGGCGAACTGTGCTGCCACGTTGTTGAATAGAAAAATAACGGTCCAGAAACGAACCAGAGGGTACGGCTGTTGAACTCAATTGCTCAGACATAATGTTGTTATACCTTGTGATCTCTTAAAATGGGGTCGGTACCAATTACCTAAAACGCAATTGGCGACGCTGGCTGCGGCAGATTAGAGCCCCAAATCCATCAGACTTGGGTGAGAGATCCACATCATTTTCCTACTGTGGGAAAAATCCATGATCTGCAAGCAGTGATGCTTCGCGATGATTAACAAGCCATTAATCATGTAGACGCAGCCGTTGTTGGCCGCGGATGATACTGGAATCTCCCAAAGATAGCTAAGACATCCCCTACACTTCGATAAAAAATTAGCGACAAAAGCCGAAATCAGTTGTTCAAAAAAACATCCTAAGCGATGACATCACGGCCTATTGAACTCACATTAATCACCGCCGAATTGTGCCAGAGCAGGGCTTAACTTACGCCCACAATAAAGTTTTCATAATCTTTCATATATTGTCAAACCCCATTCATCACAGCGAGCAAGTCCATTCACATCTCCCCTTTATAGTGCTCATATCAAAAATCGCTTTCGTTCGGAGTCGAGCCCAATGACAAAGCCACACCAACAAACACCCACATCGGATAAATCCACGCGCAAAAATGAGTTAAAAGCACTCGGGTTCATCATCTTTTTACTCTTCCCCGCGCTCACTATCGCAGGGATCAGTATTTACGGCTTCATCATTTGGATGATCCAAGCCTTCGGCGGCGTTGTCGGCCACTAATTTATATCTATTTACCATATAGTTACTTTTTGAGGACGCGATTATGAAGTGGTTAACCAACCTCTGGCGCACACTGAACAAACCCACTAAAGCGCTGACCTTAGGCGCCGTCAGCATCAGCGCTTTTATCATGGGTATCATCTTCTGGGGCGGATTTAACACTGCACTCGAAGCCACCAATACCGAAGCTTTTTGTATTAGCTGCCACAGTATGGAAAGCAAACCCTACCAAGAGCTGCAGGAAACTGTGCATTGGTCGAATCACTCTGGCGTTCGCGCCACCTGCCCCGATTGCCACGTGCCCCATAACTGGAGCCGTAAAATCGCCCGTAAGATGGAAGCCTCCCACGATGTCTGGGGTTGGCTATTTAACACAGTCAACACCCCAGAAAAATTCGAAGCCAAACGCTTAGAAATGGCAAGTCGCGAATGGAAACGTTTCGATCGCGATAATTCACTGGCCTGTAAAAACTGTCACAACTACAACTCGATGAAATGGGAAAGCATGTCCCCGCTGGCACAAAAACAGATGAAACGCGCCGCAGAAATCGACCAAAGCTGTATCGATTGCCACAAAGGTATTGCCCATCACTTACCGGAAATGGGCACGGCCCGTGCACCTGAACTCATCGCCGAAGTCGGCGCTGGCGTCAGCTCAGTCGAAACCAACCAAACCTACTATAGCGCCCTGACTAAGCCCTTATTCTTCACAGATAAAGGCGATGTGGAAGCTGGCACGCTCAACGTAGCAACGAAAGTCAAAGTGCTCGAAACCCAAGACAAACGCATCAAGATCGGCATTGATGGCTGGCGCAAAAAAATCGGTGCAGGCCGCGTGATCTACATGGACTTTGGCGTGAACATTTTGTCGGCACAGTTAACCAAAGACGCCGCCGAAACCGAAGGTGTAATCCAAACCTTTGAAGAGAAAGAAGACCCAATGACAGGCCTTAAATGGCAGCGTATCGAAGCGCAAATCTGGACCGACAAGGATTATCTGCTGACCGAGCTGCAACCACTTTGGGGCTATGCCCGCGATACCTTCCGCTCCAGCTGCAGTGTTTGCCACACCCAGCCCGATGAGGCGCACTTTGACGCCAATACTTGGCCGGGAATGTTCCAAGGCATGTTGGCCTTCGTGAATATGGACCAAGACACGCAAGCGCTAGTGCAGAAATATCTGCAGGAACATTCGTCAACTTTTGTGAAAAAAGAGCACTAATTCGGGAGTAATACCATGAACAGAAGAGACTTTTTAAAGGGTATCGGCTCATCCTCTTTCGTTGTCTTAGGTGGCAGCTCAGTGTTAGCGCCCTTAAATGCCTTAGCCAAAGCGGGCATCAATGAAGATGAATGGCTAACCACAGGTTCACACTTCGGCGCCTTTAAAATGAAGCGCAAAAACGGCGTCATTGCCGAAGTGAAACCCTTCGACTTAGATAAGTATCCAACGGATATGATTAACGGCATCCGCGGCATGGTCTACAATCCATCGCGTGTACGTTACCCTATGGTGCGCTTAGATTTTTTACTCAAAGGTCATAAGAGTAATACCCATCAACGGGGTGATTTCCGCTTTGTTCGCGTAACGTGGGACAAGGCATTAAGACTGTTTAAGCATTCATTAGATGAAGTCCAAACCCAATACGGTCCATCAGGTCTGCATGCGGGGCAAACCGGTTGGCGCGCCACGGGTCAACTGCATTCCAGCACTAGCCATATGCAGCGCGCTGTGGGGATGCACGGCAACTATGTGAAGAAAATCGGCGACTACTCCACAGGTGCAGGCCAAACGATTCTGCCCTATGTGTTAGGTTCAACCGAAGTGTATGCCCAAGGCACTTCATGGCCGCTGATCTTAGAACACAGCGACACTATCGTGCTGTGGTCGAACGATCCATACAAGAACCTGCAAGTGGGTTGGAATGCGGAAACCCACGAGTCTTTTGCCTATCTTGCGCAGTTAAAAGAGAAAGTGAAGCAAGGCAAAATCCGCGTCATCAGTATCGACCCTGTGGTGACTAAGACCCAAGCCTATTTAGGCTGTGAGCAACTCTACGTTAACCCACAGACAGACGTGACTTTAATGCTGGCCATCGCCCACGAGATGATCAGCAAAAAGCTCTACGACGATAAATTTATCCAAGGCTACAGCTTAGGTTTTGAAGAGTTTGTGCCCTATGTGATGGGCACTAAAGATGGCGTCGCCAAAACCCCAGAGTGGGCCGCGCCTATCTGTGGTGTTGAAGCCCATGTTATCCGCGATTTAGCCAAAACCTTAGTGAAGGGTCGCACTCAATTCATGATGGGTTGGTGTATCCAGCGCCAGCAACACGGCGAACAACCCTATTGGATGGCGGCGGTACTGGCGACCATGATCGGCCAAATCGGGCTACCCGGTGGTGGCATCAGCTATGGTCATCACTACTCGAGTATCGGGGTGCCTTCATCGGGTGCCGCGGCGCCTGGTGCTTTCCCCCGTAACTTGGACGAAAATCAAAAGCCACTCTTTGATAGCTCAGACTTCAAGGGCGCGAGCAGCACGATTCCGGTTGCCCGCTGGATTGATGCGATTCTTGAACCCGGCAAAACCATTGATGCAAACGGCTCGAAAGTGGTTTACCCCGATATCAAGATGATGATTTTCTCGGGTAATAATCCTTGGAACCATCACCAAGACAGAAACCGTATGAAGCAAGCCTTCCATAAGCTTGAGTGTGTGGTCACTGTCGATGTGAACTGGACGGCAACTTGCCGCTTCTCGGATATCGTACTACCCGCTTGTACTACCTATGAGCGCAACGATATCGACGTGTACGGCGCCTATGCTAACCGCGGTATTTTAGCCATGCAAAAGATGGTTGAGCCACTGTTTGATAGCTTGTCGGATTTTGAAATCTTCACTCGCTTTGCCGCCGTACTTGGTAAAGAGAAGGAATACACCCGTAACATGGGCGAAATGGAGTGGTTAGAAACCCTCTATAACGAATGTAAAGCCGCCAACGCGGGCAAGTTTGAGATGCCTGACTTTGCGACTTTCTGGAAACAAGGTTATGTGCATTTTGGTGACGGTGAAGTCTGGACGCGCCATGCAGACTTTAGAAACGATCCTGAAATCAATCCACTAGGCACGCCTTCAGGTTTGATTGAAATCTTTAGCCGTAAGATTGATCAATTCGGTTACGATGACTGTAAAGGTCACCCAACGTGGATGGAGAAAACCGAGCGTAGTCATGGCGGCCCTGGCTCTGACAAGCATCCGATTTGGTTGCAGTCATGCCACCCAGACAAACGCTTACACTCGCAAATGTGTGAGTCGCGAGAATACCGCGAGACCTACGCAGTCAATGGCCGTGAGCCTGTGTATATCAGCCCTGTCGACGCAAAAGCGCGCAGCATCAAAGATGGCGATATAGTGAGAGTCTTTAACGACCGTGGCCAACTGTTGGCGGGTGCTGTGGTATCGGACAACTTCCCTACTGGTATTGTGCGGATTCACGAAGGCGCGTGGTATGGGCCTGTGGGCAAAGATGGCAGCGTTGAAGGGGGAGCTGAAGTCGGCGCCCTGTGTAGTTATGGCGATCCTAACACTCTCACTTTAGACATAGGCACCTCTAAACTTGCCCAAGCTTGCTCAGCCTATACTTGCTTAGTCGAGTTTGAAAAATACCAAGGCAAAGTGCCTAAGGTCAGCTCCTTCGATGGCCCGATCGAAGTCGAAATCTAACCTTAAAACCGAAACGCTGGATGCGCCGAACGCGGCGCGTCTCAGCATCCAATCTTAGCGCCAAAACTAGGGCGTGTTGAGGAATATACTATGAGTCAAGTCGATATCAACCACGCCAGAGCCTTGGTTTATCAGCTGTTATCATCACTTTTTGCCCGCGAAGTTGACGAGCAAAGACTTAAGGAACTCACCAGCGAAGCGGCGCAGCAATTCTGGGAACAGCTTAGCCTAGAGGCGAAGTTCACTCAGTCAGTGGACAAAATTCGCAGCACACTCAATGGGATAAAAGATGATGAAGCGTTACTCGAACTCGCGGCGGATTACTGCGGTTTATTTCTCGTTGGCACCAAACACAGCGCTTCACCCTATGCTAGCCTGTATTTAAGTGGCGAAGATGAACCTCTGCTATTTGGTCAGCAACATCAGCAGATGAGTGAATTTTTACACCAGAGTAAACTGCAAGTGCAGAGTCATTTCCCTGAGCCCGCCGACCATTTGGCCGTGATGATCGCCTATATGGCGCACTTATGTTGTCACAGTGAAGACAGTGTCCAATTAAGCTTTTTGCAAACCTGCGTCGACTCCTGGTTAGCAAAATTTATTAACCAACTCACTCAATGCGACAAAAACGGTTTTTATAGTGCCGTTGCCACACTCACCTTAGCGTGGGTGAAGCTAGATATCGCACAGCTTGAACCCGCTGTGGCGGTGATTAGCTAAACGTTCTAGAGCGACTTATCTTTAGACTAACGCTATCCAATAGGTTGATGAGCAGGTGGGTTTATGAGCAGGCAAGTTCAGTCGTTTTGTGCAGCTAACCATTGGCTCAAGGCGGCAATGGATGCCTGCCTGCAAGACTCAAGGCGTTGAAATTCACTAAGCTCCAACGCGTTATTTGCACTGGCTTTATCTACACAATCTTTATTTGCACTGGCTTTTAGCGCCAGCTCTAACTCCTTACATAATTTAGCTAACGCTATCAATCCCATACTGGCACTGCTGCCCTTAAGCCCGTGCAGCAATTTGGCGACCTCTTCCTTGGGATTAGCTAGAGACAGTTTGGCAAGCTGCTCACGACTCGAATCACTAAAAAGATCGAGCATAGACATCATAGCTTCGCTGCCGAGTACGTCCTTATCTTGCGCTAACTGTTTGAGATCTAATAATGGCTCATTATCGACATCCGCTATTGTCGTTGTAATCTTAGCTTCCGTTGTGACTTGAGGCGGCGCAGACAACAGGTCATTCACGGTCGATGATGAAATGGATGCAGACAAGGGATAAACCGCAACACCAAGCCATTCTGTAAGGGTTTGTAGACTTAGAGGCTTAGCCAAAACAGTATCAAATCCCGCCTCGCGGTAATGCTGTAAATCCTCGCTCTGCATTTGGGCGGTAAAGGCTGCAAATTTCACACTAGGATTGGCAATTAACATTTTTAACTGCGGCAATAAATCGATTCCAGTGCCATCACTGAGCTGAATATCCAGCATCACAGCATCGAAAACCACGCCGCTAGACTCAACAAATTCAAGCGCCTGTTGGCAACTGACAGCAAGCACTGACTTGTGACCTAAGTGCGCTAAAAATCCCTGCGCCACCATAGCATTCACTTTATTGTCTTCTACCACCAGCACTTGGCGAGCAGGCACTAATACCCTCTCTGTTACCGCTTTGGCATAGGTCATATCGCATTCATTAAAGGCCAGTTCAAAACCAAACTCACTGCCTTTTCCTGGCTGACTCTTAACCCAAATCCCTCGGCCGCTAGCATTCATTAACTCAACCAATTGCTTACAAATGGCGAGCCCTAACCCAGTTCCGCGACTGCGACCTTGATTCGGTAAAGCACTGTAGGGCACAAACAATTTATCGAGTGCCGCAGGCGCAATACCTACGCCCGTGTCCTGCACGACAAAGGACAATTGGGTGCCTTGTAGACTAACAGTTAACGTCACGCCGCCCTCTTGCGTAAATTTAATGCCATTACCTATTAGATTGAACAACACTTGGCGCAACTTAGGCCCATCGATATTGATGCAACTTGGTAGCTTTGGTTTGTTCATTTTGAGGCTGAGGCCAGCCAAATTAGCACCGGCAACCATGATCGCCAGCACTTCATCGAGCAAGCTATTGATATCGGTTGGCCTTGGCTCGTGGCTGAGTTTCCCTTGTTCAAGGCGCGAAAAATCCAAAATATCGTTCAACACAGTTTGCAATAACGTGCCGCTATATTGCGATAGCGCCAACATCTGCTGCTGTGCTGGCGGTAAGTTACTGTGACCGAGCAAGGTTAATGTGCCGAGTAAACCGTTGAGAGGTGTGCGAATTTCGTGGCTCATGGTCGCAAGGAATTGGGATTTTGCCTGACTCGCCTCTTCGGCTATTTGCCTTGCTTTAGCATGGCCCTTGGCTTCTGCATCGAGGCGATTATTGGTATCGGCTAACTCTTGCGTGCGGGCAGCAACCGTTTGCTCCAACGCCTTTTTATGCTCGGTCAACTCATCTGCCACCTGACGTAAATCTGCCTGTAATTTAAGATTATGGGCAGTTTTACGCTTGAAGGCTTCGATAGCATTGGCCATCGCAGTCAGTTCATCATCCCCGTGGGCCTCTAAACTCACGTCAGTGTCACCTAAGCTCAAGCGGGACATGGCCTCGGTCGCCTGATTTAACCTAAGGGCGATACCGCGATAAATCACTCGATAGATCACAAAGCCAATCACCACAAACATCAAGGCACCTGTGCCCCAAAGCCCAAGCCTAGCAAGGGACAATTGGTGTAGATAATCACTACGAGCCAATTCTGCCTGTTGTTGCTGTTGATTTAGGGCGCGATCCACCAGCGTATTGAGTCCATAGAGTTTTTCGGCTAACTCTTGCTGTTGACGCTGTTGCTGCTGCAATGTTTGACTTAATTCCCGCTGTAATTTAATGATTTGCGGTGTGTGCGCCAACACTGCTAATTCGGTTTTTAACGCCTGCAAACGCCCCGGATCGCGAATAATCTCAGGCACATTATCGAGCGCCATCAAATCGATATTGATGTCACTCGAAGCTGGCACTGAATCCGTCTTATGGGCAAGCGCCCTCTCCATTGCCGTCGCTATCTCAGGCTCAGGAAGGGTAAAACTCGGGGAAGGATTCGTGCTTGCGAACGTCGCCAGTAACTTCGGCACACTTAATTGCAATTCTGACTGCAATTCGGAGGATTCAAATAACTGACTTAACAAGGCAATTTGATGAACTAACTTAAGGGCACGATTGAGCTGCTCTTGAATATCAAGTTCGCCCTCAATCACATCGTCGAGCAATCGGCCGCTGCGCTTCGCCCCTGCCATATCTGGATAGGCCTGACTCAACTTCGCCAAAATGGCAGAATTCACCACGGCGAGCTCAGATTGAAGTAATTCGGAGGCATGTCCTGCTGCAATGGACAATTCATGGGCCTTCAGCTGCAATTCATCGCCCATGGTCAAACGCCGACCCACACTTTTGCCAAGTGAAGTTAATTGGCTGATGATTTGTTCGGCCAGCTGGTTCAGATTTTGGCCTTCGTCGACATCCAATATGGTTAAGGTTTTGATGCCATTAAACATATTGACACTTTCAAGGCTCAGTTTACGACCAATAAACTCCCGTTGTCGTTCATCTTCTACCCGCCCTAACTGCTGCACACCATCAGACAAGGCATTAGAAGCTTGCACTAGCTGCCTTGCCGCTTGGGATGCGGGGAGCGACTCTTCGTACAAGTAACTGTCGGCCTGTTTTAACCAATGCAGACTTAAGCTGCCTAAGCTAACAAGCAGCATCAACAATACGCCTAACACACTGAAGGCGAGCATTAATCGACCGGTTAAACTGGTTCGCGATAAAGATAAAGGAGCCACACATCTTCCTTAAACTGTTACAATGCCACCCAAGATTATGCTTAGCGGATAATACGGGATGATGCGAAAATATTGGCAACGATGGCTCACACTCGCCACATTTGGCCTCGTGTTTTCAGGCTATGCGACAAGTGAACCCCTCACTTGGCCATTAGAGCAGCGCACGCCATTCAATGTCAAAATCCAGCAATCCCAAACATTAAACTACTTACCACTGACAAAAGCTCAAAAGCCTTGGCGGATCTGCGCCCTAGTGCCACACCTTAAAGATGCCTACTGGATTGGCATTGATTATGGACTGATCCAACATGCCAAAGCCCTTGGCGTCTCACTCGATCTCTTCGAAGCAGGCAGTTATTACCATAAAGATAAACAACTGGCCCAGCTCCAAAGCTGTATGCAAGGCGACTATGATGCCATCTTACTGGGCTCAGTCAGCCCAGATTTACTTGCCCAATTTACCGCGCCACTGACTAAACCCGTGCTAGCCCTAGTCAATAAACTTAATAGCGACCAAGTCAAAACTCATATTGGCGTCAACTGGTATCAAATGGGGCTACTGGCGGGTAACTTCATCAAAGCCGATGCAACATCACAACATCCGCAACAAACGGCAAATTTGGCACTCTTAGCCGGACCGGAAAACCTAGGTGGCACTGATTTAGTTGAGCAAGGTATACGTCAGGCGCTTGAAGGGAGCCAAGTCAAGATTAGTGCCATTCAGCACGCCGATAATAATCGCAATTTGTATCGTGACCAGTTGCAGATGCTGCTTAAAGCTCAGCAGCCAGATTATATTCTCGGCAGCGCAGTGGCGATTGAGGCCGCCATTAGTACCTTGAAACAAAAGAGATTAAGTAACAGAGTCAAGCTAGTAAGCAGTTACTTGTCCCCCGCCATTGTGCGTGGGCTCAAACGGGAAAAAGTCATCTACAGTAATGATGATCTAGTCGTATTACAGGGAAAACTCGCCATTGATGCTACAGTGAAACAACTCGAAGGCGCTCAGCCATTTGGCGATATAGGCCCTGCGATCATCAAGCGAACATCATCCTCTAACACTTTGTCTCAATTAGATTTCAGCCTAGCGGAGGCCGACTTTTACCCTCTGTACCAAGTGCGACCTCACTCGCATTAATCGTCCACTTTAGCGGCAAATAAATAACCTTCCCCATGAACAGTGACAAACAATTCAGTGTCGAGTTTATTGCGAAGACGGCGAATGATCACATCTATGGTTCTGTCATTGACATCCAGATTACGGTGACTGGTTTGCTGCATTAAACGCTCACGGGATAAGACTTGCTGCGGATGCAGAGCAAATGCGACCAGTAACTCAAATTCCGCTTTGGTGAGTTTGATCAACACATCGCCATGGCGTAATTTACGGCTGTTGAGTTCGAGTTGATAACCTTCGAAACTTAACACATCGTCCGGTTGGGATAATTCTTCGACGACCGCCAACTCAGCTTGCTTCACAAGGGAAATCCGCCACAGAAGGTTTTTTACCCTCACCAGCAACTCCCTCAGCTCGAAAGGTTTAGTCACATAATCATCGGCGCCCATTTCGAGACCAACGATTTTGTCGATAGATTCATCCCGCCCAGAGACCAGAATGATGCCCACATGAGAGCGGCTGCGCAGCTCACGGGTCAGGCTCAAACCATCGACACCGGGCAAATTGATATCTAGCATGATCAAATCGATATGTTGGCGATTAAACTCGTACCACATTTGCTCGCCATCGGCCGCCTCAACGACGCGATAACCTTCCTTTTCAAAATATCCCTTTAATCGCGCACGGATAACCGCTTCATCGTCGACAACCAGCACACTGTAAGCCATTTTCAATTTCTCTTATTTTACTTAAGTGAATTATTCATACTTTTTCATATTTGCATATGAGTGAAAGGTTAAATATGCGATCTCGGTAGCTTTATTGAACAAAAAATTGCTCTGCTTTTACAGTCACATCAATATGACATATGCTTAGGGACACTGATGGGACTACACTTAGCAGACTATGAAAGAAAAAGGATTGGGTATGGACGAAAGGCGCAAGTTTTCGCGGATTCTATTTGCCACGAATGCACATCTACAACAAGGTGTCGCACAGTGGGAGACAACCATTCTCGATTTGAGTCTAAATGGTGCCTTGGTCGAAGAGCCGCAAAATTTTATTCACTCGGGTGATGCTATTACCCTCAGCTTTATCTTGCCCGAATCTGACATCGAGATCCGTATGGAAACTGAGTTGGTCCATCAAAAAAATGCCCAATTAGGCTTGAAGTGTAACTTTATCGACGTCGACAGTATCAGCCACCTAAAACGTATGGTGGAGCTTAACTTAGGCGATGCTTCCTTGCTGAATCGCGAACTTATGTTGTTTATCGAAAAACACAATATCACAGATTAAAACACTCGCTCATAAACACAAACAGCGCCTAATGGCGCTGTTTTGCTTGCTGACATTAATCTCACTCGCGAGCATTTGATGTTAAATCGCTTCTAGCGCTTCGGATAACTTAGACACACCCACGACCTCCATTCCCGCAGGAGGCTTTTTCGGCACATTGGCCTTTGGCACTATGGCGCGCTTAAAACCATGTTTAGCGGCTTCAACTAATCGCTCTTGGCCATTGGGCACAGGCCGAATTTCGCCAGATAGCCCCACTTCACCAAAGGCGACTAAATCGCTGGGCAAAATATCCCCGCGAAAACTCGATACCATAGCCAAGAGTAACGTTAAGTCGGCACTGGTTTCTGTCACTTTCACGCCGCCCACCACGTTCACAAATACATCCTGATCCGACATCTGTAAACCGCCGTGGCGGTGCATCACGGCAAGCAACATAGCTAAACGGTTGGCATCCATACCCACAGCTACGCGCCGGGGGTTAGACATGGCCGAGTTATCCACCAACACTTGCAGTTCCACCAGTAGCGGCCGCGTACCTTCCCAGACCACCATAACAAGCGAGCCAGAAGATTCTTCTTCACCACGGGAAAGGAAAATTGCCGAAGGATTGGCGACTTCTTTTAAGCCGCGCTCTGTCATGGCAAATACGCCTAACTCGTTGATCGCACCGAAACGGTTTTTGTGGGAACGCAAGGTGCGGTAACGACTATCACTATCGCCTTCGAACATCACTGAACAGTCAATACAATGCTCCAATACCTTGGGCCCAGCCAAACTGCCATCTTTGGTTACATGGCCGACCATAATCACGGCAATGCCATTTTCTTTCGCAAAACGCGTTAAGTAAGAAGCGGATTCACGGACCTGCGACACACTGCCTGGGCTCGATGCCACATCGCTCATGTGCATCACTTGAATCGAATCGACCACTATGACTTTGGGTAATTCTTTTAGGGCAACTTCGCAAATTTGCTCAACGCTGGTTTCAGACAACATCCGCAGTTTATTGGTTGGTAAACCAAGGCGATGGGCACGCATGGCCACTTGCTGCAAGGACTCTTCACCCGTGACATACAGTGCAGGCATTTGCTCGGCCAGATGACACAAGGTTTGCAATAAAAGCGTACTCTTACCCGCACCAGGATGTCCGCCAATCAAAATGGCTGAACCTGGCACTATTCCGCCACCGAGCACTCGGTCTAACTCCCCGAAATGACTCAATATTCGCGGCAGAGCATTGAGATCGATTTGATCTAATGTCTTCACTTCATTGCTGCTCGCACCAGCGTAACCGACAAACTTAGTGCTGCGCCCAGGAGAAGCCGCACCGAGCCTGACCTCAGTAATCGTATTCCATTCCTGACAAGCACTACATTGACCTTGCCAACGGGGAAAGTCTTGTCCACACTCATTACATACGTACGCTGTTTTATTCTTTGCCATAACTTATTAAAATCTGTATAAAATCAATTTAAGTAACGATGAATACTGCCGACATAAGACTAACACAGCACGGCATAAAATCAGCATTAGAAAAGAACCCTACATGAGTCTAGATAACCACAGTGCACTCATCGAACAGCTCAAGCCGTTACTCATGGAACCTAACTTCCAAGAGATTTTTCAGCAGCTGACGATAGATGAAACCAATTCGACCCGTTTTCTTGTGAAAATGGAATTGAGTCGTTTGGCTTCGCCTTGCACCCGAATTATCGATCTCAGGGATAAATCAGAGCTTCCTTGTACTGAAGTCATGTTAGGTCAACAGCGACATTTTTTAGATGAGCCAGCCAAAAGCAGTATGCATGAGGCCATGTCACTGTTTCGCAACCAATATACCTTAGGTGTGTATGAATATGTGCTCAATGCCCATCAACAGCGTCGGGTAAAATTACGCCAAGGTGTGACTCAGGTTGAAGCCGCCGAGCCAGAACCTTTTATGGTGCCAGGCGTAGTATTAGGCAGTTATTTCAACCGCGCTGAGGAGCGGATGAATTACAGTATTCGCATTGCGGCATCACAATCCGGTCGAGGTGAAGTACCTGGGATCACGGCAGATTTATCTATCGGCGGCGCCCGTATTCGCCTCGCCGCCAATCATCCCTTCGATCTCGACCAACCACTCAAAGTTAAGTTACTGGAACTCAGTGAAGAGTTTTACTATCCCGATCTCCAGCTCGGCGTGGATTATCAGATTGTCGATAGCCAAACCAATGGCGAATATATTTGGCTAAGGCTCAAACGCCTTGGTGGCAGCGAAGCCTTAAGTGAAATGCTCGGCAATTTAATCCGCGGCTATAAACTGCGTTACAAGGTAGATGTCAATGATGTGATAGTGAGTGCAACAGGACTCGGATTTGAACGCCATTATTTACCTCACCTGCCCCACTTGCCTTTGTATTTCAATACTCAAACCCAAGGTTTGAGTCACATGCTGCTCAGCCGTGACAACCAACAGATAGTGCATTACTTTCAAGATGAAAATGATGTCAGCCAATTACCAGCCATGCTGACCCCAAGCCGAGTATCGGCATTGCTGAGTCATCCAGAAAATCCCGACCACGGGCTATTTTTTAGCTTTACCTATAATGCCCAAGGCTGCTTATATTTTTACTCTGCCACCTTAGCGGAGCTTAAAGCTAAGGGCATGATGCCTTTATTCCTAGGCTTTGCATCGACCAAACCTAGCTGGCGGATCTTTAAAGTTACCCAAGATAAAATTTATCATGATAAGGGCTATCGCCGCGCAACCCTGCCGGGCGATGAGGCTAAATTCAGCCCACTGGTTGAACAGCAGTTATCGCAGTTTAGTCATTTACTGCAGCTCATCGATATCAGCAATGAAGATGCCAGAGGGCATTACAAAGCCTGGCAAGACAACAGTAATGCCAATGCCCTTAAAACCTTTGGTCAACAACGATTAACCGCCAATCAAATTAAGTTAGTTTCCATGCAGTTTAGCGAGCGACGCCAAGAGGCTCGTTTCGCCTTTAAAACCTTAGTCAACGTGACGCAAGACAAGCTAAAAGCCACGGGCATTACTTTAGATATCTCTAGCCGTGGCATGCAATTAACCTTAGACAATCCGACAGAGTTCTCATCGAATAAACCGCTACTGTTAAGCTTCCCTAAACTACAAACCATTGCGGGTAAAACACAGTTAGATAATCTCCCTTACCGTTTAGTGCGAACCCGTAAGAATGGTGTAACACTGCATTTAACCGCAGTCATGGGCCATACACCCCATGTGGGGGTCGAGTTTTTAAATAAACTGATTGCCCATAATAAGGAAAAGTTAGAACAACTGACTGAGAACAATAGTGAAGCGAATGAACTTGCCGATGGTTTAAAAAATATTTTGATGCATGATTTGCATTCTGTGCCCTACTTTGTTGAAAAAACGACAAAATCGGCTCAAGTCGCGTGTTTAGGCGTAGGTACACAACAGGATGAGATCAGCGATATTTTTGCCGCTGGCACGTCAGATACTCTGCAATATAATTTAGCACCGCTGCTAAAAGACGGTTTCTTTAAGCGGGATATCCTCGAACCTATTCGCCAGATGAAACCCCAGCAAGATATGGATTTCATTGAAGTGTTTGTCCAGTTGATACGTCAATCTCGTGGCAAAATCTTTTTGAAATGCACTTCAGCCACAGAAGTCGGTGATGTGGATGCTCAGATAACCTTTATCAATCAGAGCAAAGCGTTAGGCCGATTCCTCGCCCTACGCGTTTACCGAGGTGCGACTGAGAAGCCAGACATGAGTTATCTGCGTCGCGAATTGGAATACATTAATATTCATGCAAACCATAAAGCTAAACAATTAGAAGAACAGTTATGGCGGATAATTGGTGTCGGTGAACTGTTAGATATTACCCAAGAGGTTGAACTAAGATACCCTGCAATCCATAAAAAACAGTCTTAATTGTTTAATACCGCCAGATCAAAACTTAAATACCAATCCCTAATCTTAGGAAAATGATCACTGCTAGCATCTATATGCGTCAGCATATCGGCATGACCATAATCATGTTTAAAACCATTATCCTTAGAAAGAAGCGTTGATTTCACCCGTTTAAAGCCGCACTCTGCGACCATATCAGCCACATCTTCTGGATGCCCAAGCACAGTATCGCTCTGCCCTGAGATAAACCAAGCTAGTGGCCAATTAGCGAATGTTGCCGCTTTCGCATAATCAAATCCATCGTCGTGATCGAGCCAATCTCCTCGCACCCAATCGATACTTTGAACTAATGAGGCGCGGCTTTCATTGTCCATACCGATGCGCAACTTGTCGGCAGCAAGGTAACCTTGGCCCATAGCTAAACCTGGCGCTAAACGATTCCAAAAAACATCAACCATTAACCACTTTTTGAAGGATTTAACCCGAATCGTCCGCTTGCTACCGAAGGTAAGCAGTGAACGAACGCTTTGTTGTAACTCAGGATAACGGGCCAGACTGCTCGCCATTAACACCCCGCCCCATGAATGGGCGCACCAATGCACCTGCGAAGGCGGCACGATTTTGCAATCATGCTTAGCCGCCTGTTCTTGGCAGGCTTTTTGATGTAAATCGAGAATGGCCTGCTGCACTAAAGGTAATTGCTCGCGGATCACTTCACCTTGCCCTAAGGTAAAATCCCGATCGATTTTCGGCAAACTGAGCCCTCTGCCAGCGGTATCCAACACATACACCACAAATCCCGCCTTAGCCAAAAAACAACCTAGGCCACGGCCACTTTGGCTATAGAACACCCGACCGTTAGACATGGCACCATGGAGCATGAGAATAGGCGTCTTAGAAAAATCAGGCACCGACGGTAATAACTGACGTAGATGCAGTTGGCCATCGCGGTACGGCAGAAAGATTGAAGACTGTGAAATGGGTAATGTTGAGCCTTGAGCGAGCTGAGTCAAAATGAGTCACTGGTAGTTTATCAATCTCCCTAAACTACCAGCTCATCAATAAAAGACAAGAGTCATTACTCTAACTCAGCCCTGACTTAGGCTTTCATCTCGACTCAAATTTCAAATAAATGAATAACCTAGATTTGCAACAGATAAGGTAAAACGCGCAGGTCGAGGTGGCGAATATTGGCATCCGCCGCCGCTGCCAGCTTAGGTTTGGCATGGAAAGCAATACCAAAATCCGCCGCCATCACCATAGGGATATCATTGGCGCCATCGCCGATAGCGACGCTTTGACCTTTGGGAATGCCCCACTGCTCACTGCAACGCTCAACCACATCCGCCTTAAACTGCGCATCCACGACTTTACCCGTCACTTCACCCGCGAGTTTGTCATCAGTGATGACTAACTCATTAGCAAAGGCCGCATCTAAGCTTAGAAGCTGTTTTAAATGACCCACAAAAGGCGTAAAGCCACCAGATGCCACCACTAAACGCCAGCCATGGGATTTAAGTTCTAACAGCATGGACTCAAGCCCAGGCATTAAAGGTAAGTTGTCGCACAAGGTCGTGATAATACTGGCATCAGCACCCTTAAGCTGTGCCACGCGCTGACGTAGACTCTGTTCAAAATCTAGCTCGCCTTGCATAGCACGTTCAGTAATCGCCGCCACGCGCTCACCAACACCCGCCATGGCCGCTAATTCATCAATACATTCAATCTGAATCGCAGTGGAGTCCATGTCCATCACTAATAAGCCGGGATGGTTCAAACGAGGTAAATCAAAATTGATGACATGCAGTTCAGCCAAAGACTGCGGGAATGCTGCTAACTGCGCCTGAGAAGGTAAATTTACCAGTGCCAACTCGATACAATGTAAGCCGACTTGGCGTTCGATATGTGAAATACCGATAACATCAGACGAAGGCAATGCCGCAATCCAGGCCGATATTGCGCCCTCTACCACGGCATCTTGATAAATAATTCGCACACGTGAGACACCAGCGGGATATGCTGACTCTTGATAACGTTCAAACACTTGCCCTTGGTGTTCAAACCTTGGGGAATGGTCAGAGACTAACCACAAAAAAAGCGCATCTTGGTTCAAGCTTTCCATCGGACTTAAATTCTCCAACTATCGGGCTCACTCAGAATCAATTATGATTAGGCAAGCGCTCTACATTTTAAGGGTCAAAGTGTTATATCTTAAAGGGCTAAAGAAAAGCCATAAAATCAGTAGACTGATCCAAATTGCCGCCGCCTTCGCCTTGATATTAGGCTTAGTGCAATTGTGGCAGACAAGCCTACTACAAGGTCAGCTGCTTCTAAAGTCCCAAACTCAAAAGATGGCCAGATTACTGGTGCAGCAAACCGCTTATGGTGCCGCGCCCGCACTACAACTGCAAAATGATGAGCAGTTGCAATGGCTCGCCAGCGCTTTAGTCGAAGATCCTAAGGTGATGTCTGCGGCTATCTTCAGCGACCAAGGCATGCGGTTATCCTTCGCCCAAAGCATCACTAAGGATGTAGTTGATCCTGACTCGGAAGAAATGAATTTGCTACTAAGCAAATATCCTCCCTATGTAGAGCCCGTGATCCAAGAAGGGAAAAATCTAGGTTATGTCGAAGTCAGGCTCGATACCAAGCTGTTTTTCAACGAAATCAAAGAAGCCCACAACTTAAACATGGAACAACAACAAATCATGCTGCTGGTTGCAGGCTTGATTGGTATGTTGCTTTCGCGCTCTTTGTCTTTCAAACGCGCCGATTTTGACCGCCGCCGCTTTAGGGTTAAGCTGCGTCAAGCGCCGAAAAAACCTAAGAAACGCTCATCAGCAGAAGAGCCATCAGAAAGTGTTAATGATGGTTTGGCGCAAGAGCTAACCGAAGATCAACTGGTGTCGACCACTGATAACCCACAAGAAAAAGCGGCTAAACCCACTAAGGCGCCAAAAGCAGTGACAGAGGCAAATACCGATAAGCTCACTCAGACCAGCGTGCAAACTAAGGCCGAAAAAACGTCAAAAAAATCATTGGAATTACAGGATAATACAGCAGTTGAAAACGCGGCAAACGATGCGGAACAAGCGGCACCTGTTAAGGTTAAACCTAAAGTGAAAAGTGTCCGTCGGGTAAAACACGCGACTAAAGCAACAGCCGCTGCGGCCGAAACCTCGACGCCAAAAACACCCAGTGAACCAAGTGATCTCGACACAGATTCAACAGGTTAATATCTATTTCGATAGATAAGGTAAATCACTAATCTATTGATAGCTAAGCTCTAGATAAGCCATAAACAAGCAATTTCTAATAACCAAACCATTAATAACAAAGTCGAATAGAACAGCCGCTAAAAATTGGCATAAAAAAGGGTTCGCATTGCGAACCCTTTTTTCAGTAGCACACTCTTACAGAATAACAGTTACAGTGTAATCGCTGCTTCTAATGTCATGATGATCATGTCATTGAATGTGGTTTGACGTTCTTCTGCAGACGTCTTTTCACCGGTGCGGATGTGGTCAGATACAGTCACAACGCACAGGGCACGTGCACCAAACTCATGGGCAACGCCGTACAAACCAGCCGCTTCCATTTCTACGCCTAATACGCCCATCTTCTCCATCACGTCAAACATTTGTGGATCAGGAGTGTAGAACAGGTCCGCAGAGAAAATGTTACCTACGCGAATTTTAGTACCACGAACTTTCGCAGACTCGATAACCGCATTCATCAGCTCATAGTTAGCGATAGCGGCGAAATCTTGGCCTTTGAAACGTAAACGGTTAACCGCTGAGTCAGTACATGCACCCATACCAATGATCACGTCACGTACTTTTACGTCAGTGCTGATCGCACCACAAGTACCCACACGGATTAGGTTTTTAACGCCGTAATCACGAATTAATTCAGTTGCATAGATAGAGCATGAAGGAATACCCATGCCAGAACCCATAACTGAAATACGCTTACCTTTGTAAGTACCAGTAAAACCTAGCATGTTTCGAACATCAGTCACTTGCTCAACATTTTCTAAGAATGTTTCAGCAATATATTTTGCACGTAATGGATCGCCTGGAAACAGCATTGTCTCAGCGAATGCGCCCTCTACAGCATTAATGTGTGGTGTTGCCATCGAAATAACCCCTGTTTATTTTATTAAGACTTAAGTCTTTGTTTACTGACGGCAAATGTCAGCCGCCAAATCGAAATAAATGCTAATTTGCCTAAAGGAACGATTCGCCATAGGCCATAGGTTCAAGCTTAAAGTGGCTCGCAATAGATTGGCCGATATCGGCAAAGCTGTTACGACGCCCCAGCGATCCCGCTTTCAATCCAGCGCCAAAAGCTAATACTGGCACATATTCACGGGTATGATCAGTGCCTTGCCATGTTGGATCGCAACCGTGATCCGCCGTTAAAATCAGCAGATCGTCTTCACCTAATAATGCGAGCATTTCAGGCAAACGGGCATCGAAATATTCCAGCCCTTTGGCGTAGCCAGCAACATCACGGCGATGACCGTAGTGAGAGTCGAAATCAACGAAGTTAGTAAACACTATAGTGTTATCACCCGCAGATTTCACTTCGGCTAAGGTCGCATCGAAAAGTGCTTCTAAGCCGTTCGCCTTCACTTTTTTAGTGATACCACAGTAAGCATAAATGTCGGCAATCTTGCCCACACTCACTACTTCACCGCCAGCCTCTTTCAGCTTATCGAGTACAGTTTTTGCAGGTGGCGCGAGCGAATAATCCTTACGATTGCCAGTACGGGCAAAATCACTTGGACCAGTACCATCAAATGGACGGGCAATGACGCGACCTATGTTGTAAGGCTCTAACTCTTCACGGGTTATTTCGCAAAGACGATAGAGATTGTCTAAACCGAAGGTTTCTTCATGACAAGCGATTTGGAATACTGAATCAGCAGAGGTGTAGAAAATAGGCTTGCCAGAGCGCATGTGCTCTTCGCCTAACTCTTCTAAAATAGTTGTACCTGAGGCATGGCAATTACCTAAGAATCCATCCAGACCTGCACGGGCTAAGATCTTATCCGTCAGTTCTTTAGGAAAAGAATTTTGATGCTCGCTGAAATAACCCCACTCGAATAGTACGGGCACGCCCGCCATCTCCCAGTGACCGCTCGGCGTATCTTTACCCGAACTTAACTCTTGTGCATGACCATAAGCACCAATCAGCTCAACATTATCGCCAAAACCGGGGGCAAAGGCGCCAGTACTTTCCATCGCTGCATGGCCTAAACCTAAGCGCGCTAAGTTAGGTAATTTCAGCGGGCCTTCACGGCCAATATCGGCTTTGCCTTCGGCGCATACTTTAGCAATATGGCCAAAGGTATCGGAACCGACATCACCAAAGCTTGCTGCATCAGCAGAAGCACCGACTCCAAAGGAGTCCAACATCATAATAATGGTACGTTTCATAATTCTTCCTTAAAGATCCGATGCACGAATATAGGCATAGATCTCAGGTGTTTTTTCTGGAGCGGTTTCACCAATGTGAATCGCTTTTTTCACCGCGAGTTCCGCTTCCGCGAAGGCGGCTTCAGATTGTGCATGGATAACGGCAATCGGCGTCGATGAATCCACTTTATCGCCTAGGGCACACACTTGGGTTAAGCCAACACTATAGTCTAGTGCATCGCCAGGCTTACGGCGGCCGCCACCTAAGGTCACAACCGCTAAACCTAATTCACGGGTATCCATGCTATAGGCATAACCTTTCATATCGGCAAAAACTGGACGAATAATTTGTGATTGCGGTAGGTATTTATTGTAGTTTTCAACAAAATCGACTGGACCACCAAGACCCGACACCATCTTGCCAAAGAGTTCTGCAGCGCGACCATTGTCGAGTACACGATTCAGTTTAGCGCGAGCATCGGCTTCATTGCTTGCAAGACCGCCCAGAAGCAACATCTCAGCGCAAAGACCCATAGTGACTTCATATAAACGCGGGTTACGGTAAGCACCCGTTAAAAAGTCGATGGCTTCTTTCACTTCAACCGCGTTACCGGCGCAAGATGCAAGCACTTGATTCATATCGGTAAGCAAAGCTGTCGTTTTAGTGCCCGCGCCATTAGCAACAGCTGCAATACTGCGAGCTAATTCTTCCGATGCTTCATAGGTTGGCATAAAGGCGCCGCTACCAACTTTCACGTCCATCGCCAGCGCATCTAAATTACAGGCTAATTTCTTAGACAGAATCGATGCTGTGATGAGGGAAATGGATTCAACAGTGGCGGTATTATCGCGGATAGAATAGAAACGTTTGTCGGCAGGAACGAGATCGCCTGTTTGGCCAATAATCGCCACACCGACTTCTTTAACCACTTTGCGGAACAATTCACTTGATGGCTCAGTTTGATAACCCGGAATTGCATCAAACTTATCGAGCGTGCCGCCCGTATGACCTAGGCCACGCCCAGAAATCATAGGCACATAACCACCACAAGCCGCAGCCATAGGGCCAAGCATAAGGCTAATCACATCGCCCACACCGCCAGTGCTGTGCTTGTCAATAACAGGGCCATTGAGTCCCAATGACTGCCAATTAAGTACAGTGCCAGAATCACGCATCGCTGTTGTTAAATCGATTCTTTCATCCATATTCATGTCATTAAAGTACACAGCCATGCCTAATGCCGCGATCTGGCCTTCGGACACTGCGTTAGTAGTGATACCTTGAACAAAGAACTGTATTTCTTCGGAACTTAGCGCTAAACCATTACGTTTTTTACGAATAATCTCTTGAGCTAGAAACATGATACTGCCTCCAAGATAGGCACTAACAACCCTGTCGCTAGTGCTTATCTTTGCAATGAAACATCAAAACTGTAGCAATATTACAAGTTCATACTATCGAAGTTTTGAGTTTGCCAAATAGATTTAGGTCACACTTAATTAGGCTCGCTATACGCTGATAGTATTAATCAGCGATAGTTTGCAATTAATAGCCTTGAGTCGGCTTAGGCGTATCAGCTAATTCTAGTGTGTGTAACAAGCTGTTTAGTAAACTTGAAGCACCAAATCTAAAGGTACGTGGTGAAACCCAATCAGCACCTAAAATACGCTCAGCAACACCGAGGAATTCAGCTGCTTGTGCAGCATCACGCACACCACCGGCAGGCTTGAAGCCTACTTGGGTATTCTTCTCGCTGATCACAGTTAACATGATTTCAGCCGCTTCAAGTGTGGCGTTTACAGGCACTTTACCAGTAGAGGTTTTAATAAAGTCAGCACCTGCATCGATTGAAAGCTCAGATGCACGGCGGATAAGCGCAGGATCAGCTAACACGCCAGATTCGATGATGACTTTTAACAAGACTTCACCACAGGCTTCTTTACAGGCTTTAACTAATTCAAAACCAATTGTTTCATTGCCTTCCATCAGTGCGCGGTATGGGAATACCACGTCAACTTCGTCAGCACCATAGGCAACGGCAGCGCGAGTTTCTAGCACAGCAATGGCAATGTCATCATTGCCATGGGGAAAATTAGTCACAGTGGCAATTTGGATATCTTCAGCACCAATTTCATCTAACGTCTTGCGTGCAATCGGGATGAAACGTGGGTAAATGCAGATAGCGGCAGTATTGCCCGCAGCCGTTTTCGCTTTGTGGCACAGGTCGATCACTTTTTGATCTGTGTCGTCATCATTCAAAGTCGTTAAGTCCATCAACTCAATGGCGCGTTGTGCTGCTTTTTTTAAATCAGTCATAATAGCTCTCCAAAATAAAAATTAAATGAATAGAAATCAGTCGCATAAAAGCAACGCTTGAGAGGTGGCATTATTTTGATTATTTTTATATGGCCGGGCCTTCAGGCGGTGCCGAGTAATTTGCTTGTACAAACTACCTTGTTGTAGGTATTCAATCTTGCCTAAGTCATAAAGAACAATAGGCATCCTGACACTTAAAATAACTTATAAGTGACCACGACTTGAATCCTTGAAGACCGGAAGAGAGGATACGAATAAAATCTTGCATCTACTTTTCCGCGAAAAATCCATTTTAGCGCGAGAAAAACACAAACCTTTATATAAACCCACTTGTTAGCCTAATAGGCTTAGATAAAGACTCATGGTAAAACAAAGATGGAGCCGCATAATGCGGCTCCAACAAGCAATGATTACAAGAGATTAGAACTTGTAAGTTGCAGTGAAGTAGTGAGCAAAACCTTTGGTCTCTAAACCAAATGTGCCTTCATCCTTCAGCAAATAAACATCGCTATATGCTTTCAGGCCGTAACCAAGCGCATAGTTATCTGAATGCCAGTGCAGACCGAAGTATGCAGCACCACCATTAGAAGTAAATGTAGTACTTACAAATTGGCCATTAGAGTCGTATTTATTTACTTCATCAGCACCAAACTGATAATCAACATAGCCTTGGAAGGAAACAAAGCTCTTGTTGTCGAAGAAATAGAAAGGCTTGAACCAGTTCATAGAGAATTGGTAACCATTCCAATCCTTAGCATTAAAATCGTAGGTTGCATACAGGTTCATACCTGTTTTGCCTAACCATGGTACCATTACATCGGCACCAATACCCCAAAACGACATATTGACATCGCCTGGATTATTAATTTTTTGTGGACCTGGATGATCTTCAACATCAAAAGAAATGCTTTGGCCTTGGATTGCACCACCGCCCCAGTTGAACAGAGTAGAGAAGTAAACTTCTTGTACTGGGCCAAAAGATAAATCTTTACCAGTAATAGCATCTAAAGAGAAACGTGGCGCAAATTTCATAAACATCTTGCTATCGCCACCAGTTTTATCACCTGAGCTGCTGTTAGCTAAATTGAAGACGTCTACATAACCATATAAATCAACGATCCCCTTACGACCACCAAATTCCATTTCTAAGTAGTCATGGCCGCCATCATCAGCATCACCACGTGGTAATTCATTAACAGCATACATAGCATTAAACTGCATCCACTTATAATCAGTGGCATAAATATCAGAACGATCAGCGGCAAATGCGTTGCCAGAGATTGCAGCTACTGCTGTAGCAGCTAAAGCTAAAGTTTTAACGTTTTTCATCATCAACCCCATTTATCTTGTTTACTACCATCGAGGGTAGCGTTCTTTTTGTGGCGCTCGCATTCTACCTAGATTAAATAAAATCTCAATAATCTAGCGTAAAATCACAAACACAAAATTCTTAATTGTGAACAAAGTCGCGACTTCTGCATTACGATTAATTAACTTAACCGTGTTCCCGCGACATTTAAGACAGAATAACAGCGACATCTCAGTTGCATTCTGTGTCTTTCAATTGGAGAAACTATTCACTACAGGAATCACTACTGGCACTACTGGAAAATGGTTGAATTAACTTAGGTCCTGCCCTGCATGGTCAGGACCCAGTTAGTGGGGTTTCCCCCTACTGCCGTTCATTGACTTAGATAGCTAAGAACAGACCAGCAAGTGTCGCACTCATTAAGTTAGCTAAAGAGCCGGCGATAACCGCACGAATACCCATAGTAGCTAAATCATGACGACGGTTAGGAGCCATTGCACCTAAACCACCAAGCAGAATCGCGATTGATGACAAGTTAGCGAAACCACACAGAGCAAACGAGATAATCGCTTTTGTTCTGTCTGTCATTGCTAAACCTGTTTCAGCCACAACCATACCGCCATCAGCGATGTCTTTCAGGTATGGAGCAAAGTTTAAGTAAGCAACGAATTCGTTAACAATGATCTTTTGACCAATGAAAGAACCAGCGACTAATGCTTCATTCCAAGGCACACCGATAAGGAATGCTAAAGGCATGAACACATAACCGAGGATCAGTTCAAGTGTTAACTGAGGCATGCCAACCCAACCACCGATACCACCGATGATACCGTTGATCATAGCGATCAAACCAACGAAGGCTAACAACATAGCGCCAACGTTTAACGCTAAATGCATACCAGATGAAGCACCTGCTGCAGCTGCGTCTAACACGTTAGCTGGTTTGTCAGGATCTTCTGGCAAATCGCTCATGTCATTTTTAGCAACTTCAGTTTCAGGGTGCATCAGTTTAGCCATTAATAGACCACCTGGTGCTGCCATGAATGATGCGGCAACTAAGTACTCGATAGGTACACCCATCTGCGCGTAACCAGCCAATACTGAACCCGCGATTGACGCCAAACCACCGACCATGATCGCAAACAGTTCAGACTGCGTCATAGTTGGGATGAATGGACGAACAACCAGAGGAGCTTCAGTTTGACCCACGAAGATGTTAGCTGTTGCTGACATTGATTCTGTACGGCTTGTGCCCAATGCTTTTTGTAAACCACCACCTATGATACGGATGATCCACTGCATAACGCCTAAGTAATATAGAACCGCGATCAGAGAAGAGAAGAACACGATAACGGGTAACACGTTTACTGCGAAGATGAAGCCAAGTTTGAAGTTAGCTAAATCACCAAACAGGAAACCGATACCGTTTTGTGCGTAACCAATAACGCTAGAAACCGCATCAGACATACCTTTCAGAATGTCTTTACCAACAGGAACGTACAGTACAAAACCACCGAAAGCAGCTTGGATAGCTAACGCGCCACCCACTGTACGCAAATTAATTGCTTTTTTGTTATTCGATAGGAGGAAACCTATCGCAAGTAGGGTGACCACCCCTACTAAACTCATCAATATATTCATTAACCATCACCCTATTGTTAACACTTTTTAATTATGTTGTTAATCAACCTATTTCCGAGTCAGATTATACCCGAGCCTAAGTCGAAAATCGTCGTTTTGATCATATTTTTGGAGTTTAATTTCAATCGCTTAGTGCAGAATGCTAGTGCGACCTACACCTGTTTATTTAAAAACAACTAAAGGTCAAACAGTTGCATAGCATTCGACATCAAGTGTTCTGATATTAGAACACTTGATTTTTTTTGCAAAGTAGCGATTTTGTCTATAAAAAGAACAAGGTTAGCGGGTTGGTTACGTTTTTCAGTAACATTTATCGGCGTCATTGCCGGAGAGTCAGTCTCAAGTATGAGGTGTTCGAGTGGGAGTTCAGTGACTGTTTTGAGTAATTTTTTGGCATTGGGATTCATAATCAAACCACCAATTCCCAACTTAAAACCTAACTTAATATATTCCTGTGCTATCTCAACACTGCCAGAAAAAGCATGTATCACACCGCCTCTAGGCAATTGATACTTTTTTAAACAGGCCAAAACCTCGGGATGCGCTTTAACACTATGAATAATCACCGGCAGATTAACGGATTTAGCTAACGTCAATTGCGCCTCAAAAAACGCTAACTGCTGCGGCCAAGTAGCGGAATAAAGTTTATCTAAGCCACATTCACCAATAGCAACAAAACGAGGACATTCGAGCAACGCGGCAACTTTAGATGTTAATGCTAAGATCCCTGCATCAACATTCTCTGGGCAAAACCAAGGATGGATGCCAAGGGCAAAATAGGTTTGATATTGTGCGGCAACAGCGAGCTGTTTGTGCCAGTGTTGCGGGGACACGCCAGGAATAATCAGATTATTAACCCCAACACTGTGCATTCGCTGCACTACAGTATCGCGGTCAAGATCAAACTCGGCAAAATCTAGATGTGCGTGGGTATCAATCACTGCAAATACCTCACTCTGCGGTCGATTGACCGTTTGAATGCGCTTCAGGCGGCAATGCCGTTTCATCAGCTGCTGTCGTTTTAGCGCATTTTATCGCTAATGGCGGATCTTCAAGGCGTGGCATACAACAACGACGATTTTCGGGTGTCAGCCCCATGCGGTCGCACCACTGAATATAAACCTGCCATGTTTTTGTGATCCAATTCGCCATCATTCACATCCAAAACCGTTTTTAGATTTCATTAGATACAAAAAAGGCGGTGAATTCACCGCCATTTCAACCACTATTTTGAACCTGACCTAATTAGTGCTCGCGGGTTTTCGCAAACTCAATATCAGGATATCTTTCCATTGCAAGATTCAGGTTAACCATAGTTGGCGCAATATAGGTTAAGTTATCACCACCATCGAGTGCTAAGTTTTGGCTACACTTGCGGCGGAACTCTTCAAGCTTACGCTCATCCTTACAATAAACCCAGCGAGCAGTCGAAACGCTAATGCCTTCGTAAATGGCTTCAACGTTATATTCGCTCTTAAGACGACCAACAACCACTTCAAACTGCAACACACCCACGGCGCCAACAATTAAATCGTTAGTATCGATTGGGCGGAATACTTGCACAGCGCCTTCTTCAGACAACTGTACTAAGCCTTTTAACAGCTGCTTTTGCTTAAGCGGATCGCGCAGACGAATACGGCGGAACATTTCAGGGGCGAAGTTAGGCACACCAGTGAAACGGAATTTTTCGCCTTGGGTAAAAGTATCGCCAATACGAATAGTGCCATGGTTATGCAAACCAATGATATCGCCTGGGTAAGCTTCTTCAGCACGCTCACGATCGCCCGCCATAAAGGTCAATGCATCGCTGACGTTAACATCTTTACCGATACGCACATGGTGCATTTTCATGCCCTGCTCGTAACGGCCAGAACAAACACGCATAAAGGCGACACGGTCACGGTGTTTTGGATCCATATTTGCTTGGATTTTAAACACAAAACCAGTGAATTTCTCTTCTTCAGGCATAACTACGCGTGCATCGCTTTCGCGCGGTAATGGCTTAGGTGCCCACTCAACGATACCGTCAAGAATATGATCCACACCAAAGTTACCTAACGCGGTACCAAAGAACACTGGCGTCAGCTCACCTTTCAAGAAAGCCGCATGGTCAAATTCATTCGATGCGCCACGCACTAATTCCATCTCATCACGTAAATCAGCGGCATAACTGCCTATCGCTTTATCAAGATCAGGATTATTGATACCCTTCACCACGCGACGCTCTTGGATAGTATGCCCCATACCACTTTGATACAGCACGACTTCATCACGCAGTATGTGGTAAATACCTTTGAATTCTTTACCGCTGCCAATAGGCCAAGTAATAGGTGCGCAGGCAATATTGAGTACGTTTTCGACTTCATCCATCAAATCGATAGGATCACGGATATCACGGTCGAGTTTGTTCATAAAGGTCACGATCGGCGTATCACGCAGACGGGTCACTTCCATCAACTTAATGGTACGGTCTTCTACACCCTTTGCAGAGTCAATGACCATCAGACAGGAGTCTACAGCCGTTAGCGTACGATAGGTATCTTCGGAGAAGTCTTCGTGACCAGGCGTGTCGAGTAGGTTAACGAGGGCGCCACCATAGGGGAACTGCATAACAGACGTAGTAATCGAAATACCACGGTCCTTCTCCATTTCCATCCAGTCAGACTTAGCATGCTGACCCGATTTTTTGCCTTTAACCGTACCCGCTTTTTGCAAAGCGTTTCCGAATAACAGCACTTTTTCGGTAATGGTTGTTTTACCCGCGTCGGGGTGCGATATGATCGCGAAGGTGCGACGTTTATCGACCTCTACTTTATTGCCTGACATGTTAACCTATGCACTAGTATCGCTAAAAAGGCGCAAATTATAGCGCCTCAGTTCGAGCTTGGCTAGGCAAAGCCCGAGATGAGCTCGGGCAGAGGGGGGTTATTTTGTGGCTTCGAGCAAACCTTTAACTTTAGCGAGCTCAATCCGCGCATATCTATGTTCAACAAAATCATAAATATTGGTGGCCAGTGCTAAGCGGAAATAGTTAGCAGCATCTTGATATTGCTTGTTTTCAATAGCCATTTTCGCCAAGTAAAAATAAGCCTCACATAAACGTTCTGCATATTCTTTAGGATGAGTTAAGCCGACTTTGGCGGCAGCAAACACCTCATCATGGCTCTTAGTACCTAAATAATAATCAACGATAACGGTCGCCCATGCATCATTGTCTAAATTCTTACGGTTTTCAGCTAACTGTTTTTTAGCTGCGACAGCATCATCTTTAAAATCAATCAAATACAGCCATAATGCGCGATAACCGTCTTTATTATCGCCGGCATAAAATGCCTGCATATCTTTAGTGGCTAAATCGTTACGGTCGCCATAGTACAAGGCAATACCGCGATTCAAATAGGCATAATCGTAATTAGGAGCAAGCTCTAACACGCCATCGAATGCTTCATAGGCGCTAGCGTATTCGCCTTCTTGAGTGTAATAAATCCCTAAGAAATTATAGGCATCGGCGAGATCGGGTTGCAGCTTCAGCGCTTGCATAAAATCGATGCGAGCAAGCAGTCTTAAGCCCACACTGTCGTATATCACACCACGATCGTAATGAAATCTGGCTCTCTGCTCATTAGTTAATTCAACCGTAGCCAAAATCTCGTTGAGCTTCGCTAACGTCACTTCCACTTTATAATCGGGCATAACGGGGGCGATAACCAATTTACCTTCAACATCATTATGGTTATCTAAAGGAGACTGGGTGGTAGCGCATCCGGCTAACAACAGACTGGCGCCCGCCAGCACAGCAACGACAGCGGTTCTAATTTTAAGACTCATCCATTTCTACCTTTTTAGATTCCCAACATACGCAGAAGAATCTTCATGATAGCAATCCCACCACAGGACTGCTATTGGGGAATCAAGATTAATACTGACTTTCTTAATGCCAAAAACAAAAAAGGAGATCATTTGATCTCCTTTTGATGCAATCACTTAGGAAGTGTGTGCCTATAATAAGTCAAAGACTCATTATTCAGCAGCTGCAGCTTCTTTAGTTTGTGCTTCTTTGATTGACAGACGTACGCGGCCTTGACGATCCACTTCCATTACTTTAACAGCAACTTCTTGGTTCAGTTCAAGGTGATCAGACACGTTAGCAACACGCTCATCACTGATTTGTGAAATGTGTACTAAACCGTCTTTGCCCGGCAGAATGTTCACGAACGCACCGAAATCAACGATACGGATAACTTTACCGTTGTAGATACGACCCACTTCAACTTCTGAAGTGATTTCTTCGATACGACGGATAGCTTCTTTGGTTGCTTCGCCATTTGAAGAAGCAATTTTCACAGTACCATCATCTTCCAGCTCAATCGTAGTGCCGGTTTCTTCGGTCAGAGCACGGATAACTGCGCCGCCTTTACCGATAACGTCACGGATTTTTTCTGGGTTGATCTTGATAACAGTGATACGTGGAGCGTGATCAGAAATATCATCACGGTGCGAACCAATCGCTTGATCCATCACGTTCAGGATATGTACACGCGCGCCATAGGCTTGTTGCAGTGCGATATCCATGATTTCTTTAGTGATACCTTCGATCTTGATATCCATCTGCAATGCAGTAATACCATCACGTGTACCCGCCACTTTAAAGTCCATGTCACCTAAATGATCTTCATCACCTAAGATGTCAGAAAGAACAACGAAATCATCGCCTTCTTTCACTAGACCCATAGCGATACCCGCTACAGAAGTTTTGATAGGCACACCGGCATCCATCAGCGCTAGTGAAGTACCACATACTGACGCCATAGAGCTTGAACCGTTAGATTCAGTGATTTCAGATACAACGCGCACGCTGTATGGGAATTCAGCAGCTGAAGGCATAACAGCATTGATACCGCGCCATGCTAACTTACCATGACCGATTTCGCGGCGCTTAGGTGAACCCACCATGCCCGTTTCACCAACAGAGTATGGAGGGAAGTTATAGTGCAGCATGAAACGGTTAGTGCGCTCGCCCATGATACTGTCAATCTTCTGTGCATCACGTTCAGTACCTAAAGTACAAGTGACTAACGCTTGAGTTTCACCACGAGTGAACAATGCGCTACCGTGAGTACGTGGCAATACGCCCGCTAATACACTTAAGGCACGGATCATGTCTGGTTCACGACCATCAATACGAGGCTCACCACGGATGATGCGGCCACGAACCACTTTCTTCTCTAAGCTACCCAGTAAGTTATCAACTTCACGTAAATCAACGCTTGGATTGCTCGCTAACAAGCCTTCTTTTGTTGCTGCTTTAACAACAGAAACTTGAGCATAACGATCTTGTTTAACTTGGATTTTATACGCATCACCTAAACCCGCTTCTGCAAGCTCTTTGATTTGGGCAACTAAATCGGCATCTTGCGTTGGTGCAGTCCAATCCCAAGTTGGTTTACCAGCTTCTGCTTTAAATTCAGCAATCGCTTTGATAACCACTTGTTGTTGATCGTGACCGTAAACAACAGAACCTAACATCACTTCTTCTGGTAATGCTTGGGCTTCTGATTCCACCATTAATACTGCGCCAGCAGTACCAGCAACCACTAAGTTCAGTTGGCTGGTTGCAAGTTGCGCAACACTTGGGTTCAACACGTATTCGCCATCAATGTAACCCACACGTGCAGCACCTAAAGGACCGCTGAATGGAATACCAGAAATAGCCAGTGCCGCTGAAGTACCTATCATAGAGATGATATCTGGCTCGATTTGTGGATCGACAGAGACTACAGTAATGATAACTTGAACTTCGTTTTTGAAACCATTAGGGAAAAGAGGGCGAATTGGACGGTCAATCAGACGAGCAATTAAAGTCTCATCTTCTGAAGGACGGCCTTCACGCTTAAAGAAACCACCAGGAATTTTACCTGCTGCGTAGGTTTTTTCTTGATAGTTAACAGTCAGAGGGAAAAAGTCACGACCAGCTTCTGCTTCTTTTTTACCGACAACAGTGACCAACACAGTCGTGTCACCCATGCTCGCTAAAACGGCTGCATCTGCTTGACGCGCTATAACACCTGTTTCCAGGGTGACTGTATGTTGACCATACTCAAAACTCTTTACAATAGGATTCACGTGACCCATTCCTTAATTAATGACCTTGAATTACGCGCGTAAGTATACTGCAAATCGGATCAATAGATAAAGAGCAGATAATGATGACAAATACGTAACTTTTCACTAAAGTGGTTAAATCAACAAAGAGTTGCGGTTTACATTGATACGGAAATTCTCGCAGATGGTGAATAATTATCATAAAGGATGCGCCCGATGACAGGCCGTTTTAAGTCACTGACGTGGAAACAAACTAATCTAGTCGTATTTACCGCCCTCTTTTTTGCCATTGCAATTTTTATTGTTGAAATCGCTTTAGTCGTCGTATCAACCAAACAACAGCTCACAACTACCCAGCAAGAACTCCTTGATTCAGTTGAACAACCAGCAGCAAATGCCGTCTGGGCTTTGGATGATAATTTAGCCCGCCAAACATTAGAAGGGGCCATTAAGGTTGAACATGTCGGCTCAGCAGTGATTGAGCTCGACGATGGTTCCATGTTTGTTTCAGTCAGCAATAATAAAAAGAACAACTCGCAGACTTTTATCAGCTTAAGTAACAAATTATTTGATGATCTCAAGGAAATATCTCGCCCGCTGTACCGCCCTTTTTATTTTGAAGGCACCCAACAGCAACAACTTATCGGCACATTAACAGTTTTCTACGACACCCAAGAGCTAACAAATACCCTTTTCTCACAGTTAAGATTTAGTTTTTTCGCCACACTTGCCCGCGCACTCTTGCTCACCTTAGTATTATCTGTCGTCTTCCATCGCTTCTTAACTCAGCCTATCGCACGCATCAGTGAGGCCATAGATAAGATTGAGCCCGACTCTCCGGACGAAAACCTCTTACCTATGTCCAATGCGCACAAGGATGATGAACTCGGTCTAGTGACGTCTAAATTCAACCAAATTCTTATCCAATTTAGCCAGACCCAATCCAAACTGCGCAAGATGGCGACCCGAGATCCGCTAACAGGCTTACCCAACCGCACGCTATTGCTTGAAACCATCGCAGTCACAATCCAACGTTCGCGAGTACACAAACGCAGCTTTGCCTTGATGTTTATCGACTTAGACCGCTTTAAGAATATCAACGATTCCCTTGGCCACGCATTAGGCGATCAATTTCTTGCCCGTATTGCCCGCATCCTTGAACGCTTCGTTGGCGATAAAGGCACAGTTTCCCGCTTAGGTGGCGATGAATTTGTTATTCTGGCTGATACAGTTCACACCCCTGATCAAGCGGCAGATTTTGTAGATAAGCTACTGATCCAGCTCAATGTCCCGATTCAATTAAATGAACATGCAATTCATCCTGCGGCATCGATTGGGATTTCTATTTATCCCGAAGACGGTAACAGTGCTGAAGACTTGATCCGTCACGCTGACATTGCCATGTACAGCGCGAAAGCTGCAGGCTCGAATCAATGGGCCTTCTTTAAACAGCAGATGACAGAGCGCGCAGCTGTGCGTTTACGCACCGAAGCATCTTTGCATGATGCGTTAAAAAACAACGAATTTTTACTGTATTTTCAGCCAAAACTCGACCTACAAACGGGCAAAGTGATCGCCTGTGAAGCCCTGATCCGCTGGCAAAAAGACGGCCGACTCATCAGTCCGGTTTCTTTTATTCCCGTCGCGGAAGAAACAGGGATCATCATTCCAATTGGACGCTGGGTAATAGAACAAAGCTGCAAGGTCTTGAGGGAGTGGCAGAAAAAATATAACTATGCCATCCCAATTGCGATTAATGTTGCCTCACAACAATTTGCCGATGCTAGTTTAGTTCCCGATATCAAACAGATGGCATTACGCTATCAAATCCAACCCGAGTTGTTGGAAATTGAAATCACTGAAACCTCGTTGATGAACGACATTGAACTGGCTATCGCTAAACTTGAGCAACTAAAATCTGCAGGATTTGGTATTGCCGTCGATGACTTCGGCACTGGGTATTCATCACTTTCTTACCTACGCCATTTACCCATCACCACTATGAAAATTGACCGCTGTTTCGTGTCCGATTTACCAGGGGATAGTGCAATCGCATCGACCATTTTGATGTTGGGTAAGCAGCTTAATTTGACCATTGTGGCCGAAGGAATTGAAAACGAGCAGCAATTGAATTGGTTGAAGGAGAATCAGTGCCAAGTCGGCCAAGGTTTCTATTTTAGCCAACCCTTGCCCCAAGCGGAATTTGAAGCCCTGTATATAGCGACACAGACAGCAACGATAAGCACTTTAGATGGACTACGTGGTGCTTAGAGTTCTTTAATCAAACCCAAGATTTAGGCGGCGTTAAGGCCAGCGTAAAGACATAATATCGACATACTCCGGCCTAAATCCTACACAGCTTGATTTAATCATCTACTGAATTTTAGGCAATAAAAAAGGAGGCTTAAGCCTCCTTTTTCACGCTAGTCAACGCGAGATTAACGACGTAGACCTAACTTTTGGATCAGTGCAGTGTAACGTGCTAAATCAGTACGTTTCAGGTAAGCAGTTAACTTACGACGTGAGCTAACCATACGTAACAGACCACGACGTGAGTGGTGATCGTGAATGTGCTCTTTGAAGTGATCTTGCAAATGGTTGATTTGCGCAGTTAACAAAGCAACTTGAACTTCAGTTGAACCAGTGTCGTTTTCGCCACGGCCAAATTCAGCCAAAATTTTTGCTTTTGCTTCAGTACTTAGTGACATGTATATCTCCAAATAAATAATTATGAATCTCTAGCCGATCACTAACTCAGCCAGAGGGCGCGCTATTCTACCCAGAAACCCACCCTAGCGCAATAAAAGGTGGAGACTAATCCATGAACAAATTAATTAATTTGTTCATGGATAGCAGACTAATGCGATTCTACAGGCTCGTCATGGATTACTATGAGTCGTTTCGGCGCGAGTAGGCCGTCTTCGTTCATAGTGCCAATCCCCACAAATCGGCGAATGTCACCTAAAGTGATACGCACCAGTTCATCGATTTTCAAGTCTGCATTAACGGGAACTCGAACAGCCTGACCTTGCATTAAGTAAGGGGCGATTGCATCTGGCACATTCACCTCAGGAAAATCGGCCACGGCCGTGTCCATAGGTAACAACAGCGGATCGAGTAAAACACTCGGATCTATCTGTTGTTCATGTGCTTGGGCAACAAGCGCTTCAAGTTGTTCTAAGGTAACCATTCTTTCATAGGGATATTGTGCAACTTGAGTGCGACGCAACATGATCACATGGGCGCCACATCCGAGCATTTCGCCGAGATCGTCTATGATAGTGCGAATATAAGTGCCCTTAGAACAATGAATGTCTAAGGTCAGCTCATCGCCTTCAAGACCGATGAAATTAAGCTCAAATACCGTAATAGGGCGAGATTCGCGCGGCACTTCAATGCCTTCACGGGCATATTTATACAGGGGCTGGCCCTGATATTTAAGCGCGGAATACATAGAAGGCACTTGCTGAGTCTCACCACGGAAGAAATCAAGCGCGGTTAATAACTGCGCTTCAGTAAAATCAATGGCGCGGGTTTGCACCACTTCGCCATCGGAATCACTGGTATCCGTTCGCTCGCCCAGCTTTGCGGTGACCAAATAACGTTTATCGGCATCTAACAGATGCTGGGAAAACTTAGTCCCTTCGCCTAAGCACACAGGTAACATACCTGTCGCTAACGGATCGAGTGCGCCCGTATGCCCTGCTTTGTTCGCATTAAAAAAGCGCTTTACCCTTTGCAATGCAAAGTTAGAACTCATGCCAGTGGATTTATCCAGCAGCACTATCCCATCAATAAAACGACCTTTTGGACGACGAGCCATTAATCTTTACCTTCCGTTTCATCTGCATCATCGGCAACATCATCACCTAAGACTTCATCTTCAACTGATGCGTCTTCGCTACCAAATTGCTGCTGCTTCGCTTTGTCTTGGTTGATCACTTGGCTAACTAAGTTAGACATGCGCATACCTTCAACGAGCGAGCTATCATAGATAAAACGCAGTTCAGGCATCACACGCAGCTTCATACGGCCCGCCACTAAAGTGCGGATATAAGGAGCGGCGCTGATCAAAGCGTTTAGCTTTTCTTGAACAACGGCTTTGTCTTCCTCAAAGAAAGTCACGAAAACTTTGGCATAGCTAAGGTCGCGTGAGACATCGACGTCATTCACGGTTACAAAGCCAATACGAGGATCTTTCATGTCGCGCTGTAGCACTTGAGCAAGTTCTTGCTGAAGCTGCTGAGCGATTCGACGAGTACGACTGAATTCTTTTGCCATAATATTTCTTACCATAGCTTAAATTGATAAGGGCGGCTAAAGCCGCCCTTATTATCGTTACAGAGTACGAGCAATCTCGACGGTTTCGAATACTTCGATTTGGTCGCCTACGCGAACATCGTTGTAGTTCTTAACGCCAATACCACATTCCATACCATTACGAACTTCAGCAACGTCGTCTTTAAAGCGACGTAGCGATTCAAGTTCACCTTCGTAGATAACAACGTTATCACGTAGTACGCGAATTGGTGCGCTACGCTTGATGGTACCTTCGGTAACCATACAGCCAGCAATTGCACCCAGCTTAGGTGATTTGAACACGTCACGAACTTCAGCCAGACCGATAATTTGTTGTTTGAATTCAGGAGACAGCATACCTGTCATCGCTGCACGAACTTCATCAATCAAATTATAGATAACGCTGTAGTAACGTAAATCAACACTTTCGCTGTCGATTGTCTTACGCGCTTGTGCATCGGCACGCACGTTAAAGCCAACCAGGATAGCGTTAGACGCTGCCGCTAAGGTTGCATCCGTTTCAGTAAGAGCACCCACACCGCGAGCGATGATGTTCACTTTCACTTCATCGGTAGACAGACCTGTTAACGAGTCAGTAATCGCTTCGAGTGAACCTTGTACGTCTGCTTTAAGAACGATGTTCAGTTCTTTCACTTCGCCTTCAGTCATGTTCGCGAACATGTTTTCTAGCTTAGATTTTTGCTGGCGTGCCAGTTTCACATCACGGAACTTGCCTTGACGATACAGGGCAACTTCACGCGCTTTACGCTCATCACGTACTACTGTAGCTTCATCACCTGCAGACGGAACGCCTGACAGACCCAGAATTTCAACAGGAATAGATGGACCCGCTTCAGTGATTGAACGACCGTTCTCGTCTTTCATTGCACGGATTTTACCGTACTCAAGACCACACAGAACGATATCACCTTGGCGTAACGTACCTTCTTGAACCAGAATAGTAGCAACTGGGCCGCGACCTTTGTCCAATTGTGATTCAATGACCACACCAGCAGCCATACCATCACGTACCGCTTTCAGTTCGAGAACTTCAGCCTGCAGTAAGATACCTTCTAACAGTTCGTCAACGCCTTCACCTGTCTTAGCTGAAACGAAGGCAAACATGTTGTCTCCACCCCAATCTTCAGACATAACACCGTGTTGTGACAATTCGCTCTTAACGCGATCGATATCCGCTTCCGGCTTATCCATCTTGTTCACAGCCACGATTAATGGCACGTTACCGGCTTTAGCATGTTGAATAGCTTCGATAGTTTGCGGCATTACACCGTCATCGGCAGCAACAACTAATACAACGATATCCGTTGCCTTGGCACCACGGGCACGCATTGCAGTAAACGCGGCGTGACCAGGAGTATCAAGGAAAGTGATCATGCCGTTTTCAGTTTCAACATGGTATGCACCGATATGCTGAGTAATACCACCGGCTTCGCCAGCAGCCACTTTAGCGCGGCGAATATAGTCGAGTAGTGACGTCTTACCGTGGTCAACGTGACCCATGATAGTCACAACTGGTGCACGAGATTCTAGCTTGATGCCATCTTCATCGTCACGGTCTTGCATCACTTGGTGCTCAAGTTCGTTTTCACGGATAAGCACAACTTTGTGACCCATTTCTTCAGCAACTAACTGGGCGGTCTCTTGATCTAACACTTGGTTGATCGTAACCATAGAACCCATTTTCATCATTTGCTTGATGATTTCAGTCGCTTTCACTGCCATTAAATGCGCAAGTTCAGAAACAGTCACAGTTTCACCGATACGCACATCACGGCTTACCGCTGCAACTGGCTTATTAAAGCCGTGCGCCATAGACTCAGGTGCAGTACTGCGGTTACGCATGTGTTTTTCACGGCCGTCACGGGCATCTTTGCCACCACGTTTTTTGGCGTTACTCTTGTTACGAGCACGACGTCCGCGTTTTTCTTCATCCAGATCAGAGGTATCTTCAGCAGCACGCGCTACTTTAGAGGTGGTGATGTGGTGATCGCCGTTTTTCTCAGCTTCTAAACGTTGACGTTCTTCTTCAGCCCAACGCTTAGAGTTTTCTTCTGCAAGTAAACGCGCTTTTTCAGCGGCTTTTGCAGCTTCTTCATCTTGCTTACGCTTAGTTGCCGCTTCTTGTGCCGCTTTTAAACGCTCAGCTTCTAAACGTGCCGCTTCAGCTTCTGGTGAAGTATCTTTGGTCACTTTCACTTCGGCTGCAGCTTTGGCTTTCGCCTTAGCTTCTGCATCCGCTTTTGCCTTCGCATCAGCTTCTGCTTTCGCTTTTGCCGCAGCAGCATCTGCTTCAGCCTTTGCTGTTGCCAAAGCTTCTGCTTCGGCCTTCGCTTCTTCTTCAGCCTTCAGAGTAGCCTCATTAGCATCACGCTTGACGAAAGTTCGTGTTTTACGAACTTCAACTTTAACATCTTTAGATTGACCACCATTACCGGCCACACTCAGGGTCGATACGGTTTTACGCTGCAACGTCATTTTCGTTGGCGCATTTTCGCCACCGTGCTGCTTTTTCAGATAATCCAGTAACTGCTGCTTTTCAGCTTCAGTCACGTTATCAGCTTGGCCTTTCTTAATTCCAGCCTGAGAGAATTGCTCAATCAGACGTTCAACACTTTTACCCACTTCCGTGGCCAATTTCTCTACGGTAGTATCTGCCATCAGTTAAATCCCCCTGTTGATCGACTTATGCTTCTTCGCCAAACCAACAGATATTGCGGGCTGCCATGATGAGCTCACCTGCTTTTTCTTCTGTCAATTCTTCAATTTCGATCAAATCATCAATGCCTTGTTCAGCCAAGTCTTCAAGAGTCACAATACCTTTGCTAGCGAAAACATAGGCTAAGTGTCTTTCAACACCTTCAAGTGCTAGCAACTCTTCACTTGGCTCCACACCATCCAGTGCTTCTTCAGTAGCGAGAGCTCGAGTTGAGATCGCCGCTTTTGCACGTTCACGTAAGGCTTCAACGAGATCTTCGTCAAAACCGTCAATCGCCAATAGTTCAGACACAGGCACATAGGCAACTTCTTCGAGCGACGTAAAGCCCTCGTCCGCCAGTACTTGTGCAAAATCTTCATCGACATCCAGTGAGTTAACGAATAAATCAACCACCTTGGCACTTTCTGCCTGGTGTTTCTTATTCATATCGTCCACTGTCATAACGTTCAGAACCCAACCTGTCAGCTGTGTTGCTAAACGTACGTTCTGGCCATTACGTCCAATGGCTTGTGCCAAACTATCTGCTTCAACAGCGATATCCATTGAATGGTTATCTTCGTCAACTATGATAGAGGCCACATCGGCTGGCGCCATGGCATTGATCACGTATTGTGCTGGATTATCATCCCACAACACGATATCAACACGTTCGCCACCCAGTTCATTCGACACAGCTTGTACACGTGCACCACGCATACCCACACACGCACCGATAGGATCGATACGACGGTCATTTGACTTAACGGCGATTTTAGCGCGCGCGCCTGGATCACGGGCTGCGCCCATAATCTCAATCAGTTCATCAGCAATTTCAGGTACTTCTACACGGAAAAGCTCGATTAGCATTTCAGGTTTAGTACGGCTTAAAAATAACTGTGCGCCGCGAGCTTCTGGACGTACTGAGTACAGTAATGCACGTACGCGGTCGCCTGGGCGGAAAGATTCACGTGAAATTAAATCTTCACGGAACAACACGCCGTCAGCGTTATTACCTAAGTCAACCACTACGCTTTCGCGAGTTGCTTTTTTGACTATACCAGTGATTAACTCACCTTCTTGGTCTTGGAACTGTTCAACCACTTGAGCACGTTCAGCTTCACGTACTTTCTGTACGATCACTTGCTTAGCGGTTTGAGTGGTAATACGGTCAAACACCACTGACTCGATATCGTCTTCGATAAACTCGCCAGGTTGGATATCTGGATTTTCGTATCGTGCCGCTTCTAACGTGATTTCGCGGTAAGGATTTTCTAACGCGGCACCGTTGTCATCAACCACCATCCAACGACGGAAAGTATCATAACCACCGGTTTTACGGTCGATAGCAACACGAACGTCAATATCACCTTCGTATTTTTTCTTGGTTGCTGTGGCCAGAGCAATCTCTAGCGCTTCAAAAATTTTCTCGCGTGGAACGGCCTTTTCATTTGAAACCGCCTCAGCGACTAGCAGAATCTCTTTATTCATCTCGTCTTGCCTCGTTCACCTTGAAACCATCAAAACTTAGCGATTAAGTTGCCTTTGCGGATATTATCCAATGCGACAACTAACTCTTTACCATTCACTTTCAGCGAGAGCATTTGCCCGTCGACCGCAGTGATGGCGCCTTTTAAATTACGACTGCCGTCAACCGGCATAGTCAATTGAAGCTTTACATCCTCGCCCACATAGCCCGCATACTGCTCGGCAGTAAATAAGGGTCTATCAACACCTGGCGAAGAAACCTCTAGGGTATATTCTGTAGAAATAGGATCTTCAACATCGAGTACAGCACTGACTTGGCGACTTGCATTGGCACAATCTTCAATATTGATACCATTCTCACCATCAATGAACACTCGCAGTGTGGAATGCTTACCCGCTTGAACATATTCAATGCCCCATAGCTGAAAGCCTAATGCTTCCACAGGTACTTTGAGCATTTCTGCCAGTCTGAATTCTAACGTTGCCAAGATTGACCCCCGAAAAAACAAAAAAGGGCTTAATAGCCCTAGTACAACGCCACATACGAAGCATGCGACAAATTTAAAAGTCCCAGATAACAAAAAACCCCGTAATCACGAGGTCATTAATTTCAAGAACCTGTAAACCATAACGAATTCAAACACTATTCGTTACTAGGAGCTGGTTGCGGGGGCCGGATTTGAACCGACGACCTTCGGGTTATGAGCCCGACGAGCTACCATGCTGCTCCACCCCGCGTCAACTGTGTGCAAGTATATTGACTATCGTCATTTCTTGCAATAACTAAGAGAGAACTTATCTCGTCTATCTTAGTTATATTTGGTGCCGAGAGCGGGACTTGAACCCGCACGACCGTTAGGTCACAGCCACCTCAAGGCTGCGCGTCTACCAATTTCGCCACCTCGGCGACACCTTTTACTAGTCAGGAATTTTCGTTTCTGACTTTTGGGTTCCTTGCTCAACAGGTTGGGTGACCTGTTCAGTGTCTGAACCTAAATTTTTCCATGAATCTTCATTTTTTGCGTGGTTTGCACTTAAGTTGCCAATCAGCAGACTTAGAGTGAAAAACGCAATGGCAAGAATCGCAGTAGTGCGTGTCAGGAAGTTACCTGAACCGCTTGAACCAAACAGAGTACCTGATGCACCGGCGCCAAAAGAGGCCCCCATGTCAGCTCCCTTACCTTGCTGAATTAATACTAGGCCAATCAGACCTAATGCAACCAACAAGTAAATAACTACTAGAACTTCATACATATTATGCGCTCATCGCTATGGTACATAGACTTAAAAACTCGCTAGAGTTTAAGCTAGCACCGCCAATCAGTCCACCATCAACATCAGGTTGGGCAAATAAATCTGCAGCATTACTCGGTGTGACACTACCACCGTAGAGAATCCTGATATTTTCTCCGATAAACGGAGATACTTCAGAGAGGCGTTTGCGAATAAACGCATGAACTTCTTGTGCCTGCTCTGGTGTAGCGCTTTTACCTGTTCCTACAGCCCAAAGTGGCTCGTAGGCGATAATGGCGTTATCAAAAGCCATAGTTCCATTTTTCTGGATCACTATGTCCAACTCTTCAGCAATCACCTCAAAGGTACGTCTTGCTTCACGCGCTGGACCCGACTCACCCACACATAAAATTGGAGTTAAGCCATGCTTTTGTGCAGCGGCGAACTTCTCCGCTACTATATTACTCGTCTCTCCGTACATACGGCGACGTTCTGAATGCCCGATAATAACATATCGACATCCTGAATCTTTGAGCATCTGACCTGAAACTTCTCCGGTATAAGCGCCAAAGTCATGTTGACTTAGGTTTTGTGCGCCCATCCTAACAAGTGAACCGTCTAACGCTTCCTTGTTTGCTTCTAGCAGTTGCCTGACGCTCTCTAGATAGATAGAAGGCGGGCATAAAACCACTTCAGCTGAATCATTTTGGAGCTTAGAGGCAAATTTCTTGAACAACTCTTGGGCTAATGCCGCACTGCCGTTCATCTTCCAATTGCCAGCTACCATAGGACGTCTGAGTGCCATCACTGTCTCCTCTGAAAGCGGCGTGAATAATAGCGAACCACTTATTAAGTTACAATAGCTAAATTCGAATTTTTTCAGATATCAGGTTGGAGTGCTTGTTTTTTAGACTCAAAAGCTGATTTCTGTTCATTTGTGCAGCTAACACCTTAATTTTAAATTGGTATCAGCCGCACTCATTATTAAATAGGCAAAGATTAGCTTGCCGATTTTACCGCATCCGCAATCAAATTTGCGTGCGCCAATACTGTACTATGATCGTCACCTTCTACCATGACACGGATCAAAGGTTCAGTACCTGACTTACGTAATAGCACTCGACCACGAACACCAAGCTCTGACTCAACCTGTGCCTGTGCCGCTTTTACTTTATCTGATTGAAGCGGGTCATGCTCGCCCTCAAAGCGCACATTGACTAATACCTGTGGCAACATTTCCATCGCAGAAGTCAGTTGTTCTAGCGTGGCATTTTGGCGGCGCATGGCCGCTAACACTAAAATCCCAGCGACAATACCATCACCGGTTGTGCCGTGGTCAAGATTAAGGATATGCCCAGAGTTTTCACCGCCGATGCGCCAATCGAGTTCTTTCAGTAATTCCATCACATAGCGGTCACCCACTTTTGAACGCGCAAAGGGAATATCTAAGGCTTGCAAAGCTAAATCAAGCCCAAGATTTGACATTAACGTACCAACTACACCACCGCGTAATACGCCGCGGGATTTCGCATCACAGGCCAAAATATATAAAATCTGGTCGCCGTCAATGACTTCGCCTTTACTATTGACCATCATAATACGATCGCCATCGCCGTCGAGCGCAATACCTAAATCGGCACTTTCGGCGAGCACAGTTTCACAAATCTTCCCCATGGACGTAGCGCCCACTTTGTCATTGATGTTAACCCCATTAGGTTTATCACCAATGGCAATCACCTCGGCGCCTAACTCACGGAACACAGCTGGTGCTATGTGATAGGTTGCACCATGGGCACAATCGACCACAATTTTTAACCCAGTTAACGTGTGTTCTGCGGGGAAATTACCTTTGCAATACTCGATATAACGACCACGAGCATCTTCAATGCGCGACACTTTGCCAAGCAGATGTGATTCAACGCAAACGAGGGGCTTTTCAAGTTCGGCTTCGATTTCTAGCTCTAAGTTATCGTCTAATTTACTGCCGTCGGTCGAGAAAAACTTAATGCCGTTATCGTAGTAAGGATTGTGCGAGGCGCTGATCACCACCCCAGCTTCTGCGCGAAACGTACGTGTTAAATAGGCGACTGCGGGCGTGGGCATGGGTCCCATTAACATCACATTAAGACCAGCAGCAGAAAGACCCGCTTCTAATGCCGATTCGAACATATAACCTGAAATACGGGTATCTTTACCTATGATCACCTTTTTGGTACCACTGCGGGACAATACACGACCCGCTGCCCAACCTAATTTTAGCGCAAGCTCAGGTGTCATTTGACCTGAACCGACCTTTCCCCGAATACCGTCAGTTCCAAAAAATTTACGTTCTTTCATATCGCCCCACAAACTCAAATGTGTCCCAATAATTTGGGATCATAATATTAATTAAATGCTTAACGAGAGCATAACGATGCTTAAAAATACGCTTGTGTCGCTTGTAACACCTTGAGCATATCCACAGTTTCAGCAATATCATGCACGCGAATGATATGAGCCCCCTTTTGGGCCGCTATCATTGCACCAGCAAGGCTTCCAGCAAGACGATCTGAGGTCGGTTTTGCTAAGAGGTTCCCTATCATGCTCTTACGGGACAATCCTATCAATAAGGGCAAATCAAACTTGGCAAAAGAATCGAGTTTTGCCAGTAATTCATAGTTATGTTCTAAGCTTTTGCCAAAACCAAAGCCAGGATCAAGTATAAGTAATTCACGGGGGATCCCAGCTTGTAAGCAAGCGTTAACCCGCTCGGTCAAAAAGGTAGACACTTCTTCAATAACATCATAATACGTCGGCGAAGACTGCATATTCTTCGGCTCGCCCTGCATATGCATTAAACAGATAGGAACGTGCAACTCCACGGCGGCTTGGAGCGCACCGGGTTCCATCAAAGCACGGACATCATTAATTAGGTGTGCACCCGCGGCAACGGCTTGACGCATCACTTCAGCTTTACTGGTATCGACCGAAATCCACACATCATGGTGCGTCGCCACATATTTTACTAACGGGATCACCCGCGCAAGTTCATCGGCTAGGCTCACCTCGGCGGCGCCGGGCCTTGTCGACTCTCCACCAATATCAATCATCCCCGCGCCTTGAGCCACCATGTCATCGGCATGCTGACAGGCAAGTTCATAGGAAGAATATTGACCACCGTCGGAAAAGGAATCGGGAGTGACATTCAGAATGCCCATCACTATGGGCGAAGATAACGCGAGGCGTTTAGTGCCAGCAATCAGTTCAAACACGCATTTACTCCAGTAATACGAACACTTACGATTTTACCTATAGGCATAACTTGCGTCATCAGTTTTAGCCTTCACTTTCTATCCAAGGTAATGATGTCTGAGAATAAATATCAGTAATGGCAAAGTGGATAAATGACAGCGCAGTCAAATTGCTAACAAGATAAAACAAGAAAACCCCTTTACGGGGTTTTCTTTTATTTCACAATAAATTACTTAGCAGGTGATTCATCAGGCTCTTTCAAGTCTGGTTCAGCAGACGCTGTAGTCACAGTATCTTCAGCTTTCTCAGCTGGTTCACCATGACCGCTACCTTTGTCGTTAGAACCATGGTCATCCACTTGCCAATCGGCAGGTTGACGCACTTCACGACGCTTCATTAAATCGTCAATTTGAAGTGAATCAATGGTTTCATACTTCATTAAGGCTTCTTTCATCGAGTGCAGAATATCGAGGTTATCCGTCAATATCTGCCTCGCTCTCGCGTAGTTCTTGTCGATAAAGACTTTCACTTCAGCGTCGATGATAGTTGCAGTTTCATCGGACATGGCTTTGGCTTTACCCATACTGCGACCTAAGAACACTTCACCGTCTTCTTCGGCATACAATAATGGACCTAGCTTGTCCGAGAAGCCCCACTGAGTCACCATGTTACGCGCAATAGAGGTCGCGTATTTGATGTCCTGTGATGCACCAGTCGACACTTTTTCGCTGCCGTAAATAAGCTCTTCTGCTAAACGACCGCCGTATGCGACTGAAATTTGGCTTTCTAACTTACGACGGCTCTGACTCACTGAGTCAGCTTCGGGTAAGAAGAAAGTGACACCCAGCGCACGGCCGCGAGGAATGATAGTGACCTTGTGCACAGGATCGTGCTCTGGTACTAAACAACCTACAATTGCATGGCCCGCTTCGTGGTATGCAGTCATTTCTTTTTCAGCTTCAGACATCACCATAGAACGGCGCTCAGCACCCATCATGATTTTATCTTTAGCACGCTCAAATTCTTCCATGCCCACAACTCGGCGATTTCCACGAGCCGCAAACAGGGCCGCTTCGTTCACTAAGTTAGCTAAGTCAGCACCAGAGAAACCTGGTGTACCACGGGCAATTACACTCGCTTTCACATCTTCAGAAAGCGGCACTTTACGCATATGCACTTTCAAAATCTGCTCACGACCACGCACGTCTGGTAAGCCAACGACCACTTGACGGTCAAAACGACCTGGACGCAGCAGTGCAGAATCGAGTACGTCTGGACGGTTAGTTGCCGCGATAACGATAACGCCTTCATTACCTTCGAAGCCGTCCATCTCAACCAGCATTTGGTTCAGTGTTTGCTCACGTTCGTCATGACCACCACCTAAACCCGCGCCGCGTTGACGACCGACCGCATCGATTTCATCGATAAAGATGATACAAGGTGCAGACTTTTTCGCTTGTTCGAACATGTCACGCACACGGGATGCACCAACACCAACGAACATTTCAACGAAATCAGAACCCGAGATAGTGAAGAAAGGTACTTTAGATTCACCCGCAATGGCTTTCGCCAGCAAGGTTTTACCTGTACCTGGAGGACCCACCATCAGTACGCCCGTTGGAATACGGCCGCCCAATTTTTGGAATTTAGTTGGGTCACGCAGATAATCAACTAACTCTTTGACTTCTTCTTTTGCTTCGTCACAACCAGCAACATCGGCAAACGTGGTTTTAATTTGATCTTCGCTCATCAGCTTGGCTTTGCTCTTACCAAAGGACATAGCGCCTTTGCCACCGCCGCCTTGCATCTGGCGCATGAAGAAAATCCATACCCCGATAAGCAATAACATAGGGAACCAAGAAATGAAGATTTGGGTTAGGAACCCTGATTCTTCGGCTTCTTGGCCCTTCATAGTGATGCCTTTACGATCAAGATCATTAATTAAATCTTGGTCATATAACGGCATGATAGTCGTGAACTTTTCACCCGTTCGTTTAGCACCCTCGATAGTACGTTGATCGCTTTTCACTTCAACAGTTGCGACCTGCCCATCACGGACATTATCTAAGAAGGTAGAATAATCCATCTTCTGCGATGACGAAGAAGAGGGGGAGTAACCCTGAAACACTGACATCAGCACAACGGCGATGACAACCCAGAGTATTAGATTTTTTGCCATGTCACTCAAATTACTAGACCTCATTAAGTCTTGCGATTATTAACGCTAGGTTACTACAACTTGTACCCAGTCGCCACAAGATAGACTTCACGGGAACGCGCCCGCGAAGAGTCCGGTTTACGTGTTTTAACTACTTTGAACGCCTCTTTTACCGCTTTCATGTATTCGTCAAAGCCCTCCCCCTGAAAGACTTTTACCGCAAAACAGCCGTTAGGTGCCAAAACTTGATGACACATATCTAACGCCAATTCCACTAAATACATGGCGCGCGGCTGGTCTACACCATCTGAACCACTCATGTTGGGCGCCATGTCAGACAACACAACGTCAACCTTAGCGTCACCGACTCGGGTAAGCAATGCTTGAAGGACTTTATCTTCACGAAAATCCCCTTGCAAAAAGTCTACCCCGACGATGGGATCCATAGGCAAAATGTCACAGGCGATGACCTTACCTTTTTCTCCGGCTAATTTAACCGCCACTTGAGACCAGCCTCCCGGCGCAGCCCCTAAGTCAACCACAGTCATGCCTGGGCGGATAAGTTGATCCTTTTGCTGGATCTCCTCAAGCTTAAACGCAGCGCGAGATCGCAATCCCATTTTTTGTGCGAGTTTGACATAATGATCATCAAAGTGTTCTAGCATCCATCGATTGGAACTGGCCGTACGTTTTTTACCTGACATTTAAAATCCGCAACAATTGAGAGTTACACAAAGGCTATATAAGGGTAGAATAGCCGTTTTTCAACAGTAACTCAGCAAAAGTTGGTAGAAATGAACTTAACAACCAAACAAAAACAGCATTTAAAAGGTCTAGCGCATCCGCTAAAGCCAGTGGTGCTGCTTGGTGCCAATGGATTGACTGAAGGTGTACTCGCTGAAATTGAAAGCGCACTCGCTTATCATGAATTGATTAAAGTGAAAGTAGCCTCTGCCGACAGAGAGCTAAAAAATGCCATCGTTGATGCCATAGTACGTGAAACTCAATCCGCAAAAGTGCAACTTATTGGTCATATTCTGGTGATTTATCGTCAATCACCAGAAATGAAAATTGCTTTGCCAAAGGCAAAATAATTTTTCTTGATTTTTATTGTGTTAACAAAGAGGCCACTCAATTGAGTGGCCTCTTTGTTTTTGCTACGAATGAAAATAAAGCACTAAGGCGTATCAGAAATCACTTGTTCCTTATAATACTCAGGCGTTAAACCTAAAAACTCAGGCAGTGAGGTGCCAACAGAAATCGATGAGAATGTACCGGTTAAAATACCGATAAACATAGCAATCGAGAATCCTTCCAACGGCCCACCACCCATGATCCACAGCGCACCAACCGTCATTAAAGTTGTCCCGGAGGTCACCATAGTGCGGGAAAACGTCGCCACAATTGCTTGGTTATTAATCTCTTGAATCGAAAGCTTAGGTTTTGCAATCAATAACTCACGAATGCGGTCAGCAATAATGATCGAATCATTTAACGAATAACCTAAAATCGCCAGCACAGCCGCCAGTACCGTTAAATTAAACTCCATCTGCGTCAGCGCGAAAAAAGCCAGTACGAATACAACATCGTGTATCAGCGCAAACAAAGCGCCCGATGCGAGTCGCCACTCGAAGCGATAACTTAAATAGCCTAAAATACACAGCATAGCGACTAACAACGCTAACCCGCCCTGCTCCGCCAGTTCTTGACCAATCTGCGGCCCTACAACGCTGCTGTTAAGGACTTGCACTTCAGAGTTAAGTGGCGCTAATGCCTGCTGAATGTCGACATTGCTTTTCTCCGTATCAGCACTCTTTATATCACCATAGCGCAGTACCCAACGCCCCGGCTCACTGGCCGAGATCACAGAGACTTCCTGCTGATAGGCAGCATTAAGCAAAGGTTGTAACTCACTGCTGGTGATTTTTCTATCGAGCTGAACTTCAGTCACCACACCACCGGTAAAGTCTAATCCCCAGTTAAACCCCTTTACACCTATAATCGCTAATGACGTTATCATCAAAAAAATTGAGATAGCACTGGAGACATAACGCCATTTTGTTAGATTGATATTTTTCATGCTTATACCCTCACATGACGACTAGCATCACGTCCGTAAACTAAGTTAATCAAGGCTCTTGAAGCAAAGATACCGGTAAACATGCTGGTCAGAAGACCTAGACCTAAGGTCAAGGCGAAACCTTGAATTGGGCCATTACCGATGGAATACAGCACGACAGCCGTGATCATAGTGGTGAAGTTAGCGTCGAAAATAGTCGAAAACGCACTATCAAACCCAGTATCAATTGCCAGCGCAAAACTGCGTCCTTCTTTTAACTTGTCTTTTATTCGCTCAAAAATCAGCACGTTGGTATCGACAGCCATACCGACTGTTAACACCAAGCCAGCAATACCGGGTAAGGTCAACACAGCACCAGGAATAAGCGCCAGTAGGCCGAACAAGATCACCATGTTCGAAATCAGCGCAATATTCGCCACCCAACCGAGACGACGATACCAAAGCGCCATAAACAACAAGGTAATGCCCATACCTAGACCAAGCGCTGCAAAACCGTTTTCAATGTTTTCAGCACCTAGCGTTGGGCCAATGGTGCGCTCTTCCACAATCGTTACTGGCGCCGTCATAGAGCCAGCTCGCAGTAACAAGGCTAATTGCTGCGCTTCTTGATAGGTGCCAGCACCTGTGATGCGAAAGCGATCGCCAAGCTGGGATTGAATGGTCGCGACGCTGATAATCTCTTGAGTTTGCTTGGCCTTACCTTGTTCATCACGACTGTACTCGCTGTAAGACGTCGCCATAGGTTTGCCGATATTGGATCGGGAAAACTCAGACATTTTCTGCCCGCCGACACGGTCGAGGTTAATGTTCACCTCGGCCATGCCCATCTCACCTAAACTCGCTCTGGCATCGACAATGTGATCGCCGCCCAGCACAGGCGTGCGGCCCACATAAATAGGCTTACCCGACTTGTCGTTAAGCACCATGGCATTAACAGAGCCTGACTCTTTCACCTCGAAAAAAGCCAGACTCGCTGTAGCACCAATGACGTTTTTCGCGGCTGCAGGATCTTGCACGCCAGGCAACTCAATCCGAATTCGATGCTCGCCTTGGCGCTGCACTAAGGCTTCAGTGATGCCGAGTTCTTCAATACGACTGCGCATAACTTGCAGGTTTTGCTGCACGGTCAAATTACGCAGCTTTGTTTGTTCCTCTTGGCTCAACTTAATCTGTAAACCCGCGCCATCGGCATTAGATAATTGCCAATTGGGATAAGACTGTTTCATCATCTGACGCACGACGGCGCGAGCGTCATTATCGGGCAAGGTCAGGTTTAACTGGCTAGCATGGTCTAAATAGACGCTGGCACCACGGATCTTCTGCTCACGGATAAATTGACGTAGCGAATCAACCAGCGCCTCTGCCTGAGTTTGATACACAGGCTCAACATCCACATCGAGTAAAAACTGCACACCACCACGTAAATCGAGCCCCAGTTTAATCGGCTGAAAACCTAAGTTTTGCAACCAACTTGGCGCCGCACTGGCAAGGGATAAGGTCAACTCCTTGGGCTCTTTGACCATAGACGAAACCAAGGTTTTGACTAAGGTTTGTTGGTTATCCTCATTGAGGACAATTAAGGTTTCACCATTCTTTTGGTCGATACGTTTTACCGTCACGCCTTCAGCTTGTAGCTTATATCGAAGGGCTACGGGCGTGAGTGTTAACCCAGCCTTAGCGCCTACTTGCACCGCGGCATCCTCACCATAAAATGTCGGCAAGGCACTGAATAACATCACTATGATGGTGACGATAAGCACTAAGTATTTCCAAGCTGAATAGTGATTTAGCAGCCGTTTATTGGGTTTTCTTTCCATGGGATTAACTCGCTATTTATCACCTAACTTTTGAGTCAAAGCTAAGCGAACATATTGATATCAGTCCGAAACCTATCATTGAGCACCAGCAAATTTAGCCAGTTAAACTCAAGTCATCACAGCGAATATAGCCGCGATAGAGATGGTTTCGGTGAGAACAAAAGTGCAATGGCATGCACGTTCAACGGGAGCGAACTCCAGTCGATAGCACACCTAAATAGATGGGTTAAGCGGCTTGCTGACTAAATCGATATTGAAGATTTGAGACTTTCCACCCGGAAATTCGGGCTGGGGAAGATACAGCTGAAAGCGTCCAGTCGGATGTGATATCCAGAACGCTAGGTTCAACGACATCGGGTGTCGGTTCGGCAGTAAAGTCTACTGCGAGTACATAGACCGGCTTCACCTCACGCACATCGTGTTGGGCAAGACTAATAAAGCGCGGCGAATTGATTGGGGCAAAATTTAAGTCGTCCGAATGACTCACGTAATCTGAGCTTGGACAAGGTGTTGGCTGGGATGCTGAGTCTGAGCTGGCACCATGGACATCATGGCTACTCAACGAGCCGCAGCTTTCAACGGTTTGCGCATCAGAATGTGAATTCGATTGAGCAATAGCATCGGGCAAACTTTGAGATTCAGCGCTTGGCTCTGCATCGGGAGTTGAACTATCAGGACTTACAGTGTGCATCTGGGCAGTTTGTTTTAGAGCCGCTTTCTTAAGATTTGTATGTGTCTGAATATAATGATGACTTGTATTACTGCGTTGTACTGAGGTTTTTGGCGTATAGCTAGCCGAGTGCGCAATCAGCATGATCGCCACGCAAACTAACATCAATCCCGTACGCCAGTGTTTTACCAAAGCGTGCCCTCTTATTAAAACGAAAAATAACCCCATTCATGCTTAGCATTTGCTATTTAACGTTAGGGTCTAAAATAAAACTCGTGCTAAATCAATTACACAATACCGAGTTAATTCTGATAAAACTTTCTGATTAAGCTCTAGAGTTGCAGCTTAAGTAAAAGTGCAGCAAGAGACAAATTAATCTTTATCCATCTTTCGAGTTCAACCCTGAAGCGCGTTCTCAATCCATAGCTAAATCTTAAATTCATAGCTAAATCTTAAATCCATAGCTACATCTTAAATCCATAGCTACATCTTAAATTCACATGCAAAACTCAATCTCTAAACATGCATGCCAACTGGATTTACAGATAACAAAAAACCGCCCTAGGGCGGTTTTAGAACGAGCACAAATCATACTCTCGGCACGACTTAGCAGACTCTATAGCTAAATCGATTCGCTGATTATAAATACTGTACTGAGATGATTTCGTAATCTGTCATGCCACCAGGCGTGGTAATCGACACTTCATCACCTTCATTTTTACCCACTAAGCCACGGGCTATCGGTGAGTTAACTGAAATCAGGTTTTCTTTAATATTCGCTTCATCATCGCCGACTATGCGATAAGTCACTTCAACGTCAGTATCGAGATTTAAAATAGTTACAGTGGCGCCAAAAATGATACGACCGTTGTTCACCATCTTAGTGACATCGATAATTTGCGCGTTAGATAACTTACCCTCAATATCACGGATACGTGCTTCACAAATACCTTGTTCCTCACGAGCCGCATGGTATTCCGCGTTTTCTTTCAGGTCACCTAACTCTCTCGCTGAAGCAATGGCTTCAGTGATCTTAGGGCGACGGTCAAACTTTAGAATATCTAACTCTTTACGCAGCTGCTCTGCACCGACAACTGTCATAGGAACCTTAGTCATAACTTCTTTCGTCTCCTTTAAAACAAAAGCAACCCGTGCCAACGCTAAGGTCAACACAGTCAAATGAGGGTGGAATTGCGCTATTCTAATCGTTATGCGCCTTTGATGCATCAAGAACAATGCATTGACGCAGCTTACCCAACCTTAAGCGGAGTTACCAGCAATGAAATCTAAATCCGCGAGCCAGATAGGATCATTGTGGTGACATTGATAAAAAGCCGTATAGATAAAGGGAGGCTGAATACAAAAATGCCCACTCGACGTTGCGGCTGTGGGCATTTAACTATGAAGGCTAACTCATTAATAACACTCAACCATTTATAACGCTTAGTCACTTAAGCGGAAAATGAATCCTATTCAAGCCCAGCTTCAAACGTAAGGAAAATCTCACTAACGGTTTTATCGGCAAGGGAAGTGTCTGAGTTTGGACGTTCAATAGATGCATGTAAAAGATAACGTCCCGCCGCTGGCAAGGTCATGGCCACGTTACCGTCTTTATCTGAGGTTAAGGCGATTTCTTCAGGCTTGTTTCGGTATAAACTGCCGTCTTTCATAATCGCAACACTGACGCCTGCCACGGGTTTACCATCATAAACAAACTGCAATGTGGCGGGTTCATTTTCAACGATATCGGCAGGATGGGTCACAGGGACTAATTCCAAATACTCACCCTTAGGAGCCAAAACCTTATCTGTCGGCTTATTTCGCGTCACGTAGGTTTCCACTCGCGATACATTTAAAGAACCTTCTAATTCTGAGGCACCTTTAGGCATGACTGCGGCGGTTGCATTTTTATCTAAACGACTACGAACAAAACCTTCTTTGCCTTTTACTTTATAGCGGGAGAAGTAGCGCGGCGTGACTTCTTTCTCGAACTTATAGGTGCCATCTTGCAGCAATTGCACGTCAAATACCGACTTACGGCCGCCGGTATAACTTGAGCTTGGAGAGCTTGACTCACCATTGGGCAATAACACACGTACATCACTGGCACTGAAAGGTTTATCCATCATAAACACTTGATTACTAGCAGACACATCAGAGGTTATCCACACGGCTTCTTGGCTTTCGGCCGAAACGTTAAAGTGGCTAGGTAAAATCCATCTGTCGTGGCTGCTTGCCAACGGGCTAATACAAAGTGTGCTAAGTAATGCAATAAGACGTAATTTCATGCCTTTTCCTTAAGTTTAACGAGTAATGTACGGGCAATATATTCAGTAGCAGGCTCAGCGAGCCATGCCACTTAAGCGTATGTCGATAACGCCGGTTTCAGTGGTGGCGGGTAACTGCACTGAGAAGTCCCCCGCAGCTAAATCGATGTTTTGTCGCACGAGATCGCGACCGCCATGCTCACGCACCACTTCAATAAACACAGTGTAACGAGCAGGTTCCAGCGCTTTGCCTGCCTCATCTTTTAAATCCCAATCGATTTTGTAATGACCTGCAGGACGTGTGGCAGATGCAATACCATCAACAAAACTCATATCGTCACGACCCGCTTTACGCCACCAACGACGGATGTCTTTAAGCCATTTATGGCCTTCATCCCAAACCCAAAGGCTTAAGGTTTTTACCGGTTGCCCTTGGGTATTTTCAACCCACACAGCCACATAAGGTCTGTGATATTGGCCTTCGGTAATTTCAGGTAAAGTTAAATCAACAGTCATTTGCGGCGCCGCAAACGCAGCAGAACTCACAAACAAAGCACTCGCCGCAATGGTACGAATAAGATGACGCATACTCGGCCTACACTCCTTATGGAACGAAATAAACATACACAAGTCCGCAACTACCGCTGACAAGTACCATGTATAACAATGACTTTTTGAGGCGCTTGGTTTGAGGCAATAATAAGTAAGCCCCAGTAAGCGAAAATAAAATAATCAGCACGGCGCTAAGATCGAGTATCCAAGCCCATGCAGTGCCTGTGTTACGGCCCTTATGCAAATCATTCACTACGGCTACGACACCGTACTCTAAGGTTTCGACATAGGCTTGGCCATCGAGTAGGTCCAACGTCAGGCTGCGGTAAGTGCCGGGCCCTTTGCTGACTAAGCTAATTTCGTCTTCATCTATATCGGCAGTAGCCATATCCATAGCCCATTCACTTTTCAGCCAATGGCCCGTTGCCAAACGCCACTGCGCATCTTGAGTATCGACGGGTAATAAATAGGCAGGAATGGGCACTTGCTCCCGTTTAGGTTCCTGATCTGTTTGAGAAAACCAATTAGGGTGATTTAACGTTATGCCTGTCAACGCAAAAAACAGCATCAGCAACAACAACGCCATAGATACATATACATGGATAATTCGAGCAAAGAACAAAGACGACTTACTGACTCTTAATTTCAATGGTGCACTCTCAAAAGCAACCCGAAGAGAAATGCCTCTAGAATTGGCTTTCCCTATGCAGCCTAAGACTGAAATGAGCTGCATTAAACTAATTTAATGTGCGAGATTAAATGAGATCGATTATCAAATAGAACAAAGTTTACAAACTTTACATATTCAATACTGAAAAAGAAGCTGAAATATAGAATTGAAAAATAAGACTGAAAAAATAAACCGCTTACAGGCAAATCTGCATTTAACACTCAAAAGCCATTATCTTTGATTAAATTAGCAGCAAGTTATTTACGGTATCAGCTGTAAATATTCATTAGATTCATATAGATAAAATCCAACATTCACGCTAACTTTTTGGCATAAAATTTACTTTACGCCCCCTCTCGTTTACCTCATGCCAATCGGCTACAATCCGCCGCCGGCGACTTGCTGGTACTCCCAAGGAAATATCATCTTGAGTACATCTCTGCTCAAAAAAATGCGCTGCCTGCATATTCTGTGGCTCGCGTTAATGCTCAACGCCTGTGTTGCTCCACTTTTATTAATGTCGCCCCAAGGTCAATTGATGTGGGCCTTGCTCAAGCCCCTTGTCGGTTTAGATCCAAATGATGTCGGCTTATTCGAACAGCCACTCATTAAGAACCGTATGCAGGAATTGCTGGGTAAAAATTACGATACTACCCTGTCGCTGCTAAAAACGGCCGACAAGATCCAGCAGGAAGGTCCACTCATCTATTTAGTGTCAACTTATACTCCTGTACCTGAGATGGCAGAAAAAGCCGGTCTGGTTTGGAACTCGGACACCAACCAAATGGCAGTCATGCTAATGAAAGGCGGCGCGCCCTCAGTGTTCTCTGAGCAATTTAGTAATCAAGCGCAAAAGCTGGTCCCAAGCTGGCCGAAGGAATTAGCCGACTATACCGATCCGCAGAAGTTACAACAAAAAGCCTTAGATGCGGGCGCGAATCAAGTTCAGCAACAGTTAGCAGTGCCTAATGCCGTCAAAGCGGTTGCCACGGGTGAGGTTAACGCGGTTCAAAGTGCTGTCACTGAGCATGCTGTATTGCCAGCAACTATCACTGATGCGGCAGCAAAAGTAGCCACACCAGCAATGCCAGCGGTTCCAGCGGTTCCAGCGGTTCCAGCGGTTCCAGCGGAAATAAAATCGCTGCCTGTCGTGCCAGAAGTCAAAAAGCAATAACACAGATCACCACAGTGCCTAATCAACTGGCACTGTGGTATTCACTGTCGTCTTATAAAGTGCCAATTCCCCAGTTCGACATTCTGATCCAAGCCCAGCTTCTTATGCCTGCTATTATGCTAGTGCTTATGTTGGCTCTTATACTCACTCAAAGATTAGTTGTGCTTGCTAACTCTAAGCTTCACTCCACTCTCTGAATCCCAGAACTAAACAGATAAGGCTTATTCAGCTTGCTGACGACTTAAAATCCAATACATCATTATTGAGTTACCCAACCTATAAACGGCTTGATAAAAACAAACGACAGAAATTCAAGCCAGCTATAGCAAGGACATTGATAGAAAAGGGAAAAGGGAAATGCTAAACGAAGAAAGCGAAAGAAACCAAACTGCGAATAATGCGAAAGCAGATAGAGAGTGAAAACGATTAGTAAGGATATAGTGAAAAACCAGAAAGCAAAAAGCCTGTCCGAAGACAGGCTTTTTAATTTTTGGCTGGGGTACAAGGATTCGAACCTTGGAATGCCGAGATCAAAACCCGGTGCCTTACCACTTGGCGATACCCCAATAAACTGTGTTTAATCTTCTTTCTGAAGATTGCATTTTGATGGTACGGGAAGAGAGACTTGAACTCTCACACCTCGCGGCACCAGAACCTAAATCTGGCGTGTCTACCAATTTCACCATTCCCGCATCAAAATGTACCAAAATTGTTTGTTCAACAGCTTTGGATTTTTCTCTGATAAATCACTTTAACAGAGTTAAATATGGTAGCAATGGCGGGACTTGAACCTGCGACCCCAGCATTATGAGTGCTGTGCTCTAACCAGCTGAGCTACATTGCCATGGCTGGGGTACAAGGATTCGAACCTTGGAATGCCGAGATCAAAACCCGGTGCCTTACCACTTGGCGATACCCCAATCAACTTGGAAACTGAGAAAAAATGGCTGGGGTACAAGGATTCGAACCTTGGAATGCCGAGATCAAAACCCGGTGCCTTACCACTTGGCGATACCCCAACTAACTCTGTTTCAAACATCCGCTATCGCCGATGTTTCTAAAAATGGTACGGGAAGAGAGACTTGAACTCTCACACCTTGCGGCACCAGAACCTAAATCTGGCGTGTCTACCAATTTCACCATTCCCGCACAGCTTCGTGTTTACATCTTGAAGAGATGCTAGCAATCAATGCTAGAGTAAAATCGCCGTCTATTTTATATAAGAATATGCTTCTTAAATAAAATGGTAGCAATGGCGGGACTTGAACCTGCGACCCCAGCATTATGAGTGCTGTGCTCTAACCAGCTGAGCTACATTGCCACTTCGATATTACGCGCCCCTCTCAGCGAGGAACGGGGCGTATTATGCTTATTCGAGGTATCGAGGTCAACAGCTTTTTTTCGCTATTTCCCTTAGGTTAAGCTGTTCGGCTATTACTTCACCAAACTGAGCAACAGATGTGCTAAATAACACACTGTTACTCGTACTTAGCTTAATTTATCAAGGTTTAGGGCTTGTCTAATCCTAGTTATACGTTAAACAAGAAATGCATCACATCGCCATCTTTAACGATATAGGTTTTGCCTTCCACACGTAACTTACCGGCTTCTTTCGCGCCCGCTTCACCTTTGTGAGCGATAAAGTCATCAAATGCCATCACTTGAGCACGGATAAAACCACGTTCAAAATCGGTGTGAATCACGCCTGCCGCTTGCGGGGCACTCGCACCGACTGGCACAGTCCAAGCACGCACTTCTTTCACGCCTGCGGTGAAATAGGTTTGCAAATTCAGTAATTGATAACCAGCACGGATAACGCGATCTAAACCAGGCTCTTCGATACCCAGATCAGCCATAAACTCATCGCGATCTGAGATGTCCATTTCAGCTAATTCAGATTCAATCGCGGCGCACACAGCAACAACGATAGCGTTTTCTGTGGCAGCAATAGCGCGAACAGCGTCTAAGTGTGGGTTATTCTCAAAACCATCTTCCGCCACGTTAGCAATATACATGGTCGGCTTTAAGGTTAAAAAGTTAAGGTAAGCAACGGCTTCCAGTTCTTCTTTAGATAATTCCATTGAACGCAGCATTTTCGCTTCGTCTAAAATTGGACGCATTTTTTCTAATACTTCCACTTCAAACTTAGCGTCTTTATCACCGCCTTTAGCACGTTTTTGCTGGCGTTGAACCGCGCGCTCTAAGCTGTCTAAGTCAGCTAAGGCTAATTCAGTGTTAATCACTTCGATATCGCCAGCGGGATCAACCTTGTTAGCAACGTGAACAATATTGTCATCATCGAAACAGCGTACTACGTGACCAATGGCATCGGTTTCACGGATGTTAGCAAGGAACTTGTTACCTAAACCTTCGCCTTTAGATGCACCAGCCACAAGACCCGCGATATCCACGAATTCCATAGTGGTCGGTAATATACGTTGTGGATTCACAATCGCAGCTAACGCATCCAGACGTGGATCCGGCACAGGTACAACACCCGTGTTAGGTTCAATGGTACAAAACGGGAAGTTAGCCGCTTCGATGCCAGCCTTAGTTAACGCATTAAAAAGCGTTGATTTACCAACGTTAGGAAGACCAACAATGCCGCATTTAAAACCCATATGCTTACCTTTCTCTCGATTATTGGCTAACGAGTCACACTCATCAGCGAGGTTTAGTCGTCCTGCCCTATGGCAGCACATTACTGAATAATTAAATCACTTTATACTTGGGTCTCGCCAAAGCAAAACCTACTCCGCTTTAAAGGAGTGTAATCTGTTCATGGCTTTCACCATGTCTTGCTTAAACAAAATCTCTGTACAACGCACAGCTTCATCTATCGCCGCATCAATAAGCTCTTGCTCTTTGGCAGGTGCTTTGCCTAGTACGTAACCACTGACTTGGTTTTTATCGCCGGGATGACCGATACCTAAGCGTAAACGGTAGAAATTTTTATCGTTAGCCAGTTTAGCAATAATATCTTTCAAACCATTGTGGCCGCCATGACCCCCACCGAGCTTGAACTTGGCAACGCCAGGCGGCAAATCGAGTTCATCGTGAGCGACCAGAATCTCTTCCGGTGTGATACGAAAAAAGTTCGCCAAAGCACCGACGGCTTTACCACTTAGATTCATATAAGTCGTCGGGATCAACAAGCGGACATCTTTTCCGTGCAATACGGCTCTGGCGGTCAAGCCAAAATACTTACTGTCGGCCACTAAAGTCACGCCGCAAATTCGAGCCAACTCTAGTACGTACCAAGCCCCCGCATTATGGCGAGTGTGCGCATATTCAGCACCAGGGTTAGCCAGGCCAACTATTAATTTTATTTCGCTCATGACACTCAATATCGTTATTTCGTCGATGGCAGCCGCGCAAAGCGCCGACTGAACTGACCATAGCTGCTAAAAACGCGGCATTTTAGCACTCAAAGCCCAAGTCAACAAATGCCACGTCATCACACTGAGTCAGAACGCAGAACAACTCAGGATTAATTAAGCCCCATTGCATATTTAAGGACGGTATTTTTGATCGGAGAATTGATGTTTGCCAACTTTAACGCACCATTACGCAGCAGCTTTAACGGCAGGATATCGTTGCTAAAACCTGCGTAAAACAAATCCATCGCCGTCATCATCAGTTGGTTGTCGCGATAGCGTTTGCGCTGATATTGGGCAAGCACTTCATTCGACCACCAGATATTATCTTGGGCTAATGCATCCTTGATGACCGCCAAAAAAGCTTCAACATCCTTAAACCCAAGGTTCACCCCTTGGCCTGCGAGCGGGTTAATCGTGTGGGCGGCGTCCCCTAAAATCACCACGTTCTGACTATAATAACGCTGCGCATGGCGACGAGTCAGGCCAAAACTGCCTTTATTCTCAACGGTGAAATCGGCATCTAAGCGCGCAGGGAAATGCAAACGTATCTGTTCGGCCAACTGTTTGTTGTTAAGCTGCATTAACTGTTTTATTCGGTTGGCGTCGTCGTACCACACCAGCGACGCGTTGTTGCCGGGCAGAGGTAATAATGAACGCGGTCCTTTAGGCGTAAACTGTTGCCAAGTGACATCTTGCTGGCCCTGTGCGGTGTTGATATTGATCAGCATCGCCGATTGAGCGTAATCCCAACCTGAAATCCCAATCCCCGCCCATTGGCGTACCTGTGAGTGCGCACCATCGGCACCGACCAATAACTTAGCGTTAAGTTTACTATTCGATTGTAAGTGCACACTGACGCTATCACTATCACGGGCAAATGCCACCACTTTATCTGGGCAATATAAGGTGATGCCAGCCAATTGCGCCATCTGTTGCCACAGGGCAAGTTGGATTAAACGGTTTTCAACTATATGACCTAAATGACTAGCGCCAATTTGCGAGCTGTGGAATTGGGTGATGCAGCCATCAAGCTCCCAAGTTTCTAAGCCAAGATAAGGCACATTGCGCATTTTCAGCAGTGAGTCCAAGGCGCCAAGACGTTCAAGCAGCGTTTCAGAGGCCACACTGATGGCCGAGACTCGCACATCTAACGGCTGCTCGGCTTGATAAGCCTCTGGCGCAAATGATTCAATCACCGCCACTTGCAAGCCCTGCAGGGCTAATCCAATTGCTGTCGCCGCACCGACCATACCGCCGCCGACGAGAATGACATCGAACTCAGTGCCTTTAACATGAGTGCCTTTAACATGAGTGACGTCTGAATGAATCACATCAACATGAGTCACGTCAGAATGAGTTGTATCAGATGTCATCGGTGCACTTGCTTCATCAATTTGGCTCATCTTACTTACCACCTTAGTTACCACCTTTATTGCCATGTTTATTGCTGCCCAAGCGACGTCTTTACACTATCTATGCGCAAGTCTATGCGCCAGCTATTTTACCCAGACAGCATTGGCTAAACCTATGTAGGAGATAGCCACGAACTTTGTATCAAAAGTATGTCTCTTAGCACTCAAACGTGAGCAAATGTTGCTATCAGCCCGTCTGCTCACAGTTGCTTACAAAGACAAGACTTACCCGTTTCAACACTGACTAAACTCAAGTGGCACGGGCATCATAGCCAAAATCACTTAATCGCGATTTTGTGATTTGGCTGGCGTTATCCGTGCTGAACACTCTCACTTAACTAGCACCCAGCCCTAAGCCGTATTGGACGAGTTAACAAGTGAATCCACCGTATAAATTAGCGAGGATGTCATGAAAACACTGACTCTTTTACCCATAGCCAGCCGCTTATTAATTTGCAGCGCACTTACACAAGGCACAGTATTTACATTGGGCACGGCACTCATATTAGGCATTGCACCGCTAGGCCAAGCCATCGCGGCTAGCTCAGCAACTAACTCAGTCGCGAGCCCAAACATTGAAACCATCACAGTGACCTATCGCGATCCGCTCGATTATGCCTTATATCAACATACCACGGAAATGTTGAGCGCATTTCGACTAGAAATTCGTGAAGACATCGGCATCCAAGCGCGTAATAGCTTGATGGAAATGGCCAAAGCTCAGCATGTTAACCGTCTTAACCTCGCCCAAGTACAAGCGAGTAATAAAAACCTAGCATTTGTATGGGTATCGCCCTCAGCAAAAGCCAATCGGTAAAAGTGTGGACAAAGCTGGTCAGCAGCCATAACAGCAGGTAAAATGTCGCGCTATTTTTATTGGTCATCTTAGGGCGACACAACTGATGAGTAAGAAACTCCATATCAAGACTTGGGGCTGTCAAATGAATGAGTATGACTCATCCAAGATGGCTGATCTGTTAGGCGAATACCAAGGTTATACCTTGACTGAAGAAGCGTCTGAGGCAGACATTCTCCTGCTGAACACTTGTTCAATTCGTGAAAAAGCGCAGGAAAAAGTGTTCCATCAGCTAGGACGCTGGAAGACGCTTAAAGATAAAAATCCCAATTTGATTATTGGCGTGGGCGGCTGCGTTGCTTCACAAGAAGGCAAAGCGATTAAAGACAGAGCCCAATGTGTCGACATTATTTTTGGCCCACAAACGTTGCACCGTCTGCCCGAGATGATCGAGCAAGTGCGCCGTGGTGACAAAGCGGTTATCGATATCAGCTTCCCTGAAATCGAAAAATTCGACCGTCTGCCAGAGCCACGCGCCGAAGGCCCAACCGCGTTTGTGTCTATCATGGAAGGTTGTAGCAAATACTGCTCGTTCTGTGTAGTGCCTTATACTCGCGGCGAAGAAGTCAGCCGTCCATCGGACGACATCATCCTTGAAATCGCCCAATTGGCGGAGCAAGGTGTGCGCGAAGTGAACCTGCTAGGCCAAAACGTGAATGCCTATCGCGGCGCAACTCACGATGGCGCTATCTGTACCTTTGCGGAATTACTGCGTTTCGTGGCAGCCATCGACGGTATCGACCGTATTCGCTTCACGACCAGTCACCCGATTGAATTTACACAAGATATTATCGACGTTTACGAAGATACCCCAGAGCTAGTGAGCTTCTTACACTTGCCAGTGCAATCGGGTTCTGACCGTATTCTCACGGCGATGAAGCGCGGCCACATGGCGATTGAATATAAGTCAATTATCCGCCGCCTGCGTAAAGCCCGTGAAGGCATTCAAATCAGCTCAGACTTTATCATTGGCTTCCCAGGCGAAACCAAAGAAGACTTTGCCGATACTATGAAATTAATTGAAGACATAGGTTTCGACCACAGCTTTAGCTTTATCTATAGCGCACGTCCGGGCACGCCAGCGGCGGATTTACCCGATAACGTCGATATGGAAGAGAAAAAGCAACGTCTCGCGATTCTGCAAGACCGCATCACCCAGCAAGCCATGCGCTACAGCCGCCACATGATGGGCACAGTGCAACGTATTCTGGTTGAAGGTCCATCGGTGAAAAACCCAATGGAACTGCGTGGCCGTACTGAGAACAACCGAGTGGTGAACTTCGAAGGTCAGCCAAAACACATTGGTACTTTCGTAGATGTCGAAATCGTCGACGTATACACTAACTCACTGCGCGGTGTCTTTATCCGCGGCGAAGATGAAATGGATCTACGTCGTAGCCTGCGTCCGGCTGAAATTCTGGCCAAGCGCAAACAAGATGATGAACTGGGTGTGACTCAATTTAAGCCATAAGCTTTAAATCGGCTTAAACAGTACCCATATCAGTACACATATAAAGAAGGGCGACTTAGTCGCCCTTTTGCTTTCACGCACTTTTGTTTAAGTCTACCGAGGCAATTGCTATTTTCCGTTAGCAATTATCGGCTATGGCTCGTAAACTGAAATTATCTTGCGATGGTTAACCAACCTCGTACCTTACTTTCTTATTCGCTATTGGGAGTGCTATTTGTCCAGTAAATTAACTACCATGAATCTGTATCTCGAACCCGCAGAAACCCGCCGTTTGGCTTCACTGTGCGGTCCATTCGATGACAATATCAAGCAGATAGAACGTCGCGTTGGCGTTGAAATCGTCCGCAAGAACAATCATTTCCAGATCACCGGACTGCCACGCAATTGTTTAAGCGTCAACAACTTACTCAAAGAGCTCTATATCGAGACCCAAACGGTCAAAGGCAGCACGCCCGATCTTGAGCCTGAACAAGTCCATATCGCCATTCAAGAAGCCATCGCCCTAGAGCAAGAAGATGTGAGCGACGACAGCAGCATTAATATCAAAACCCGCCGTGGCGTCATTAAGCCACGCAATCCGAATCAAAGCTTATATGTGGCCAATATTGTGCGCCACGACATTACCTTTGGTATCGGCCCTGCGGGAACCGGCAAAACCTACCTTGCGGTAGCAGCGGCAGTGGATGCGTTAGAGCGCCAAGAGGTACGCCGTATTTTGCTGACTCGCCCAGCGGTGGAAGCGGGTGAAAAACTCGGTTTCTTACCCGGTGATTTAAGTCAAAAGGTCGACCCTTATTTACGTCCACTCTATGACGCACTTTTCGAAATGCTCGGCTTTGAAAAAGTGGAACGCTTAATTGAGAAAAACGTCATCGAAGTGGCGCCGCTTGCCTATATGCGCGGCCGTACCTTGAACGATGCTTTTATTATTCTCGATGAAAGCCAAAACACCACAATCGAGCAAATGAAGATGTTCCTTACCCGTATCGGCTTTAATTCCCGCGCGGTGATCACAGGCGACATCACCCAAACCGACTTGCCTAAACATCAAAAGTCCGGCCTACGCCACGCGATTGAAGTGTTAAGCCAAGTAGACGAAATCAGCTTTAACTTTTTCGTCTCCCAAGACGTCGTGCGCCATCCTGTGGTTGCTCGTATCGTCGAAGCCTATGAGGCATTTGATTTAAAAGAGCAAACCTTAAAGGCTAAGAAAGAAAGCCAATACCAGAAACAACAGGAAGCCGCAGCACATGAGTCTTGATTTAGCCTTAGATATTCAACATGCCACCGCCTGCGACGGGTTGCCAACGGACGAACAATTTGCCCTTTGGGTCACAACCGCGATTGGCAATAGCATGGATGAAGCTGAATTAACCATACGTATCGTCGACAGCCGTGAGAGTCAGATGCTCAATAGCACCTACCGCGGCAAAGACAAACCGACCAATGTGCTGTCATTTCCCTTTGAGGCACCGCCAGAAATTGAACTTCCTTTACTCGGAGATCTTGTCATTTGCGCGGCAGTCGTTGAAAATGAAGCCCGTGAACAACATAAAACCTTAGAAGCGCACTGGGCACACATGGTTGTACATGGTTGCTTGCATCTGCTAGGGTATGATCACATCGAAGATGAAGAAGCTGAAGAGATGGAGTCGTTAGAGACCCAACTCATTGAAGGCTTAGGCTTTACTGACCCATATAAGGAACAATAGTTAGCTAAGATAATCCCTATCAAAAGCTAATGAGAAAACTATGAGTGACGATATCCCCCCGAGTACGAACGCCCACAAGAAAGGTTGGTTTGATAGAGTAAGTCAGCTATTTCAGGGCGAACCTCAAAATCGCGAAGATTTAGTCGATGTGATTGATGGTGCAGAACAGCGCGATCTGATCACTCAAGACACCCGCGAGATGATAAAAGGTGTATTAGACGTTTCTGATATGCGTGTTCGGGATATCATGATCCCAAGAGCTCAAATTGTCGCCCTCCAGATAGACAACTCGGTCGAAGAATTACTCGCCACAGTGATTGGTTCAGGTCACTCGCGCTTCCCCGTCGTTAACGAAGATAAAGACCATATCGAAGGCATTTTGCTTGCTAAAGATTTGATCCCTTACGGTTTCTCCAACAGTGATGAGCCCTTCTCACTGGACCGCGTGATCCGTCCTGCTGTGGTTGTACCCGAAAGCAAACGCGTCGATGTATTGTTAAAAGAATTCCGCTCACAGCGCTACCATATGGCGATTGTGGTCGATGAATACGGCGGTGTGTCAGGTCTGGTGACTATCGAAGATATTTTGGAAGAAATTGTCGGTGAGATTGAAGACGAATTCGACCACGATAGCACAGAAGAAACCGAGATCCGCAAAGTCGGCAACACGGTTTATATGGTTAAGGCCTTGACGCCAATTGAAGATTTCAACGAAGAATTCAATACTGAATTCAGCGATGAAGAGTTTGATACCGTCGGTGGCTTAGTCTCACACGCCTTTGGCCATCTGCCAGAACGCAACGAGAGCATCATAATTGAAGGCATTGAATTTAAAGTTATCAATGCTGACACAAGGCGTTTAATCCAACTCAGAGTTAAACTCCCCGATCCTAATACTGGCGAAGACGTAGAATAATCACTCGTGCTAAAACAAATCCGGGCTTTTGCCCAACAAAAGTCCCGACCTAGTGCTTTGAGACTCGTACTGGCATTTGCCCTTGGCGCCAGTACGGCGCTTTCATTTGCGCCCTATTCCATTTGGATAATCTATCCGTTTGCCATGGCGATTGCCCTCTGGCATAGCCGAGCGCTTGGCGCTAAGGCAAGCTTTTACTATTGGTTAAGCTTTGGATTTGGCTGTTTTGCCGTAGGGATCAGCTGGGTACATGTGAGTATGGATACCTTTGGTGGTATGCCGCTCATCGCCTCCGTTGGCTTGATGGCCTTGTTGGCTTTGTACTTAGCCTTATATCCGGCACTAACAGGTTTAGCGCTGGCTTGGTTAACTAAAACGCTCAGTAAAAATGGCGAAACCACGTTTAGCCTTTGGCGTAATCTCGCCCTGTTCCCCGCCCTGTGGACCTTGACCGAATGGGCTCGTGGCTGGGTGATGACAGGTTTCCCCTGGTTATGGGCCGGTTACTCGCAAACCCAAGGGCCGCTAAAACCCCTTGCCAGTATTATAGGCGCACTCGGGTTAAGCTTTGTGCTGGCCATGCTAGCAGGTGCATTAGCCCTTTGTTTTACTAAGCGTTATAAGAGTTTACTGCTTTTATTGCCACTCAGTATTCTGGCAGTTTGGGCTGCACCTAAGGTTTCCGACATTCATCCTACGGGTGAAAATGTTAAAGTGGCACTGGTGCAAGGCAATATTCCCCAAAGCATGAAGTGGGAACCCGACGCCCTGTGGCCGACCCTATTAAAATACATGGATTTATCCCGCGAACATTTTGATGCCGATATCATTATTTGGCCAGAAGCGGCAGTTCCCGCGCCAGAATCTATGGTGCAGGACTTTTTAGATAACGCCAATAAAGTCGCCAATCTAAACCATACCTCAATCATCACTGGCATTATTAGCCATCAAAATAATGAGTTTTATAATTCATTGATTGTGCTTGGTAATCATAATCAGAAACAACAAGCTGGCCCTGACTATGAGGGCGATGGCAGCAATCAATTTAAGAAACATCATCTGTTGCCGATTGGCGAGTTTGTGCCCTTTGAAGCGCTGCTGCGCCCGATTGCGCCTTTCTTTAATTTGCCTATGTCCTCCTTTGCTAGAGGCGAATATCAACAGCCAAATCTAAGTGCCCTAGGCCATAAAATCGCGCCCGCCATTTGTTATGAAATTGCCTTCCCAGAGCAATTACGCGACAGCGTTAATCAAGGGACAGATATACTGTTAACTGTCTCTAACGATGCTTGGTTTGGTAGTTCAAACGGCCCATTACAACATATGGAAATCGCCCAAATGCGCGCAATTGAATTGGGCCGCCCTCTATTGCGGGCAACCAACAATGGCGTGACTGCGGTAGTCGATGAACATGGCAATATCACAGCATCCTTACCCCAGTTTGAAACCGGCGTGCTAAGCGCAACCATTCCCTTGGTAACAGGCCAAACTTGGTTCGCAAAATTAGGCCAAACTCCCCTGCTACTGCTGTGTAGCTTACTGGTATTACTCGGCTTTGGCCGACGTGTAAAAGCGCAATAGGATCGAGACCATGCGTTACGCAATCAATAAACAAGATGCGGCTGGCTTTACCTTGATAGAACTGGTCGTGGTGATTATTGTACTTGGGATCTTGGCAGTGATTGCCGCGCCTAAATTTATCGGTTTGAGTAAAGAGGCTCGGGTACAAACCCTGAGCCAATTACAGGCCAGCGTAAAAACCGCCAACACACTGGCCTACTCCAAAACGCAAATGCCCAGCCTGCGAAGCCAAGCCGTTGCAGGCCGCGACGATATTATTGATATCGACCTCAATGGTGATGGCACGCCCGATACCAGATTGAAATGGGATTACCTCGATAATACCGATGTGGAAAACTGGATCACCTCAGATGATAAGCTCATCATTCAATATCAAGGCGTTGATATCACTTACATAGGTTACGATCTTAACAACAATACCTTAGTAGATGACGATCAATGCTATTTCCGCTACACCCAAGCCAGCGATGCCAACACCCCGCCGCTATATGATGTCAACACCCAAGGTTGTTAGGCTGACACTCAGTTAACCTGTGTTATCCCGCAATTGTCTGCGAATAGATTAGGCTGATTGCGCGTTCCACGTTAAGGTGAACGATTAGACGTGGCCTTATACCAATCATAGTTACTGTTACTGTGTCTGCATAGCCAATAGATTGGTACCATTACCTCGTTCCTTAACTAAGGTACACATCAAGGCAACTCTATGGCACTGCTTCGCGTGCGCTACCAAACCCACGAGTTTGGCGATCTCGATATTCATGTCAGAACCCTAAGAGACAATCAGGAATTTGACGACATCGATGGCGAAGCTGAAAAGCTCGGTATTTCCTCCGCAACTTGGCCGTTATTTGGCATAGTCTGGCCATCGAGCCAAGTGCTCTCACACCACATGGCAGACTACAAAATTGGCAATAAACGTATTCTTGAAGTGGGCTGTGGCATTGGGCTCGCGAGTCTAGTGCTCAACCATAGACACGCCGATATCACAGCAACCGACTATCACCCAGAATCAGGAAATTTCCTTAAGCAGAATGTCGATTTAAATCATGGTCGGGCGATCCCGTTTGTGCGCACTGGCTGGGCTGATGCAGAAACGAATTTAGGCTTATTTGATCTGATCATTGGTAGCGATCTCTTGTACGAACAAGAACATGCCGATCTGTTGTCACAATTTATTGAGCAGCATGCTAAACCGGTTTGCGATGTGGTCTTGGTTGATCCCGGTCGTGGTAATCATGCCAAATTCAGTAAACGTATGGTCACCTTAGGTTACGAACACACACAACATAAACCCATTCACACTGAATTCTTATTGGCGCCTTTCGGTGGCCAAATCCTCAGTTACTGTCGTACGAACAGCTGATATTGTCTGATTAACCAAGATAGCGGTGATTTCGGTTTAATTGATCAAAAAAAAACGACGCAGATGCGTCGTTTTAACGAAATAAGATCGTTAACGCGACTAAGGCGTTAGCGGCTCGCGGGTAAATTCTTCGTGATCACACTCTGGGCAATCAGGGATGGGACTCGGAAATTCAATACTCATTTCATTGCCACAGTTAGTGCATACCATGATGCCCTGACTTACTATGTCGCCACTTTTGTAATAACCATTTTGCTTAAAATCTTGCGTTAATTCATGCCATTCCACTTGGCTGCGATCGGTTATTTCACCCAACCAATGCCAAAGCGTATTCTCCAAAGTAATCACAGTTTGGCTGTGGCTCAGACTATCGGCGTTCTGCTCGCGAAGAAAACTGGTAATATCACGTTTTAAGAATTGTTCTACTAAAGCGAGCTCATCTTCTCCAGCCTGTTGTTTAAGACGTAAAAACTCCTTACCTTGAGTGACAGAGTTAAATAAGTTCTTTACAGTCAGCGTGTTATCTTCTGCAAATTGAGCTTTCACTTCGGTAATTAAGGCTTGATACAGTCCTAGTAACACGTTACTTCTATCATTCATAACCAATACTCCTTCATACGAACCTTTTTAATGCATCGCTTCTAGTTTATTCTATGCAGATCTTACTCGCGCTGATATGGCGTTAGATCAAATAATAGGCGGCACTGCCGGAAATAGAGTGATGCAAGAGCAATATAATCCCTCAGAAATTGAAGCCTTAGTGCAAAAGCACTGGCATGACAACAAAACCTTCGAAGTCACTGAAGACGCAAACAAAGAAAAGTTTTATTGCCTTTCGATGTTTCCGTACCCTTCTGGCAGACTCCACATGGGACACGTACGCAACTATACCATAGGTGACGTAGTTGCACGCTTTCAACGTCTTCAAGGCAAAAACGTGCTCCAGCCTATTGGTTGGGACTCCTTTGGTTTGCCCGCAGAAAATGCCGCGATTAACAACAAGACTGCGCCTGCGCCATGGACCTATGAAAACATAGAATACATGAAGAACCAGCTGAAATTGCTGGGTTTTGGTTACGATTGGAGCCGTGAAATCGCCACTTGTACCCCTGAATATTATCGCTGGGAACAATGGTTCTTCACTAAGTTGTACGAGAAAGGCCTAGTCTATAAAAAGACAGCTTCAGTCAACTGGTGTCCAAACGATGAAACCGTACTGGCGAACGAGCAAGTTCAAGACGGTTGCTGCTGGCGCTGTGATACCCCTGTGGAACAAAAAGAAATTCCACAGTGGTTTATTAAGATCACTGCCTATGCAGAAGAATTGTTAAACGATATCGATACCTTAGATGGCTGGCCTGAACAGGTCAAGACCATGCAGCGCAACTGGATTGGTCGCAGCGAAGGTGTGGAAATGACCTTCGGCGTCGCAGGTCACGATAAAAGCTTCGATATCTATACCACACGTCCAGATACCTTAATGGGCGTGACCTATGTGGCGATTGCCGCAGGTCATCCATTGGCTGAAATCGCCGCGCAAACGAATCCTGAGCTTGCCGCCTTTATCGATGAGTGCAAAAACAGCACAACATCAGAAGCCGAACTCGCGACAATGGAAAAACGCGGTGTCGCTACAGGGCTTTTCGCCATTCATCCTATCACTGGTAAGCAAGTCCCGATTTGGGCAGCTAACTTTGTGTTGATGAACTATGGCACAGGCGCTGTGATGTCAGTTCCAGGCCACGACCAACGTGACTTTGAATTTGCAAAAAAATATGGTCTAGCAATTGAGGCTGTGATCAAGCCAGTTGATGGCGAAGTGGACATTAGCGAAGCCGCTTATACCGAAAAAGGCGTACTGTTTAACTCGGGTGAGTTCGACGGTTTAGACTTTGAAGCAGGCTTTAATGCCATCGCTAATAAGTTAGTTGCCGAAGGTAAAGGCAAGCGCCAAGTCAACTATCGTCTGCGCGATTGGGGTGTTTCACGTCAGCGTTACTGGGGCGCACCTATTCCTATGGTGACCTTAGCCGACGGCACTGTGATCCCAACGCCAGCAGATCAACTGCCAGTATTGCTGCCAGAAGATGTCGTGATGGACGGGATTCAAAGCCCTATCAAAGCCGATAAAGAATGGGCGAAAACCCAAGTCAACGGTCAAGATGCGCTGCGCGAAACCGATACCTTCGATACCTTTATGGAATCATCTTGGTATTACGCCCGTTATTGCAGCCCGCATGCAGACGAAATGTTAGATCCCGCTAAAGCCAACTACTGGCTACCTGTGGATCAATACATTGGCGGTATCGAACACGCTTGTATGCATTTGTTATATTTCCGCTTCTTCCACAAGTTGCTGCGTGATGCAGGTCTGGTTAACTCTAACGAGCCAGCCAAACAACTGCTGACCCAAGGTATGGTGTTGGCCGATGCTTTCTACTACATCAACGAAAAAGGCGCCCGTGTATGGGTTTCTCCTTTAGATGTAGCGACCACAGAAAAAGACGACAAGGGCCGCATTACTAAGGCTATCGACAAAGACGGCAATGAGCTGGTTTATACCGGCATGAGCAAGATGTCTAAGTCGAAAAACAACGGTATCGATCCTCAAGTCATGGTCGAAAAATACGGCGCCGATACCGTTCGCCTATTTATGATGTTCGCCTCACCACCAGAATTAACTCTGGAATGGCAAGAGTCTGGCGTTGAAGGCGCACACCGCTTCATTAAACGTCTGTGGAAATTGGCAAACGAGCATGTGAACCAAGATAACAGCGAAGCCTTAGATGTCAGCACGTTAACAAGTGACCAAAAAGCGCTGCGCCGTGAAGTCCACAAGACTATCGCTAAAGTGACCGACGATATCGGCCGCCGTCAGATGTTCAACACTGCGGTTGCCGCCGTGATGGAACTGATGAACCATCTGCAAAAAGCGCCACAAACCACAGGTCAAGACAACGCCATTATCGGCGAAGCCTTATCGGCCATAGTGCGTTTGCTGTACCCTATCATTCCGCATGTGAGCTTTAACCTGTGGAACGAGTTAGGCAATGCAAGCAACATCGAAGATAGCCAATGGCCAGTCGTTGATGAAGCTGCGCTCGTTGAAGACAGCAAGCTCATCGTTGTGCAAGTTAACGGTAAAGTTCGCGCAAAAATCACAGTGGCTGCCGATGCTGATAAAGAATCAGTAGAAGCATTAGGTATGAGTGATGAGCACGTGATCAAATACCTAGACGGCCTGACGGTGCGTAAAGTGATCTATGTGCCGGGCAAACTGCTTAGCATAGTGGCTAACTAACGGCTGCTAATAACTCGCTATACTCAAAGCTATTGAAGTTGCAGCATAGCTGCAACTTCAAGTCCGCAGGGTATACCACGAATAGGAAACCGCGAAATCTATGCTAATCAAACGCATATGCTTCGCAATCATGGCACTAGTGATTATGACTAGCGCCGGTTGCGGTTTTAAGCTTCAACGCAGTTATCAAATCCCCGATGTCCTCAATCATTTGAGTTTGAGCAGCGCGGATGAATACAGCGAACTCACCCGTTTAGTACGTGAACGCCTGCGCTTGAATAATATCCAAGTTGTCGACGCCGCCGATGACGTTCCAGTATTAAGGTTAATCACCGACTCTCTAGAACGCTCGACCTTATCTTTGTATCCCACGGGTAACGTCGCCGAGTATGAGCTGATTTATTTAGTCGAATTTGCTGTGGCATTGCCGGGCAAAGAAGCGCAGCCTTTCAAGGTTGAAATTCGCCGCGACTACTTAGACGATCCACGTACCGCATTGGCAAAGAGTCGTGAAATGGAATTGCTGACGAAGGAAATGCGTATCCAAGCTGCGGATCGTATTCTGCAAGCGATGGCCAGTACTGAGGTGAATTAATGCGGGCCATCAATTCAATGCGGATAATCGACTAAATGAGAGTCTATCCCGATCAACTCTCCCGCCACCTTAACCAATTATTTCCTTGTTATCTGATTTTTGGTGATGATCCTTGGTTGATTGAAACCACCAAAGATCAGATCCGCCAATTCGCCAAGCGTCAGGGATTCGATGAAAAAGTCCAACTCATTCAAGAGACGGGCTTTAATTGGAACGACCTGACTCAGGAATGGCAGGCCATGAGCCTGTTTTCCAGTAAGCGTCTGATTGAGTTAACCCTTCCACAATCTAAGCCCGGTGCCGAAGGCTCAAGCACACTGCAAGCCCTATTGCAGACGCCCAATCCCGATATGCTGTTGATTATCGAAGGGCCAAAGCTCGCCAACGAGCAAACCAACAGCAAATGGTTTAAGACCTTAGATGCCCATGGCATGTATCTGCCCTGCGCCACGCCAGAGGGCGATCAGTTTATGCGCTGGCTTGATGGCCGCATCAAGCACTTTAAGCTCAATCTGCAGCCGGATGCCCGCGCTATGTTGCATTCGCTTTATGAAGGCAATTTACTGGCTGCCGATCAAGCCATGCAGTTGCTGCAACTCCTGAGTCCAACAAATCCCGTCAGTGCCGATGAACTGAGCCACTATTTTGAGGATCAGTCGCGCTTCACCGTATTCCAACTCACGGATGCATTACTGAATAATAAACAGGATAGCGCGCAGCACATGCTGGCCCAGCTCAATGGCGAAGGCACAGCCTTACCTATCCTGCTGTGGGCCTTGTTTAAAGAGCTCGGCTTGTTATTCAATTTGAAATGCGAGCAAGCCCAAGGCGTCGCGCTGAGTGCGCTCTGGAGTAAACATCGAATTTGGGATAAACGTAAGCCTCTTTATCAAGCGGCGCTGCAACGGCTCAGCCTCGAACAGCTCGAACACATGCTCGCCCTTGCCTCGAAACTTGAGCTCAACTTAAAGCAGCAGGGTAAAGAGGACTGGACTGGGCTGAGCCACCTGTGTCTGTTATTTGATCCTCGAGCCCATCGGCATCTGGCACATATAGCCATAGACTAATCATAGGTTAACCAAAGAGTTGATATGCGCATTGGTATTTTAGGCGGCACCTTCGACCCGATACACTATGGTCATATCCGTCCGGCGATTGAAGTGAAACACGCATTAGCCTTGGATAAAATCCTGCTGATGCCGAACCATATTCCGCCCCATAAACATCAGCCTAACTTAACCACAGCGCAGCGGCTTAATATGGTTGCCGATGTCTGCTCGCAGCTTGATGGCTTTGAGCTGTGCGATATCGAGGCAAAGCGCGACACGCCTTCCTACACAGTGGTCACCCTAGAGCAACTGAAAGCCTTACATCCTGAAGATGAGCTGTTTTTTATCATGGGGATGGACTCTTTCATCCAATTACAAAGCTGGCATGAGTGGCAACGCTTGTTCGACTTTGCCTATCTCGTTGTCTGCCAGCGCCCGGGGTGGCAGCTCGATGCTGCGCATCCTATGCAGCAGATATTAACGGCCCGCAGTCAAGCGCCCCAAGAAACACACGAAGAGCATGCTAAAAGTACCCATAAAAACAGTGGGCAGATTTTCCCTGTGACAATTACGCCACAGGATATTTCCTCGACTCAAATCCGCGAACAACTGGCAAAAGGCGAAATTCCCGCCGATTTACTCATGCCCATCACGCTAGATTACATCCAAAATCAACGACTTTACTTACCTTAGCTCGAACCGTAAGCAGATATCGCCAACTCAACTGCCAATGGCAATGTATTCCCAGCAGCAACACTGGTATACTACCGCGCTATTTAAAATTAATGAGGTACGCCAGCGTGCAGAGCGCGGAATTAAAACAGTTTGTTGTCGACAAGATCGACGACTTGAAAGCCAGAGACGTTGTTGTTCTGGATGTCAGCAAGCAATCTAACATCACTGACTACATGGTCATATGTTCAGGTACATCAAAGACTCACGTTAAAGCTATCGCTGAAAACCTTGTGGTTGAAGCGAAAAAAGCCGGTATTCCACCTTTAGGTGTTGAAGGCCGCGAAAGCAGCGAATGGGTTCTTGTGGACATGGGCGATGTGATCCTGCACGTTATGCAAGATCAAACCCGTGATTTCTACCAGCTTGAAAAGCTCTGGTCAGAAAAGCAAGACTGATGAAGTTACAGCTCATCGCAGTAGGAACACGGATGCCCGATTGGGTTACCCGTGGTTTCGAAGAATACCAGCGCCGTTTTCCCCGTGATATGGCGCTGGAGCTCATCGAAATACCCGCTGGAAAGCGGGGGAAAAATGCCGACATTGTCCGGATCCTTCAAAAGGAAGGCGAACAAATGTTGGCGGCTATTCCCAAAGGCAATCATATTGTTAGCTTAGATCTCCCCGGAAAAAACTGGACGACCCCCGAGCTTGCAACCGCGTTGACTAAATGGCAACTCGATGGTCGCGACGTCAGTTTACTGATCGGCGGACCTGAAGGATTAGCGCCAGCTTGCAAAGAAGCGGCAAACCAAAGTTGGTGCCTATCGGCATTAACCTTACCTCATCCCTTAGTTAGGGTTGTGGTCGCCGAAAGTTTGTACCGCGCGTGGAGCGTGAACACGAATCACCCCTACCATAGAGAATAGCGGGATCTTGATGTTAACGAGTGTCAACCACCCGTCATGGGATCAGCCGGAGATAGCATAAGTGTCGCCAAAAAAGCGGATAACAATGCATGATCACGCCGCCGAGGCGTCTCTTTTTAAGCGCCGAGCGCTATTCACTTTTTTTTGCGTTTTCGCCCTATTAAGCGTATTAGTCACCAACCTTTATCATTTACAGGTTGAATCCTATAAGGATTATGCAACTCGCTCGAATGATAATCGCATTCGTGTTGTTCCCATTGCTCCTAGTCGCGGCCTCATTTACGATCGTAACGGCGTGCTGTTAGCCGAAAACTTACCCTTCTATTCCCTCGATCTGGTTCCTGAAAAAATCAGTAACATGTCAGAGACCTTAGATGAGCTCGGCAAGTTAATTGAGATCAGTGAAGATGAACGCGAAACCTTTACCGAAGCGCTGAAATTTCATCGCCGCTTCAAACCACTGACGCTCAAAAACCAGCTCACCGAAGAGCAAGTGGCGATTTTCAGTGTTAACCAACATAAATTTCCAGGCATTTCCGTCGAAGCGGGTCTGAAGCGTAATTATCCCTACGGCGCGCAAATCACCCATGTGCTGGGTTATGTTGGCAAGATTAACACCCGAGACAGAGCCCAGTTAGAGCGCAGCGATCTGTGGAAAAACTATGCGGCCACCAAGGACATTGGTAAGCAAGGCATTGAAAAGTTTTATGAATCCCTACTGCATGGCAAACCGGGGCACTTAGAAGAAGAAGTGAACAACCGCGGCCGCGCAATTCGTACCTTAAAAATAGTACCGCCAGAGCCGGGACAAGATATTTACCTGACCTTAGATCTCAAGCTGCAACAAAAAGCGGTTGAGCTACTCACAGGTTTGCGTGGTTCTATTGTCGCAATCGATCCCCGTGATGGTGGGGTTTTAGCTATGGTATCGAGTCCAAGCTATGATCCAAACCAATTTGTGCAAGGGATTAATAACAAAGATTACAGCGCCTTGCTCAATGATAAATCACGACCTTTGATCAACCGTGCAACCCAAGGCCAATATGCGCCAGCATCAACCATCAAGCCACATCTTGGACTTTTAGGGCTTGATGAAAAAGTCATTACCGAGAGCACCCGCGTATGGGACCCAGGTTTTTGGCAGATTCCTGGTGTTGAACGTAAGTACCGCGACTGGAAACGCTGGGGACACGGCTGGGTTAACGTCTACAGTGCCATTACTGAATCCTGTGATACCTTCTTCTACGAACTCGCCTACAAAGTTGGGGTAGACCATATTGCTCGCTTTATGGAGCAATTTGGCTTTGGTCAAAATACCGGAATCGATATCTTTGAAGAATCTTCTGGCAACATGCCATCCAAAGAATGGAAACGCTTAAAGTACAATCAAGCTTGGTACATAGGCGATACCATTTCCGTCGGTATTGGCCAAGGTTATTGGACGGCAACCCCATTACAATTGGCGAATGCAGTAGGCATTATGGCGAATAAGGGCCGTCGTTTCCCGCCGCATCTGCTGAGATCGATTAAAGACAATACTGCCAAAATTGACTCTCCGATTAATGAGTTACCACCAATCGAACTTAAAAATCCCCGTAACTGGAATATCATTAACGAAGCGATGCGCCAGACGGCACATAAGTCACGTTTCACTGATGCCACTTACACCGCCGCAATGAAAACCGGTACGGCGCAGGTCATTGGCGTGGCCGAAAATACCAAATATGATGCAAATAAAATTGCCGAACATTTCCGCGATAATGCCTTAGTTGTGGCCTATGCGCCCTTCGAAGATCCTAAAATCGTCCTCGCCGTCGTGATGGAAAACGCAGGATGGGGTGGCGCAAATGCTGGCCCTGTCGCCCGCGCCATGCTCGATGAATATATGCTTAGAGATACTTGGAAACCGCAGCCATGAGTAGCCATAGCCAATATCAAAACATCTGGCAACGCTTGCACATAGACTTGCCATTATTGCTCGGCCTATTGGCTGTCATGGGCTTTGGCCTGTTCGTCATCTATTCTGCCAGCGGCGAAGATTTAGAGATGATGGAGCGGCAGCTATTCCGTATGGTGTTGTCGCTCGGCATTATGTTCACTATGGCTCAGATCAATCCTGAGGCGCTTAAACGCTGGGCCCTACCCATTTATCTGGCGGGGATTGTCTTGCTGCTCGGGGTACATTTTTTCGGTGAAATTAACAAAGGCGCACAACGCTGGTTGAACTTAGGCTTTATGGAGTTTCAACCCTCAGAACTGATTAAGCTTGCCTTCCCCATCACAATGGCTTGGTATATCAGTAAGTTCCCTCTGCCGCCGAAGAAACGCTATCTTGCTGGTGCTGCTGTAATCTTACTGGTGCCGACTCTGCTTATCGCAAAACAACCCGATCTCGGAACCTCGATTCTGGTGGCCGCATCGGGGATTTTCGTGTTGTTTTTATCGGGCATGAGTTGGATCATTGTCGGCGGTTTTATCGCGGCAGTACTCGCCTTCCTGCCTATTCTTTGGTATTTCTTGATGCACGATTACCAAAGAACGCGGGTATTAACCTTACTCGATCCTGAGCAAGATCCATTGGGGGCGGGTTATCACATTATTCAGTCGAAAATCGCAATTGGCTCCGGCGGACTTTGGGGCAAAGGCTGGCTCGACGGTACTCAATCGCAACTTGAATTTATCCCCGAGCGCCATACCGATTTTATCTTTGCGGTGATCGGTGAAGAATTTGGCTTAATTGGCAGTATCTTACTGTTAATTATGTACCTTTATATTATTGGCCGCGGCTTAGTCATCGCTTCGCGCGCCCAAACCAGTTTCGCTCGACTACTCGCAGGTAGTATCACGCTGACCTTTTTCGTTTATGTTTTTGTGAATATTGGCATGGTTTCAGGTATCCTGCCCGTGGTCGGTGTACCACTGCCCCTTGTCAGTTACGGTGGAACCTCCATGCTGACATTGATGACAGGGTTTGGCATTCTTATGAGCATTCATACCCATAGACGTTTCGTAGATAGATAATTTTTAGGGACTTTTCATGCCTACTCTCCGAGCTTTTTTAGCTCCACTCGGCTTACTGTGTTTAAGCTCATGCTTAGTCGCCTGTACCACGGCGAACGAACCGACACCCATGCAGGCACCCGCTCCAAGCACGCCAGTGGCGCCGGCCGCTGAAATCGCGCCCACAATTCCCGCTGAACTCAAAGAAGAGTTTATCCAAGCTCAAGTAAAACAAGGTTTTACTCGGGCAGAAGTGCTCGCTTTTCTCGATAAAGCAACATACAACCAAGGGGTTATCGATGCAATGACCCGCCCATGGGAAGCAAAACCTTGGCATGTGTATTATCCCATCTTCTTAACCGAGAAACGCCTCGACGCAGGTCTTGCCTTTTGGAAAAAACACGAGAAAACCATCGCCAAAGCGGCGGCCAAGTACCAAGTTGATCCACAGGTTATTGTCGCCATCATCGGCATTGAAACCTTCTACGGCCAATACACGGGCAATTATCCTGTGATTGATGCCCTCTATACCCTAGGTTTTCACTATCCGCCGCGCGCCACCTTTTTCCGTAAGGAATTTGGCGAGCTGATGAAGTTAGTGAAAGAAGAACATTTAGATATCGATACCCTCAAGGGCTCCTACGCGGGTGCTATGGGTTATGGGCAGTTTATTCCCTCAAGTTACCGCCATTACGCGGTTGATTTCGATGGCAGTGGCAATCGCGATCTATTACAAAGTCCAGAGGATGCTATCGGCAGTGTGGCCAATTATTTCCATGAACACGGTTGGCAAGCCAATGCGCCGGTCGCTTTACCGTTAGTCAATAACAGCAAAGCAGCACCTAAAGCGAAAGTGTGGGCAGGTGAAAAGCTGAACTATAAAGTTGCAGATATTTTAACGCCGACCTTAGCCCTCGCCGATGCCCGGGACTTAGATGTTTCGCAAAAAGCCTTATTGATTGAGCTAGAACAAGCCGATCACAGTGACTACTGGCTTGGCTTAAATAACTTTTATGTGATCACTCGCTATAATCGTAGCCCTTTGTATTCAATGGCCGTTTATCAATTTAGCCAACAATTAAAAGAACAGCATGCCTCTAAAAAATAATCTTTTACAGCTTGCCGCCTTAGTTATGTGCTTCGCCCTTGCGGCGTGTTCTTCGAGCCCAAACAACGCCAGCAAGAAAAATATGGACCCGAACAAGGGCCGTTATTCGCTGAAAAATGACAAGCTGCCACTGAATCCACCGAATGTGGATAATGTGCCGAACGCGACGCCTAAGTACGAGCCCTATAGCCGCCGTGGCAACAAACCTTATACGGTTTACGGTGAGTCTTATACTGTGATGAACACGGGCCAAGGCTTTAGTGAAACTGGTCGCGCCTCTTGGTATGGTGAAAAATTCCATGGCTACGAGACCTCTAATGGCGAGCCCTATGACATGTATTCCATGTCGGGCGCCCATAAGACACTGCCACTGCCGAGTTACGCTCGGATCACTAACTTAGATAACAATAAGCAAGTGATCATTCGCATCAACGACCGTGGACCATTCCACTCAGATCGTATTCTCGATGTCTCCTACGCCGCCGCCTATAAACTCGGTATGCTCGGCAAAGGCACAGCACGGATCAAACTGGATGTGGTTTATGTTGGCAGTGTTGCAGCCACTAATTCTGGCGTAGCCAGCGCGCAAGATACGGGCAATCATTACATTCAGTTAGTTGCCTCCAAAGATAGGGCCAAACTCAATGCCATGGCGAAAGAGCTTGAACAGAAATATCAGGTCAAGACCCGTGTACAAGCGGCAAACAATATGTTTAGACTACAGCTCGGCCCCATAGGCCAGCCAGAGTTAGCCGATAAGCTACTCAATAACGTCAAGCAAAATGGGTTTCCTGAGGGCTATATCGTCCATGAATAATGACCGTTTGCTCTGAACAGAATTGATTTAAAAATAGAGATGAAGGAACCTTCACTAAAACTCACTGTCCGAAAGTGGTACACTGTTGAAGATCTTCTCGAATCCTTTCCATTTAATACAACTAAAAGACGTGCCAAGTTAATGATGAATTTTGTAAAAAGTCCCATTAAAACATTGCTGCTAATTTCCAGTGTCTCTCTCCCCGTTTATGCTGCGCAGCCTATTATTACACCTGATGCACCTTCAGTAGCCGCCAAAGCGTTCGTATTGATGGATTATAATTCGGGCCAGATTATCGCTGAAAGTAACGCTTACGAAAGCCTTAACCCAGCCAGTCTAACTAAGATGATGACCAGTTACGTGATCGGTCAAGAAATCAAAGCGGGCAATGTCTCCGTTGATGATGATGTGACTATCAGTAAAAATGCTTGGTCTAAAAACTTCTCTGACTCTTCTAAGATGTTCATTGAAGTCGGCACTACGGTTAAAGTGGGTGATCTAAACCGCGGTATCATTATTCAATCGGGTAACGATGCATGTGTGGCCATGGCCGAACACATAGCTGGTACTGAAGGCGCCTTCGTTGACATGATGAATTCATGGGCCAAACAACTGGGAATGCGTGATAGCTACTTCGAAAACTCCCACGGTTTAGATGCAGAAAATCACAAATCTACCGCCTATGATATGGCATTACTGGGCGCCGCGTTAATTCGCGACGTACCAGAAGAATACCGCGTCTACAGCGAGAAATTCTATACCTTCAATGGTATCAAACAATACAACCGTAATGGCTTATTGTGGGATAACAGCATGAACGTGGACGGCATTAAAACCGGCCACACATCAGGTGCAGGCTACAACTTAGTGGCATCGGCCACCAAAGACGGCATGCGCTTAATTTCAGTGGTAATGGGCACGCAAAGTGAATCAGCCCGTAAAGCTGAAAGTAAGAAATTACTGACCTATGGCTTCCGCTTTTTCGAAACGGTAACCCCCTATAAAGCTGGCGACAGCTTTATTACTCAGCCGATTTGGTACGGTGACAAGAGCACGGTTGATTTAGGCGTGGCAACTGACACACCTATCACCATTAGCCGTGGCCGTGGTAAAGACTTAAAAGCCAACTTTGAACTGACTAAACCATTAGATGCTCCTTTGAAGAAAGGCGAAACGGTTGGCCGTCTATTCTTCCAACTTGACGGTAAAGATATTGCCCAGTTCCCACTGGTGACATTGCAAGAAGTCAACGAAGGCAGCTGGTTTAGTAAATTAGTTGATTACTTTAAACAACTGTTTTCTGGTTGGTTTAGCTAAGCTAAATCATATAAATAAAGCCACCTCTGGGTGGCTTTATTTTTTTGGCTGCCGCCGCCCTTGAATCGGGTATAATAACCACCATATAGACTTCATTGAAACAGCTAAGAGTACTGATTATGTTAGGCACTAAATTTGATGAACTGATGGATTTCCCCTGCGCATTTCCTTTCAAGGTCGTCGGCGAAGCCCATGAAACGCTAACTGACAAAGTCGTGGCTGTGGTCCAAAAACATGCACCAGGTGATTATTCGCCATCGACCAAAACATCGAGCAAAGGTAGCTATCACTCCATTACTATCCGCGTGACTGTGACCAGCAAAGACCATATCGAAATTTTGTACACAGAACTTGCCGCCATTGAAGGCGTACGCCGCGTACTATAAATATTCCTCAAGGCCATGAAATGTGATCTGTCTTACATTTATGGTCAAGAGGCGTATAATAGCGCCACTCAATTCTAAGGGGAGAGGTTGCCCTTGCAAGACACGACTTTGCACATTCGACATCTTGGAAAACAAGATTACGAATCAGTGTGGCATGCGATGCAGCATTACACGGATACGCGCGACAGCGAAAGCCATGATGAACTGTGGATTGTCGAGCATCCGCCCGTGTTTACCCAAGGCCAAGCCGGCAAGAGCGAGCATATTTTAAATGCTGGCGATATTCCGGTTATCCAAGTAGATCGCGGCGGTCAAGTCACTTACCACGGCCCAGGCCAACTAGTGGTATATCCTCTTCTCGATATAAAACGTAGTAAAGTCGGCGTACGTCAACTCGTCACCCATATAGAGCAAAGCATTGTCGATATGCTCGCCAAGTACGGCATTAACGCTTATGCCAAGGCCGATGCGCCGGGCGTATATGTGGATGAACGCAAAATCGCCTCCCTAGGATTACGCATTCGTAAAGGCTGTTCATTCCATGGATTAGCCCTCAATGTCGACATGGATCTGGCGCCATTTCGCCGCATCAACCCTTGTGGTTATGCCGGTCTTGAAATGGTGCAATGCAAAGCGCTTGGCGGACCACAAACCGTGATTGAAGCAGGCGAGCAACTCACCATTACTTTTAGCCAATTACTGGGCTATCAACACCTAGTTCATCATCAAGGATTAGCAGCGTCATGAATAGGCCTGAACGTTTACAACCCGGAGTAAAATTAAGAGATGCCGATAAAGTGTCTCGTATTCCGGTCAAAATCGTCCCCTCAGAGCGCGACACTATGTTGCGTAAACCCGATTGGTTACGGGTTAAACTGCCGGCATCGAATCAACGCATTTTAGAGATCAAGCAAGCACTGCGTAAAAATGGCCTGCACTCGGTCTGTGAAGAGGCTTCTTGCCCTAACCTCGCCGAATGCTTTAACCACGGCACAGCGACCTTTATGATTTTGGGTGCGATTTGTACCCGTCGTTGTCCATTCTGCGACGTAGCCCATGGTCGTCCGCTTAAGCCTGACGCTGAAGAGCCGGTTAAATTGGCGCAAACGATCCGCGATATGAAGCTGAAATACGTGGTTATCACTTCGGTAGATCGTGACGATTTACGTGATGGTGGCGCCCAGCATTTTGCCGATTGTATCCGCGAAATTCGTAAACTGAATCCAGATATCAAGATCGAAACCTTAGTGCCTGATTTCCGTGGTCGTATCGATGCCGCCTTAGATATTTTATCGACTGAGCCGCCTGATGTGTTCAACCACAACTTAGAAACAGCGCCAATGCATTATCGTAAAGCGCGCCCGGGTGCAAATTACCAATGGTCGCTCGATCTGCTCAAACGCTTTAAAGAACGTCATCCAAATGTGCCGACTAAATCTGGCCTGATGATGGGACTGGGTGAAACCAATGAAGAAATCGCCCAAGTGCTACGTGACCTGCGTGAGCACAAGGTTGAAATGCTGACCTTAGGCCAATACCTACAACCGTCTAAGTTCCACTTGCCGGTTGAACGTTATGTGCCACCAGCAGAGTTTGATGAGCTTAAAGCCTTAGCCGATGAATTAGGTTTTACCCATGCAGCCTGTGGCCCATTAGTGCGTTCAAGCTACCATGCAGACCTGCAAGCCCAAGGTAAAGAAGTGAAATAACCTTCTTGCTTAGATGTAGAGCTCAAGTGATGTAGAGTTCAGGGTTAATAAAATATAAAAGCAGCGCTTAAGCGCTGTTTTTTTTATGAAATGTTTTATAGCTGTTGTTTATAACCACTACTCAACTAGCCATCGTTTTACAACATGAATGCTAATGCTCAACTTATTCTTGGGTTATCGCTAAATCCATCAAGATAGCATCTTCTTTACCGCCAGCTATTGGGTAGTAACCTTTGCGACGTCCCGATTCAATAAAGCCAGCCTTTTGATATAAAGCACGGGCGGCAAGATTGGATTCTCGCACTTCTAGCATAAGCACCACGGCGTCCGAAGCCTTGGCCGAAGCTACCACAGCCTTAAGTAATAACTTGCCGTAACCTTTGCCCTGCTGGCTTGGTAATAGGCAAATATCCAACAAAGTCACTTCATCAACAATTTGCTGCACTATCGCAAAGCCTAAAAGACCATCGACCGAATCCGAAACTGAAGCTGCGTTAGGTTTCGCCTGCTTTAAACCTAGAACTCGGTATAAATGCCCGAAACAATCAGCAAGATTGCCCTCACTCATGGGGTGGCTATGGGCCATAGATTCAAGCTGCGCCATTTGAGGAACATCTTTAAGCGTGAGTGCCACAAGCTCAACAGGCAAACCTGCTGTCAATTGTGCTGCGAAGGGTGTTGTGAATAGACTATCTTCTGGTGGGATGTTCAACGCTGGTATTCCAAAGTATTGGTTATTAATGATATTTACGAGTAAAGATCAAGACTTGCTTGGAGCTTGGCCACTCACTTGCTCGCGCCATTGGTAAATCTGCTGCCAGAGCGCGCTTTTAGCCTGCCAACCCACTAATAAATCGGCCAAGGGTTCAGACACTAACCATGCGGTACGTGGCCTAACTTTATGGCGGCGCAAATCCCAGACAATCTGTTTACCCGTATGGGGCTCACAATCAAAATCACATTCATCACGCTTTATGTCGATAAGTGTTAGCACAGCGTCAATCAGTGGCTCAGCCTCGGGTAACTCACCGTGTTCATCCCAAATCACTAAATAAGGTTTCACCTTAGTGTCGCGCACTCGCCAAGTTGTCACATTCATGGCGGTTAAATAGGCTGATTTATTCATTAGGGTCAGTTTTATTCAATTCAAGTATCGACTCACAACATGCCGCTAGGATAGCAGTTCTGCCTAGGCATTGTTACTGCCATGCGGCTAAGGGAGTTGGGCACAAGCCGATTAATGGCAGCACAATTACGACGTTTAACGCAGGAAAGTTCAATCGAATTTATAGATTTACAAAATCTAATTTACTAATTTTACATTTAATATCAGAAGATTAGACTGAACGCACTCAGTAAGACAATAGCAGGAGAACGCCATGATTAACATAGGTATCAATCAAGCCAACAGAGAAGAAATCGCCGCTGGCCTTAACCAACTATTGGCAGACAGCTACAGTCTTTACCTTAAGACTCACAGCTTTCACTGGAACGTTACCGGCCCCATGTTCACTAGCCTGCATTTGCTATTTGAACAGCAGTATACCGAGCTTGCCCTTGCGGTCGACCTTATCGCAGAGCGAGTACGTGCATTAGGCGCCAGAGCGCTAGGGTCCTATTCGGCTTATGCCGCACTGACTGAAATTAAAGAAGATCAGGGCGTCACCAAAGCCGAAACCATGATCCGCGAATTGTTAAACGATCAAGAGTTAGTGATCCGTAATGCTAGAGCCCTGTATCCACAGGTGAATCAAGCTAATGATGAAGCCACTGCGGACTTGCTTACCCAGCGCATTCAACAGCATGAGAAAAATGCCTGGATGCTACGCAGCTTATTAACGGAATAATTAACTAACCCGATTGCGGCACAAGTCAAACAAAAAGTCGCCAAGCATAACCGCTTGGCGACTTTTCTTTAAAGCGACATGACTCAGGTTTAAAAGTACTTAGGTTTAGAAGCGCTTAAATTTAGAAGCTTTTTAATTTAGAGGTACTTAATCCAAGCCTGAGTGCTGTGTTTTTTATACTCGCTAAACCGCTTAACGGGATAATACAGCGCGATAGCTAACACGCCCGCGATGAACCAAATCCATCCCATACTATTCACCCCAAATAATTCACCATGGTTCGCACCAAAAATGAATTTCGCTAAGCTATAAAGCATTAATAACACGTACAAATGTAAGATATAGAAGAACATAGGTACTGAGCCAAACACAGACAACCCATGGCCGACTCGCGCTAATCTCTCACTACCACTCTCGCCCGCTTTTCCTGCTGATGAAAAGTGTCGCTCAAACACCACCAAGCAGAAAAACATGCCGCCTAAGGTCACCAGTAAAAAGCTTAATGATGGTGGGTATTTGGTTAAGTTGAATACCGACATTAAGGTTTCACCCAAATGTGCCCCCGCCTGCCAAGGCAAGGTTTCGCCATAGAGGTTAAACCCGCGTAGCACTGCAAAAAGTACCCAACAGCTTATCCCTAACCTCAGCAGTGTTTGCTGGCGCTGCGAGGCTTCAAGCAGATTACTATTCAGTTTTTGACTGAAAATAGGCCCAGCCACATAACCCAGTAAAATCACGCCCATCCAAGGCAGCGCAGGATAACTCACTTTGATCTTAAGCGCCCCTTCACTGACAAGATATCCGCGGTCGTGCAATAGGGTCCACAGGCTATAAGCCCATTCACTCGGCTGAAAATGAATTGGCGTCAACAGATTATGACCAAAGACAATCGCTAACCCTAAAACAGCCATCCAATGTCTAGGCAGATTTATCAGTGCCGCCAGCGTTAACATGCTCAGGCCGATCACCCAAATGACCTGCAACCAGAGCGTGTGGTAGTTGCCCATCCAAGAGATATTAATCACTAAGATTTCGAGCACGATTAAAAATAAGCCACGTTTAATCAAAAACGCCCGCGCTGAACGCGGCTGTCCATGACTGCGATTGGCATAAAGCCAAGCAGAAACGCCCGTTAGAAACACAAACACTGGCGCACAAAAATGCGCGGCAAAGCGGCTTAGAAAAAGTCCCCAAGAGGTCGAACTCAAATCCATGGGGTCGCTCACCTGCATATGCAGGAAAAACCGTTCCCGCACATGGTCGAGCAGCATGATGAGCATCACCAGGCCGCGCATCATATCGATACTATTGATGCGACTCTTGATACCAGTTCGGACGATAGCTGGAGTCGATTCTTGGACGGCAAAACCTGACGGTAACTCAGGACTTGTGTTTATGCACGAACTGATGTTAGAGCTGTTATTAGAAATGTTAGAACTCATAGCTGACACTCACTTTAATGCTACGTGGCTCACCCGGCACAGCCCAGAGCGCTGAATAACTGCTGGCGATGTAATCTTCATCCAATAAGTTGTCCAGATTGACGCCAAGGATGAAGTTATCGCTCAGGTGAGTATTCATAAACAGTCCAACTAACTGATAAGAAGGCAATTGAAAGCTAGGATCGGCAGAATCACCGAGGCGCGAATCCACATATCGCCAGCTCAGTCCTAAATGTCCATCAATAGAAAGCCTATTCAAATCCTGTTTCAGAATCACACTCGCGGTATGTTTGGGCACATTCACCAATGGACTTCCCGCAGGGATAAGCACGCCCCAGTCGGGATTCAAGCTGTCGTTGGCAGTGCGGGTATTCAAATAGGCGTAGGATAATTTTGCCTGTAAATCCTCCGTCAGCTCGGCAACTAAATCGAGTTCAACGCCGCTACTTTTGGCTTTACCTAAGGTGGCAGAAAAACCAACATTGATAGGATCTGAGGTCAAGATATTGCTCTTTTGGGCATCGAACACGGCTAAACTACCGTTTATAGGAAGATCGTTTAACCAAGTACCATTAAACTTCATCCCCAGTTCAACCGACTGACTCTCTTCCGCTTCGAAGGGCTTACCCGCAAAGTCAGTTCCAGAAAGCGGTAAAAAGCCTTCAGAATAAGAGCTATAGAAACTTAAGGCATCGGACCATAAATACACCAGACCCACCTTGGGGCTGACTCTACTATCGGTTTGCTCTGACAGAGTATCTTTCGCGACTTCACTGATATCTTGCTGATAACTATCGAACCTTAACCCAAGGTGCAACTTCCACTTTTCTGTTAAATCCATTTGATCTTGCAGATAGGTCCCCCACGCCTTTTGAGTCTCGTTATTCTCATACAACAAACTCACCTCTGGCTGAGGTCCGCCATATTGCGGCTCATAAATATCAATGGCATATTCGCCCTTTTGGCCGCGATAGCGATACAAGCCTGTTTTTAAACTGTAGCGATAGGCATCGGCGCCGAGCAGCAAATTGTGGCGAATAAAACCCGTATCCATATGGCCACTTAACTCTAGACGCAGCGAATTATCCTCAGAGGCGTAGTCACGATATCTGTGCTGCCTAGTCAGTGTGCGACCATCATCAAATAGCGATTGCCGCCCCTTTGCTAACTCAGCATCAGACGAATACCCCTTCAAGCTAGAGTCTCGGTAGTTATAGCCAGCAGTTAATGACCAATCATCATTTAATTCATAGTCATAGGTCAGCTGATGCCCTGTGGCATTCACCTCCGTTGCGCCATCATTAGGCTCACCTAAATAACGCGAGCGGGGTACGGTATTAATATCGTTATTGAGCACAATAATACCGCGATCGAATAGCTGTTCCTGCTTGAGGTATTCCATTTCATACAGCAAGGAAGCTTTTTCGGAAATCTGCCAACGCATAGACGGCGTAACGATTTTTTTATCGCTAAACACATAATCACGAAAACTATCGTGTTCCTGCCAAGCGCCATTAATCCGAAATGCCAAGTTATCGGTTAAACCAGAGGTCACATCACCTTCTAACCGATATTGGTCGAAACTCCCAGCCGACGCCTTTAAATAACCACTGGTTTCATATTGGGGTTTCTTAGTGACGATATTAACTGTGCCACCGGGCTCCGAGCGGCCATAAAGTGCCGAACCTGGGCCTTTTAAAATCTCGACATAGGCAACGTTTGATAAATCTCTATGACCACTAAAACCTCGGCCACCATTAAATCCATTAATTAAATACCCCGATGGCATGTTTTCGTTGCCCGGAAAGCCGCGTAGGGAAAAACTATCCCATAAGCCGCCGCCATTATTTTGCCGCGCCACACTCGCGGAATAGTCCAGTACATCTTGAAACCGCGTCAGTCCCGCATCTTTTATCAATTGCTCGTCTAACACACTGATCGCTTGGGGAAGTTCAGTTGAGGACACATTGCCACGATAGGCTTGGCGATAGTGGATACTTAAACGTTCAATGTCAGTGTCAAGCACTGCGTCACTTACAGTATCAATAGCTTGTGAACTCGATTGACTGCTTTCTGCGGCCAACAGCATTGAAATAGGATTGAGCACAAACAAGGCGCCCAGCAACAGCGCAGTGCGCTTAGGGACATAAAAAGAAGTCATTTTCACTCCGAAAATAAACAGCATCGGCGCCTTAGCTAAGCCAAGGCGCTCAAAGTTAATTAAGATAAATTAAATAAACAGTAACTTATGCTGTTATGGGCGGAGCACGACTATTGAAGAAACGACTAAAAGGTCGCTTAAAGGAAACGGCCTGAAACTCAACCGAAATATAACCCTGTTGAGCGAGTTGGAAATGAAAGGGTGTACTGGTTAGCGCATGTTGCAACTGGTGCTGATGTAAGCACAGCGAACAATTGGCCTTGGAGTCTTCACTAGCATGGGAAACACTGTGAACAGCAATGGCAACAGACAATAGCACCAATATGGCAGCAAGCCATATTGCTAGGGTGCGTCTTGTTTGTATCACACTATTCAAACCCTACTTCCTCAGATAATTTGGCAGGCGATTGTATGTTAAGCACTACTAAAGTTGCAAACCGATTTACCTAAGCCGTAGGGCTTAAATGTTACAAGAGGTAACTTATCTCATGAGTCATTAGCTATGCCGTCCATAGACGATTTGCAACCTGCTACTTTACATAGCCCTTTAATACATCATCAATAATGATGTTAAGGGATGTTATTCCGGCCCCTGTGATATACCAAGCCTCAGGATCTACAAAAATGATGTTCCCCGTCTTCCAAGCATTCGTCTCACGTAAGAGAGGGTTATCTATGGACTGTTTATCCAATACAGGGCTTCGCTCCATTACTGCGGTTCTGTCTACCACGTAAATGATGTCAGGATTGTTTTCAAGAATGAACTCGCTTGACACGGGTTGGCCATGCAATCCCATCTGCTCTGATAAACTAGCGGGTTTAACCCCTAGCCCACTGTAAATGAACCCATACCGAGAACGAATACCTAAGAATCGAAAAGCACCATTATTATGTAACACCACGAGTGCTTTCTCAGGCCTATCCTGAATAACCATTCTGGCGGCTTCGATCTTACTTTCCAGTTCATCCACTTTATGTTTTGCCAAGGTTTGCTTATCAAATACTTTCCCCAGCACCAACAAGTGTTGTTTGACTATATCAAAGTAATCGCTGTTGCTGTCTTGATAATCAATATCCAAATGAATGGTCGGAGCCAAATTCGAAAGCGCCTGATAATGAGTTGCTTGAATAGATGACATCAGCACCAAATCGGGTTTAAGTGCATAAATACGTTCCATATTGGGCTGAACTATGGCGCCTAAATCAACGATATCATTGTTGTTGCTATAGTCCTGCAGGTAGTAAGGAACAAAATCCTTTGGCATGCCGATAATGGGAATATCTAGCTGTTCGAGATAATCGACTTCATTCATATCGAGGGCCGCAACGCGTACCGGCCGTTTTGTAATAACTGTAGTGCCCAACTTATGGGTTATTTCAACAGGTGTAAAATTTGACTCGCTAGTATCAGACGTTGCAAGAATCGTCTGCTGTACTGGCTCGCTTTTATTGTCGCAGGCCAGCAAAAAAGCCGAGCTAAATAACAGAATCGCCATCACTTTAGTACCGCTTTTACATTTCGACGTCACTTGTATTCTCCTTGTAAGTTGAAGTTGAAATAGTTACAAACTGTTCCTTGGCTCGTTTTCAGCACTTCAAGATCCAGTTCGTACAGTGCTTTTAACCTTTGTGCTGTAACAACCTCTTCAACGGGTCCTTCGCAATGCACAGCGCCTTGCTTCATGCCGACAATATAGTCGGAGTAATTAGCCGCAAAATTAATATCGTGAACCACTAACACTACCGTTCGCTTGAAGTCGTCACACAGATGGCGAAGCGCCCGCATTATGCTAACGCCATGTTTCATATCCAGATTATTGAGTGGTTCATCTAACAATAAATAATCTGTTTGCTGTGCAATCGCCATTGCCAGAAAGGCCATTTGGCGTTGTCCGCCGCTAAGCTCATCGATAAATGCATTAGCTAATGACTGTAAGGCTAAAAACGACAGAGCTTCATCAATGGCACAATGATCTGCCTTTGTGAGTGTGCCTCGACTATAGGGAAAGCGACCAAATGCCACTAACTCCCTGACCGTCAGGCGTAAATTGAGGCTGTTAAACTGACGCATAGTTGCCACTTGCTTGGCGTAATCCTTCAGGGGAATGTTGTGGATAGCAGTACCTTTGAGTAATACCTCGCCCTGCTGGATATTCAGTAACCGACCAATCGACATCAATAAGGTACTTTTGCCAGCGCCGTTGGGACCAATGAGTGATGTAATCTGATGTTCGGGAAATTGCGTGGTAACATTTTTAAGCACAGGTTTCGCGCCATAAGAATGATGTAAGTTATTGACGGTAATCACACTGCGCTCCGAGGTTTAAGAATTAATACAAAGAAATAGGCACCACAAAATAAGTTAATTAACAGCCCAACACTGGTTTGATAATTAAACAGGTGCTCAACAAGTATTTGTGCGATAAGAAAAACTGAGATAGCAACGGCGCATCCTGTTATCAAGGTAAATGAGTGCGACGGATGCCTTGCCAGTGTATAGGCCATATTCGCGACAAATATCCCCATAAAGGCCGTAGGCCCTACTAAGCTGGTTGATATTGCGACCAATACCGCGATAAGGCCTAATAACAGGCGGACCACTTTTTGATAATCAATACCGAGAGAAATTGCCGGCTCTCGTCCCATCAGTAATACATCGAGCACAGCTCGCGATCTCCAAGCGACAATACACACGGCACCGACAAGCACTAAAGAAATAAGTAATTGCTCTGGTTGAGCGCGGTTGAACGACGCTAGGCTATAGCTCTGGAAAATTGAAAATTCACTAGGACTGATAGAATATTGGATTAACTGAGTAAAACTGCCTAACACCACAGTAAGTACTAAGCCAACAAGCAGTAGGAAGAATACATCATGTCGATCTCCGCTAAATAGCCAACGATGAATCGCCATTGAGTAAAGCAACATCACTACGACTGAAACAAAGAAATTACTGTTAGCGGTGATCAAAATACTGCTGCCCGTCCCTAAGATAAGGATCAGCAGTGCCTGCAAAATCAAGTAAACCCCTTCATACCCCATGATAGATGGCGTTAAAATGCGATTTCCAGCTAAGGTCTGAAACAGTATCGAGGAAAACGCAATACAGACACCACCAAGGCAAATTGTACCCAAACGCACCAATCGATTAGGTATGACATAGTCAAAATCAAAACCTGAGCCCATCAATAAAAATGTGACTGCTAATATTACAAGCAGCCCCCAGCTCAAAAAATGCCATGCACTGTTTTTCATTTGATTTTCCAAACGATAACTAAAAAGATGAGCCCACCTAAACAGCTTGCCGTTAGACCTATAGGAATTTCAAACGGATATAAAATAAGCCGACCAAGTAGGTCACAGATAATCAATAGCGTTGCGCCAGCAAAGGCGATAATAGGCAAAGTACGTTTTAAATTATCGCCGTAACGCATAGCGACAAGGTTAGGAATAATTAAACCAATAAATGGAATACTCCCGACTGTGATAACTGTGGTGGCTATGGTTAGGGAAACCAGTACTAACCCTAAGATAACTAGACTGAAATAACTCAGTCCTAGTGTGGTAGCCAAGCCTTCGCCCATTCCTACAATGGTAAAGCGCTGCGCATAAAGGTAGGTCAGCATGACTATGGGAAGGATCAGATAGATGATTTCGTAGTTACCTTGCACGATTTTTGAAAAATCACCCAGCATCCATCCCTGCATACTCTGCATCATATTGTTTTGATAGGCATAGAGTTCCGCTATCGCACTGAGTACACTGCCAAACATAATCCCAATAATTGGAATGAGCACCGGACTCTTATACCGAATACCACGAATAATCAGAATAAAGGCTAAGCTCGCAAGCAGGCAAAAAACCAAAGCGCCTAACATTCTGGCGGTGACACCCATACTTGGAGCATGAATGATTGAAATTAATATGCCTAGTTTGGCGGCATCAAGCCCGCCACAAGTAGCAGGTTCAACAAACTTGTTTTGCACAATCTGCTGCAAAATCACACCACAGACAGCGAGCCCTGCGCCTGAGCAAATCAAGGCAAAAAGCCGCGGTAGACGACTCGCAGATAACACCAACCAGACATCATCCGAGAACGTCAGCATCTGCGTCACAGAGGCATACTTTGCACCTAGCAGCAGTGAGGCGAAACAAAGCACAAAAAAGCACGTCAGTGCATAAACTACCTTCACAAACTGATACTTCCTATACGCAATAAATCTTGTACTAATCTGCAGCCGCTATGAAATGTTCATATCGATGCACTATGTTTGAACCTTATCGGATCCCCCTGCCTTTTGAGCATGGGTAACGGCAATACCCGCTAACACTAAGTCACGTTTTCGCTCCCACCATTTGCGGGCACCGACCTTCATGATGTCTACCATCGCATTTATCTGCTCAGCTTTATCAGGGAGCTTGGTGGCTTCATCTTCCCAAATTGCGATAATTCGCTCTTTACGCGTTCGGCCATCGGCTTCTGGTTTAGTGGTTGACCACCATCCCAAAAAACACTCCCCCACCATGTCAACTAAGATATCAACGGCAAGCACTGCCTCATCAAGGGAGAAGCCTTTGAGTTGCAGCTTTTCGACCGATTCAGCAAAAGAACGTATACCCGATGACGGTGTAACACTGGCCTGATGGATAGATTCAGCGAGGCCAGGATGACGCTCATAGAGTGTCCAAATGGCATCGGTCAATATGATCAATTCACTCCGCCAATCTGTGGCTGCTGGCGCTCGCCAGTCCAACTCATTAATTGCAAGCTCTGCGGCAATGGAGATAACATCATTCCGACCTGCTACGTGATGGTAGAGTGAAGAATGATCGACCTTTAAATGCGCCGCTATAGCTGGGATGGTCGCTTGATCAACTCCAATCTCCAACGCGGCTCTAGCGATAGCCTCACGGGAAATACGGCTAGGTCTGCCTCGCTGGCGTTTTTGAGTCGGTTGATCCGGTACTTGTGTCATATCGATAAGGTTTCCAAGGCAAAAATGCCATTCTAACCGCTCTTGCTACCCGCTGCATGGCAATACCCAATACAGCGGGTAGAAGCTAGCCGCTGCATGGCAATACCCAATACAGCGGGTAGAAGCTAGCCGCTAAAACTTCGCCCTAACGCCCACGCCTATTTCTCGTGGTTCAAGTAAATATGCATCCACGCCTCCGGTACTTCTGTCAGCCATTTTTGCCACAGGAGCACGTTCATCCAGTAAATTGCGTGCATAAACAAAGGCTTCAAAATATTGATTGATTTGATAGGAAGAATTCAGGTTTACCGTTGTGTAAGACCCCACTCTTAACTCAGGCTCATTGGTATCCGTTGAAAAGTATCCATCCGTATGACGCACATCACCGCTCACTTTAAAGGCGTCTGTGATCGCATAGTCAAACCCAAGATTGAACATATATCCTGGCGCTTTACTAAACTCGTTGCCGACAAACTCCTCGCCACGGTAGTCATTAAATTCACTGATCTCAGTTTCAAGTAAACCCAGCCCACCATATAAGCTAAAACTATCGGCAACTTTAAAGTTCCAATCTAATTCAATCCCATAGCTTTGCGCTTCATCAGCATTAATAATGACAGAACCAAAGGGTCGTCCATCTAGGTAGTCAGTAACTGAACGTTGTGAATCTTTAAAGCGGGTGTAAAAGAGATTGCTATTTATGATCAAGCGTTGTTCAAGCAGATCGATACGGGTAAAAAGTTCATAGTTCCATGCCGACTCGGCATCGAATGTATAATATTCGCCACCGCGGAAGTTAATGCCTGTACCACCAGGAATATTGCCTTCACTGATCATAGCGCCGATTAGGACGTTATCAGTCAGATCATAGGACAGGGCAACCTTAGGTAATAACGCCGTAAACGTCTCTTCATATTGATGGCGCACACCTGGGATGTAGCTGGCAATACCATCGTGGCTAATTTCATCAGACTGATAACGAAGTGCGCTGGTGAATGCCCACTTAGGCGAGAAGCGCCATATGACTTCACCGTAGGGGGCAAAACTGGTATGCCTCAGATCGGCGTCGGCATTACCAAATACGTTGTTCAACTTGTTATTCGTTTTATCGTCCCAGTAGAAGACACCGGCAACCCCACTAAACTCTGAACTCTTGTCACCAAAGTTCAGCCTTATATCATTCGAAAAGTTTTCATTATCTCGTTTTGCGATCCCTTGATAAGGTGCTGCAAATCGATAATCAAACTGCCCTTCTGAGTACTGCAGTTGGTTATGTAACTTCATCCCATTGTCGAACACATATTCAAGATCAAAAATCCCGACATGATTACTGACTTCTTGATTGTCCTGAAAAATTGAACGATTTTCTAAGTCATCATAGGGTTCTGATACCACCTCATTTCTGGGACGTTTAGCCTCAGTGGAGGAATAAGTCAGCATGGCGGAAAAGTTACTGTATTTTTCTGGTTCCCATAGCAACTTCGCCCGTAGATTTTGGTTTTTAAACTCAAAATCCAAATCATGGGCAGTAAATTCTGGATTAACGTAATCAACAAAGGTATCTCTAGCGCTGTAATCTGCGCTAATTCTTGCGGCAAAGTCATTGCTTAGCGCACCGGACGCCATGACCGAAAAGCGCTTCTTATTCCGACTGCCATAAAGTGCTTGCGCTGCAAACTCTGGCGTATAAGTGGGGTTATGGGTATGAATGACTACGGCGCCAGCAATACTGTTGGCTCCTTGACTGGTCGTTTGCGGACCACGATAGACTTCAATAGACGACACATCCCACACGCCTGCGGCGCCTAAATCCAGTTCTGCGGGGCTCAGATATTTACCATCAACACTGATAGTTGCTCCGGGTACAGGCTTAGATAAATAGGCATTACCCGCTGCTACAGGCCCTTTGGTATCCGTGCCGCGGATAATGGGCGCATCGGTATTTCCGGCATAAATTAAATTTGGTGTACCGCCGAGAATTTCTGAAATCGTTGATTGGTCCGCATTTTTCCTCAACTGTTCTTCAGTGATGACCGTCACTGAACTCACAGTTTCTTTCAACGTTCGCTCGATTTTCTGACCGTAAACGGTAATGACTTCAATGTTTCCCGCTGCATCTTGTTGCTTGGATTGCTTATCTGGAGCAGCTCCACTGTCAGCAATAGTTGAGCCGGAAATAGCGCTAAGCCCCAGCGCAAGAGAACCGATAACCCACTTTGATTGTGGGTAAAACTTACCAAATCGGGGCATGTTTAATAACTCCTTATACGAAAGATTTGTTGCCAATGAGAATAGTTATCAATTATATTATCGCCGTTCAAAACATTTATCAACACCATGTTGATAAATAAAAATGACCGCTTAATATGGTCGCCATCTCATGGCGGTTCAATTTTTATGAAACAAGGAATTTGGCTCGTGGATGTTCATTTGCCCATAAACTCTGGCACTCAGACTATTTTTTACTCAGTGATATCAAGACTTCATCGCTTCATTGGCCTTGTGTTAATCACACTTTCCAGACAGAAGCCCGGCCTGATCCACTTCGATTTTTTAGGTGAACATTAAAATGCAGTTACTTTTCAGCCCCCATTCAAAACTAGCTTTGGCCTTACGTCCGATGATTCCCGCACTCACTATCGGAACATTACTAGCGGCTGGTACCGGCGTGATGGCACTAAGCGCACTCTGGTGCGTAATACAGCTTATTGCTGGGTATCATTCATTTTGGTTAGCGGGTGCGCTCATATTTTGGATATTGTCGGCACAGCTTTCTGGTAGCGCCTCTTGGATTAATCACAATGCTGAGGCGCAATTTTCTGGAAGATTTAAGCGTGATGTTGCAGCGCATCTTGTTAGGTTGCCACCAAGTACTTTGGCAAAATATAAGGGCGAAAAGTTAAAGCGATTAATGGTCGATGACATAGCGTCATTGCATCATATGATCGCGCATTTACCCTCAGAATTAGCGACCTTTATCATTGTCCCTGCCATTACTATCGGTTTGCTGATCTTAAGCGCGGGCCCAGTGTCATTACTTGCCCTTATCCCAGGCCTCGTCGCCGCGCTTTTCTATTTGGTGGTGGTACCAAGGCTTGCTGCTAAACAGGGTGAAGCAAGAGTTAATGTGATGGGAAATATCACTGCTGCAGTGGATGATTACTCACGTGGTGCACCAGTATTTAGAATTTATGGCGATCAAACTGGCGCAATAGCCGACTACCAAAAGGCAACTAAGCATTTTATTGAGGAGATCATAGAGCGGGTAAGCAAGGTATCCACTTCAGTCGCAGTGGCCACATCATTACTGCAGGCTGTTTGCACTTTTGCTATTGTCTATGCCATCGGGTATGAATGGCCCCCAGAAAAGCTTGCTGCAGTCTTGTTCTTCAGTCTGGCCATAGTCACGCCAGCCCTAAAGCTTGGGCATGGGCTCGATTATCTTGCCACGGGCCGCGCTGCAGCTCAGCGACTAACGGATTTTCTTGGGCAGTCGAGAGTCCCTGTTGGTAGCGGCAATATTGAGCTTAATACACCTATGCCGCTCACTCTCACCGATGTCGTGCCTTCACTGTCTACAAGCAGTAAAACAGTGCCAATTAACTATCAATTTAGATCTGGCAGAATCACGGCAGTGACAGGGATCAGCGGTGTTGGCAAATCCACATTGCTGCGCTTATTAGCTGGCATGGAGCCGCTAAATACCGGAGATATTCGACTCGCTGGTATTGCACTCAATGAGATGGATGAAGCCTCAATTAATCGCGCGATCATGCTATTACCGCAAAGTGCGGGACTACTGGCAACCTCCATCGCCGACAATCTCGCGCTCACCGCACCTGATGCCACGGATGAAGATTACTTAGTGGCATTACACTGTGCACAATTGGATAAACCCTTAAATACTCATGCAAACACCTTGTCTGGTGGTGAAATACAACAGGTTAATCTTGCCCGTGTGTTTCTTTCACCCGCTCGCGTGATATTGCTTGATGAACCTACATCGGCCCTAGACAGCGAAACGGCATTTAACGTGTTCACAGCACTAAGCCATCACGCAAAAACAAACCACAAAACGATTGTGATGGTCACCCATGACTTAACGCTTTCTGAGCTGGCGGATGACAAGCTCACACTCAAGCATCATCACATAGAAGGAGAAGGCCAATGATAAATCGTCCCCAAGATTACGCCGCCATAAAACACTTAATACCTGTTGCCTTCGGTTGGGCTGTGGCGGCCATATTGGAAGCGGCATGCTACATTCAACTGGCTTTAGCCATTATTGAGCAGCAATCACCACAAATAGTGCTATTCATTGCCGCGATAACCATACTCACCACAATACAGGCTTCGCGTTCTGGTTTTTGGGCTGGCGCAAGGCTAGCTAATGCGCTCTACAGTGCCCTAGGCGCGACCATGCAACAAGCTAAGCTCTCTTGGTTTACACCCAGTGTCAGGACACTACTTATAGAAACCGTCTCTCGGAGTATTCCTGGCTTTATGAGTATTCCGGCACATCAATTTCAGGTCTTTATTCATGCACCGCTTATTCCGCTCTGCATTACTTTTGGCATCGGATTGATCGGTGGCATACCACTGGTAATGATGTTGGCTAGCTTGTTGCTCATATCATTTGTGATTCAGAGTATGGCGCAACGGGCCCTTGCCCGCGCAGATATGGACCGAAACAACGCTGAACTGGCAACGAATCAATCCACTCTTGAACTTATAGATCACGTAGAATTACTCCGTACAGCAGCGGGATACAATCGTGCGACCGAGCGTTTAGAGCAAAACTGGCAGGCGCAAGAAATCGCACTGGGTCGAACTAATCGCGCCGCCGCTATAGCAACATTACTGTCGGCTATCGCCAGCTTTTTACCTATTGCCGGCATGGCTCTCTATCTCGTGTTATCAGGCGTAAACAATACGACAATGCTGCTCGCTGTCTTGATGTTGACCATGCGCGCATCAGCGCCACTTGAGACTCTCGCCGTGGCGGCAATAGGCATTAATGATCAGTTAGCGGCTATTAAACACTATCGACAAGCGACTAATGCGCCAACGCTCAAAGAGCCAAGCCAAGCGCAACAAAAGACACCGCACAATCATACAATCGAACTGAATAACGTAACATTTCCCCCTGCGGTGCAAAATATCAATGCCATTATCGAACCAGGTGAACGCGTACTGATTTGTGGCCCTAGCGGTTCTGGAAAAACAACCCTACTTAAGCTATTAATGCGCTTTGATGATCCCACCCTAGGCCTGATCAATTTGGGCAAGGTACCACTCACGTCAATCCCTGCTGCTGAACTTGCCCGCTTTTTCGCCTATGTGCCGCAGGATCCACTCATCTTTACAGGCACCATTGCCAGTAATATTCGCATTGGTAACCCTGATGCCGACGATCAAGCCGTAGATAAAGCGGCACGCCAAGTGGCACTGGATGAAGTATTAGACAGATCAGAACTGGGCATATACCAAGAAGTCGGCTTACAAGGTGCGGGGTTATCGGGAGGGGAACGCCAAAGGCTTGCCTTAGCACGCGCGCTTATCAAAAATGCATCGATTCTGATAATGGATGAGGCCACCTCGGCATTGGATGAGGAGACGGAAAAGCGCGTTGCCAAAGCTATTTGCGAACAAAGCTGCACACTGGTTGTCGTTTCGCACCGAAACCAATCAGTTTGGCAGCCAACTCACATTATAGAATTTGCTCAATCGCTTGCCTTAAAGTAAGAATTGCTTGTGCATTAGAAATTCTGAATTAAAGATGTACAACCTATTATTTTTCTTTACCCAAGCTTCTAATGAAGAATGTATTACAGCCGAGATGACGAAAGTCATTTCGGTACTGCACTAGCTGAAAGTACAAAATATCATGAGCATCGTAATAGAACTAACCAAGAGTTCATCGCATATCTCACTCTTATATCGGCCTCATTCAACAAAGATCAAAGGATCACAAAATCGATCTGTTGAAGTTGGTATATCCGAGCACACCTCTTTTTTGAGATTCTGAGAAAGCAAGGAAAATAATCAATTACAATCAATACTATAGATAGCGTTCAAAATTATGAACGCCCC
>NZ_JAUOES010000017.1:0-103150 GCF_031932065.1 Shewanella scandinavica
TTGACTTAGGCATAAGGGGATGTTGAAAAGGTTTCGACCAATCGAGTCTACCATGTTTTCTAAGCCAAACGAGTACCGTTGAACGGCCTTGAATACCAAAACGGGCTTGGGCTTGTTTGTACGTCATTTCGCCTTTTTCAACACGCTCTACAACGCCTAATTTAAAGGCTAAGGTGTAATCTCGTTGTGTGCGCTTACGGCTTGAGTTAATTGATGTTGTCATAAAGAAGTCCTCTTTATGTCAACATATTTCAGGACGGGACATTGAAAAACAAAAAGGCCAAGTGAAATCACTTGGCCTTTTTAATCGAAGTTTACAAGTCGGATAGCCAGTTCAACGCGCTATCTTCACTTAAATTATTCTTCTACAGGGTAAAGCACCTTGGCATTGGCTTTAAGTGAATCTATCAAGCCACGGTAGTCTGCTTCGCTGTATTGTGCGTTCAGGCGTTGTTTAAGCGCATTAATCAGCTCATCACTCACACCTTCTGCTGCGTTGACTTTATCTAGCGCAACCACGGCATAACCATTTGCTAAACCAACGGTATCGACAACTGGAGAAGTGCTTGGTGTTGGCATTTGGAATGCTTTGCCTACAATCGCAGCATCAACATCTTGCGCGCCGCGGCCTAGTTTCGCTTTAGCCACTAAACCAAGATCCGTTGCACCGGCTTTAACTTGTGCCATCAGCTCTTGTGCTTTCGCACGGGCAGCTTCGTTTGCTTGATCTTGCTTCAAACGTTCTGTGATATTGGCTTTCACTTCCGCTAAGGCCAAAGTGCCCGCATCGTGATGTTCCTTCACACGAACCACCACCACGTGGTTAGGTTCAAGCTCAATCACTTCACTGTTTAACCCTTTTAGCATAACAGTTTCAGAGAACGCGGCTTTGACTAAGTCAGGCTTGTTCAGCGCAGCAGGAACGTTATCGCGAGAGAACAGTGGAGTCGTCTTAATGTCGACGCCCACAGCTTTAGCAGTTTCAGATAGTGTATCTGGCACTTCATAGCTAGTATCAGCTAATTTGCTTTGTAAGCTGTAGAATTGATCAACCGCTTTCTTATCTTGCAACTGCGCTACTATCTTAGCTTTCACATCGGCAAAGGGTACAGTCACACCTGGTTGCACATCTAATAGCTTGATAATGTGGAAACCAAAGTCAGTTTTAACCACCGCAGAATGTTGGCCTTTGTTCAATGCAAATAATGCAGCATCGAAAGCGGGGTCCATCACACCTGGTTCAAACCAATCCAGTTTACCGCCCTGCTCTGCACTCAAGGTATCGTCAGAGTTCGCTTTAGCCAGATCAGCAAAATCGGCACCGCTGTCTAATTGCTTAGCTAAATCTTCAGCCTTGGCTTTTGCAGCCGCTTCATCGCTACCTGGCATAACCAGAATGTGTGTGGCAAGACGCTTCTCATTAGACACGTATTGCGCTTTATGTTCTTCGTAATAAGCTTGCGCTTCTTCGTCTGAAACTGGGTTATTTTTAGCAAAATCAGCCGCATTCAGCTCAACATATTCTAAGCTCACCATTTCAGGGCTCATAAACTGCCCTTGGTTTGCGTCATAATAGTTTTTCACTTGCTCGTCAGTCACAACCGCTGTCGCTAAGAATGGCGCAGAATCAACGACTAAATAACGCACATCGCGAGTTTGGCCTTGTAACTCAGCTAACTGCTTAGCTTCGCCAGCTAACACAAATTCAGTACCAACTAGCGCTGCCGTTAACTGACGACGGGTCATATCGACACGCATCATGTCTCTGAACGCCTGTGGTTGATAACCTAACTGACGTAGAATCGCTTGATAACGATCGTTATCAAATTTGCCATCGGTTTGGAATGCAGGTTCAGTTTTCACGGCTGCAATGATCTGTTCGTCAGATACACGCAACCCCATAGCCTTAGCCGCTTGATCAATCAGTTTGTCAGCCACTAAGCGCTCTAATACGCTCTGCTTAATACTTTGTAGATATTTTTCGTCAGCAGATAACGCAGCAAACATCTCACCTAGCTGTTGCTCCATACGAGAGCGCTCGCTTTGGTAAGCCTGCTCAAGCTCGGCTTTAGTGATTATGTCACCGTTCACTTCTGCTGCTGGCACATCAGTTGTAGAACCTAAGTAACTGCTGACTCCTGCAAATGCAAAAGATAAAATCACAAGTACGAGAATGCCTTTAGCAATCACGCCTTGCGAACCATCGCGGATCTTTTCTAACATCAGATTTCTCGCTTGTTGCGATTAACAAAATAAAAAGGCGCATCAGTTTGAGATGCGCCTTTCTGTAATTTATGGGGAATATTCAGACGCTACCACTGGTAAATTCTAAAACCCCGAGTAATGGTAGAAATTAAGCTTCATATTCCATTACTTTCAATTCGTAAAAAGCACTGATAAACAGTGCTTGTCATTACGAATGCCTTACAAAGGCTACGATATTAATGATTAATTAACAGCGTCTTTCAGTGCTTTACCAGCTTTGAATGCTGGAATTTTAGCTGCTGCGATTTTGATTTCTTCACCCGTTTGTGGGTTGCGACCAGTACGCTCAGCGCGTTCACGCACTTCAAAAGTACCAAAACCAACAAGAGAAATTTTATCACCTTCTTTCAGACCTTCGGTCACAGCAGCGATAAAAGAATCCAGTGCACGGCCGGCAGCGGCTTTAGAAATGTCAGCACCAGATGCGATTTTCTCGATTAGTTCAGATTTGTTCATGTCATCCCCTTGAATGTAATTTTTTTGCGCCGCAACCAAATCCGTCTCTAGAGCGGTCTGCGGAGGCTTTTATAACAAGCTTGAATTCAAAGTTCAAGCTGAGTTCGAAAACCAAAGAAATAAAACTGGATACAGCTCAAAGCCAGTTGCGCCAAGGGCTTGGAGCAGCTGGCTCTCCACAGACCTAGGCTACCACAGGTCTACGCTTTGTTAAGCCCCTTTTTTCATTTTTTTTAACGTGATAGCGCAATTTCTTGCGTTATGCCAAGTTTTTAACCACTTCGAAGCCTTCAACCGGTCTTTCTAGGGCCAGTTTTAACACTTCATCGACCCAACGCACGGGACGAATTTCTAAATCGGCAATCACATTGGCAGGAATTTCTTCCAGATCACGCTCGTTTTCTTTTGGAATAAGCACCAATTTTATGCCGCCGCGGTGTGCTGCCAGCAGTTTTTCTTTTAAACCACCGATAGGTAACACTTCACCACGTAAGGTTATTTCACCTGTCATGGCCACGTCGCTACGCACTGGGTTACCCGTTAAGCTGGATACTAAAGCGGTACACATAGCCGCACCGGCCGATGGACCATCTTTTGGCGTTGCACCTTCTGGCACATGCACATGGATATCACGCTTCTCGTAGAAATCCGCATTGATGCCTAATTGTTCCGCACGGGCGCGAACAACGGTCATAGCCGCTTGAATCGACTCTTGCATCACGTCGCCAAGGGAACCGGTATAAGTTAATTTACCTTTACCAGGCACTGACGTTGCTTCAATCGTTAGCAGATCACCGCCTACTTGTGTCCACGCTAAGCCTGTCACTTGACCGATTTGGTTCTTCGACTCGGCTTTGCCGTAATCGAAGCGCTGCACGCCAAGGAATGACTTAAGATTCTCTTGATTCACAGTGACAGATTTTACTGATTTATCGAGCAAAATCATTTTCACGACTTTACGGCAAATCTTAGACAATTCACGCTCAAGCGAACGCACGCCCGCTTCACGGGTGTAATAGCGGATAATGCCAACGATAGCGCTATCCTCTACTTTAATTTCAGCCGCTTTTAAGCCGTTGCGCTCAATTTGCTTATTCAGCAAATGTTGCTTAGCAATATTCAGCTTCTCGTCTTCGGTGTAACCCGACAAACGGATCACTTCCATACGGTCCAGTAGTGGCCCAGGAATGTCCATAGAGTTAGACGTAGCAACAAACATCACATCGGATAAGTCGTAATCAACTTCGAGGTAATGATCGTTAAAGGTCGCATTTTGCTCAGGATCTAACACTTCTAATAAAGCAGAAGCTGGATCGCCGCGCATATCTGAACTCATCTTGTCGATTTCATCGAGCAAGAATAATGGGTTTTTCACGCCCACCTTAGCCATTTTTTGAATGACTTTACCTGGCATAGAACCAATATAAGTACGGCGATGACCACGGATTTCCGCTTCATCACGCACGCCGCCTAAAGCAACACGCACATACTTACGACCGGTCGCCTTAGCGATCGATTGACCCAAGGAAGTTTTACCCACACCTGGAGGTCCAACGAGACACAGGATTGGTCCTTTAAGCTGACGCACTCGGCTTTGGACTGCCAAATATTCCAAGATACGTTCTTTAACTTTTTCCAGACCAAAATGATCGGTATCGAGCACTTCTTGGGCTTTCGCTAAATCACGTTTGATTTTAGAGCGTTGGCTCCAAGGCACTGACGTCATCCAATCCACATAGCTGCGAACAACTGTGGCTTCTGCCGACATTGGCGACATCATACGTAGCTTGTTAAGCTCAGCCAGGGCTTTTTCTTTCGCCTCGGCGGGCATATTGGCCTCTTCAATCTTACGATTTAAGGCTTCAAACTCGTCATGGCCTTCGTCTAAGTCACCCAGTTCTTTCTGGATGGCTTTCATCTGTTCGTTCAGATAGTACTCACGCTGACTTTTTTCCATCTGTTTTTTAACGCGGGTACGGATACGTTTCTCAACCTGCAATAGGTCGATCTCCGATTCCATCATCGCCATTAAATATTCCAGACGCTCGCCAACATTGATCATCTCAAGCACAGATTGCTTATCTTCAAGCTTAAGTGGCATGTGTGCAGCCATAGTATCTGCCAGACGCGCCGCTTCATCGATACCCGATAAAGAGGTCAAAACTTCTGGCGGGATCTTTTTGTTCAGCTTGATATAACCTTCAAACTGACCAATAGCACTGCGCACTAACACTTCTTCTTCTTTGTCTTCCAGCGGTTCTGATTCCAGATACTCAGCCTTAGCCACAAAGAATTCTGTTTCTTGGGTGTAACGGGTAATACGGGCGCGACGACCGCCTTCAACCAGCACTTTGACTGTGCCGTCTGGCAGCTTAAGTAACTGTAAAATAGAGGCAACCGTACCAACTTCGAAGATGTCATCTTTTGATGGTTCATCGAGTTCGGCATCACGCTGCGCCACTAAAATAATTTGCTTATCCTGCGCCATTGCGGTTTCGAGACATCGAATAGATTTTTCTCGTCCGACAAATAACGGAATTACCATATGGGGATAGACCACCACATCTCGCAGTGGCAGCACGGGGAGTTCGATATGCGCTTCACGCTCTTGGGTCATAGTTCGATTCCGTTTTGGTGAAATGGATTAATACTGGAGTATATTGGGACGCTTTATTGAGTTTCAATGGCTAATACGAAAAAAGGAGTCCATTGGACTCCTTGTTTTTCAGTTTATTAGCAATCAGTACAATTATTGCTCGCCAGAGGCTGCTTGGGCTTCATTGTGCTCATAAATCAGGATAGGTGCAGATTCACCTTTCACGACTGATTCATCGACAACGGCCTTCACTACACCATCGACTGAAGGAATATCGTACATAGTATCCAGTAGAATACTTTCAACGATTGAGCGTAAACCACGTGCACCTGTCTTACGTGACATCGCCTTGTGTGCTATCGCTTTAAGTGCATCTTCGCGGAACTCAAGCTCAACGCCTTCCATCTCAAATAACGCGCTGTACTGTTTAGTCAGGGCATTTTTAGGTTGAGATAAAATTTGCACTAGGGCTTCTTCATCCAGCTCAGTCAGAGTCGCAACCACAGGCAAACGGCCGATAAACTCAGGAATTAAGCCATATTTGACCAAATCGCCAGGTTCAACTTGAGTTAAGGTTTCAGAAATCGTCGCCTTCTCTTTTTCGCCTTTTACCTGAGCACCGAAACCGATACCCGAACCAACGTGTGCACGTTGCTCAATCACTTTCTCAAGCCCTGCAAACGCACCGCCACAGATAAACAGGATCTTAGAAGTATCGACTTGTAAGAATTCTTGCTGTGGATGCTTACGGCCACCTTGTGGTGGAACCGCGGCAACAGTACCTTCAATCAGCTTAAGCAGCGCTTGCTGCACGCCCTCACCCGATACGTCACGGGTGATCGATGGATTGTCTGACTTACGGCTAATTTTATCGATTTCATCGATATAAACGATACCACGCTGCGCTTTCTCTACATCGTAGTCGCACTTTTGCAGCAACTTTTGAATGATGTTTTCAACGTCTTCACCCACATAACCCGCTTCAGTCAGTGTCGTGGCATCGGCCATAGTGAAAGGTACATTGAGTGAGCGCGCAAGGGTTTCAGCCAATAGCGTCTTACCGCTACCCGTTGGACCGATAAGTAAAATGTTACTCTTACCCAGCTCGATACCATCTTTAGGCGATGCATTTTTCAAACGCTTATAGTGGTTATACACTGCCACAGACAGCACTTTCTTTGCTCTGTCTTGGCCAATCACATAATCGTCTAAATGTGCACGCAACTCATGTGGTGTCGGTAACTTATCGCTATCGCGCTTTGGAGAGATTTCTTTAATCTCTTCGCGAATGATGTCGTTACATAACTCAACACATTCGTCGCATACATACACTGATGGGCCAGCAATGAGTTTTCTGACTTCATGCTGGCTCTTTCCGCAAAAAGAGCAGTACAGCAATTTACCGCTGTCACCATTATTTTTGTTGTCGCCCATTAATTACCTCATTTGCAGTCTGCTCTACTGCCTGTCTTAAATTTGCTTAACCTTTACAGAGCATAGCTCAGTCAAAAGCAAAAATCAGCCGCGTTTCGTCATCACAGAGTCAACTAAGCCATATTCGACGGCTTGAGTCGCGCTCATGAAGTTGTCACGATCGGTATCGCGTTCAACCACTTCGAGCGGTTGGCCAGTGTGCTCGGCTAACATTTGGTTAAGCTTATTCTTAATGCCTAAGATTTCTTTGGCATGGATAGCGATGTCAGAAGCTTGACCTTGGAAACCACCCAGTGGTTGATGGATCATCACGCGAGAGTTTGGTAAACAGTGACGTTTGCCCTTCTCACCACCGGCTAATAAGAAAGCGCCCATGCTGGCCGCTTGGCCGATACAGACAGTGCTAACATTCGGTTTGATAAACTGCATGGTATCATAAATCGCCATGCCTGCGGTGACTGAGCCACCTGGAGAGTTAATGTATAAAAAGATATCTTTATCTGGGCTTTCTGATTCTAAGAATAATAGTTGCGCCACGATAAGGTTTGCCATGTGTTCTTCAACTTGACCTACCAAAAAGATAATCCGCTCTTTCAACAAACGAGAATAAATATCGTATGAGCGTTCACCCTTAGCAGTCTGTTCGATCACCATAGGCACTAAAGCACTTTGTATGTCTGACGCATTATGCATTATTCACTTCCCTAAATAAAAATGGCTCGCATGAGGAGCCTCATACGAGCCATTATAAATGGCGAACAGCTAATCAAGTCAAGCTTAGCTTATGCGCGACCAGTAGCCTTGTTCATAAATTCTTCAAAAGCGACTTCTTTTTCGGTCACTTTGGCAGATTTCAACAGTGCTTCAACTGCTTGCTCTTCTAAAGCAACGTTGCGCATGTTTTGCATCAGCTCTTTGTTGCTGTTGTAATAAGCAACAACTTCACTTGGATCTTCGTAGGCAGAAGCCATAGAAGCGATCAAGCCTTGTACGCGTTCGTCTTCTGCTTTCAGTTCGTTAGTCTTGATGACTTCGCCTAATAACAGACCGATTTTAACGCGACGTGCAGCTTGTTCAGTGAACAATTCCGCTGGCAGTTCAGGCATGTTTGCCGTTTGATTGCCAAAACGTTGCATTGCTTGTTGACGCAATACGTTAACTTCGCCATCGATCAGTGCTTTTGGCAAAGTGATGTCGTTGTTCGCTAACAGACCGTTGATCACTTGCTCTTTCACGTTAGCTTTTAACGCTTGCTCAAGTTCACGGTTCATGTTTTTACGGATTTCAGCTTTAAGGGCTTCTAAGCCACCTTCGCTGATACCGAACAGAGCAGCAAACTCATTGTTTACTTCTGGCAGGTTAGCTGCTTGAACTTCAGTCAGCGTAATCGCGAACTTAGCGGCTTTACCTTTCAGGTTTTCAGCGTGATATTCTTCTGGGAAGTTCACGTCGATAACAAATTCTTCACCCGCTTTGTGACCTAAAATACCCGCTTCAAAACCAGGGATCATACGGCCGCTGCCTAATTGCAGTTCGAAATCGTCAGCTTTGCCGCCTTCAAATTCTTCACCATCAACTGAGCCAACAAAGTTCATTTTCACTTTGTCGCCATCGGCAGCTTCACGTTCAACAGCAGCGAAAGTCGCGTGTTGTTTACGTAGGGTTTCAATCATAGTGTCAACGTCAGCGTCAGTCACTTCAGCTTTTGGTTGTTCGACTTCGATTGCATCTAAGCCTTTCAGCTCAACTTCTGGATAGATTTCAAAGGTAGCGATAAATTCGAACTTTTCGCCATCAGTAGAACCAGGAACAAACGTCGGTGCACCGGCTGGGTTTAACTTCTCAGCAATAATTGCTTCGATGAAGTTACGTTGCATCACTTCACCCATGATGTCTTGACGAATCGCTGCGCCGTAACGTTTGTTAATCACAGTAATAGGCACTTTACCAGGACGGAAACCTGGGATACGAGCACGCTTAGCTTCACGTTGTAAACTGTCTTTAACCAGCTTTTCAATTTGTTCAGCAGGAACAGAAATGGTCAGGCGACGCTCTAGGCCTTGGGTTGCTTCAACAGAAACTTGCATTGTTTTACCTCGAAATTTGTCTAACGTCCTTTGTAATAGCCGATTCATCAACTATTCAGGTATTCGTTTCTTGATCATTAAATTTGACTACAATGCCCACCACTACTGGCTTTAGGCACAGGTCGCTCATAGTTGATATCTATCAAGACGCGACATTATAGCCACCGTTTTCTGCAGAGTCGAGCCTCAACAGCCGAATCTGGGGTATAAAAAAAGCGACACAAGGTCGCTTTTTTTAATTTGTACTCAAAGTACTAATAAATGGGGTGACTGATGGGGCTCGAACCCACGACAACCGGAATCACAATCCGGGACTCTACCAACTGAGCTACAATCACCACTGAAACTGGTACGCCCGGCAGGATTCGAACCTGCGACCACCCGCTTAGAAGGCGGGTGCTCTATCCAACTGAGCTACGGGCGCATGGTTTACAGAACTTTCTGTATCCTAACCGATTTTGGAAAGCACTTAGCTAACCCTACCATTCGCTTATTTGAGTTCAAATTATCTTCAAATTCATTGAAGCAAACAATAATAAAGTGGTCGGTGATAGAGGATTCGAACCTCTGACCCTCTGGTCCCAAACCAGATGCGCTACCGGGCTGCGCTAATCACCGAAGGTCTTACATAACATTTTCAGTGCTAGATGAACACATCTGCCTGAGAACGGAGCGCATCTTATCCCCTCACTTTACAACCGTCAACGATTTTTTTATTGATTGACTCTAGGTGCTGAATTATCAGGCTAATCCGGTTTTTTTATCCATTTGGCGACGGCTTTAACCATGACACAGTAGCTGTGCCCTGTTAAAATAGCCGCGATTGCCAATCTCTGTGTTAACTACTGTTTTAACCATCGCCCATATAAAGGATATCCTACACCCATGACAGCCCAAATAATCGACGGCAAGGCGATTGCTCAATCCATCCGCACTAAGCTCAGCGAAAAAGTCACCGCCCGCAAAGAGGCTGGACAGCGCATTCCGGGTTTAGCCGTAGTATTAGTGGGAGCCGATCCGGCATCACAGGTTTATGTTGGAAGCAAACGTAAGGCCTGTGAAGAAGTTGGATTTATTTCTCGTTCATACGATTTAGAAACAAGTTGCAGTGAAGATGAGTTGCTGAGCCTTATTGATAGTCTGAATGATGATCCGACCATCGATGGCATTTTAGTGCAACTGCCACTACCCGCCCATATCGAAGATTCAAAAGTCATCGAACGTATTCGCCCAGATAAAGATGTCGATGGATTTCACCCGTATAACGTTGGCCGCTTAGCGCAGCGTATTCCGGTGCTGCGCTCTTGCACGCCGATGGGCATAATGACACTCATCAAATCCACCGGCGTTGATACTTATGGTTTAGATGCTGTCGTGGTTGGTGCGTCTAATATTGTAGGTCGTCCTATGACGTTAGAATTACTGTTGGCGGGTTGCACTACGACCACTTGCCACCGTTTCACTAAGAATCTTGAGCAAAAAATTCGTATCGCAGATCTCGTGGTTGTCGCAGTCGGTAAACCCGGCTTCATTCCTGGTGAGTGGATCAAGCCTGGCGCTATCGTCATTGACGTAGGCATTAACCGTTTAGATAACGGCACCTTAGTCGGCGATGTGCAATATGACGTTGCGGCGCTAAATGCCAGCTTTATCACTCCAGTCCCCGGCGGTGTTGGGCCGATGACGATTGCGAGTCTATTAGAAAACACCTTATACGCTGCCGAGCAATATCACGACTAGCTTCTAGCTTCTAGCTTCTAGCTTCTAGCTTCTAGCTTCTAGCTTCTAGCTTCTAGCAAGCATAAAAAAACCTGCATAATGCAGGTTTTTTTATGGCTGAAGATTTCATCTAGATGAGAGAAAATAACTAACTAAGCTTATTTCTTGCGCCAAGTGGTGCCACTTGGGCCATCTTCGAGCTCAACGCCTAACTCATTCAAACGGTTACGCGCCACATCCGCAGCAGCCCAGTCCTTTTCAGTACGAGCACGGTTACGTTCAACGATTAAAGCTTCGATTTCAGCCACTTCATCATCACTACCGCCGCCTTGGAAGAAAGCTTCAGGCTCTTGGCTTAATAGGCCTAACACATCCGCTAATTGCTTCAAGGAGACTGCTAATGCCGATGCCTGTGCCATATCGGTCAGTTTTAAGCGATTGATCTCACGTACCATGTCAAACAGGACTGAATAGGCTTCAGGTGTATTAAAGTCATCATCCATCGCCGCTTTAAATTTCGCGACAAACTCTTCTGCTGGCGCCGCAGCGACAGTCAAGTCGACATCTTTAATGGCGGTATATAAACGCTCTAAAGCTGAGCGAGCTTGTTTCAAGTTATCTTCTGAATAGTTCAGTTGGCTACGGTAATGGCCAGATAACAGGAAATAACGCACAGTTTCAGCATCATAGTGACCAAGTACATCACGAATAGTGAAGAAATTGCCTAACGACTTAGACATTTTTTCACGGTCAACCATCACCATGCCAGTGTGCATCCAATAGTTCACGTATGGCGTGTCATGGGCACAGCAAGACTGGGCGATTTCGTTCTCATGGTGCGGGAACTGTAAGTCAGAGCCGCCGCCATGAATATCAAAATGCAGACCTAAATGCTTGCTGTTCATGGCAGAACATTCGATATGCCAGCCAGGACGACCCGGTCCCCATGGTGATTCCCACGTCGGTTCGCCAGGTTTAGACATTTTCCACAAAACAAAATCCATTGGATTTTGTTTTGTTTCGTCCACTTCTACCCGAGCACCTGCTTGCAGTTGATCTAAATTCTGGCCTGATAAACGGCCGTAATCAGGGTAGGAAGCCACGCTGAAAAGCACATCACCATCGCTCGCCACATAGGCATGGCCACGGGCGAGTAATAACTCAACCATGTCGATGATTTCGGCAATATGCAGGGTTGCGCGCGGTTCAAAGTCGGGACGCAACATATTCAAGGCATCGAAGTCTTGATGCATTTCACCGATCAGACGCTCGGTTAAGGCCTCGCAGCTTTCGTTATTCTCGTTAGCACGCTTGATAATTTTGTCATCAACGTCGGTAATATTGCGCTGAAAATTCACTTCATAACCCGCGTAACGCAGGTAGCGCACTATCATGTCAAAGGAAACAAAAGTACGGCCATGACCAATATGACAGAGATCGTATATGGTCACACCACACACGTACATCCCGATTTTTCCGGGAGTAATCGGCTTAAATTCCTGTTTTTGGCGGGTAATACTGTTGTAAATCTTCAACATCGATATTCTCTTCAATGATACATTCAGGTGTAAAATCAAGGAGTCAGTCTATCACGGCCTGACAGGTTTTGAATACTGCACTTTGCGCGCAATCCGAGATAAGTTAGAATCGCGCCACTATTTACAGAGAGTATGAAAACATGATCACATTACACACCAATTTGGGCGACATTAAACTGCAACTGAACGCTGAAAAAGCGCCGTTAACAGTAGCAAACTTCATGAAATATGTTGACGAAGGTTTCTTCGATGGCACTATCTTCCACCGTGTGATTGACGGTTTCATGATCCAAGGTGGTGGCTTCAACGAAGACATGAGCCAAAAACGTTGTAACGATCCAGTAAAGAACGAAGCCAATAACGGTTTATCAAACCGTACTGGTACTGTCGCTATGGCGCGTACTTCTGATCCTCATTCAGCCACTGCGCAGTTCTTCATTAACGTGAACGACAACACTTTCCTCGATTTTAAATCAGAAACCTCACAGGGCTGGGGCTACTGCGTATTCGGCGAAGTTGTTGAAGGCATGGATATTATCGAAAAAATCAAAGCAGTTAGTACAGGTAACCGTGGTATGCATCAAGATGTACCATTAGAAGCTGTAGTGATCGAAAAAGTCAGCGTTGCGGCATAATCCCTGCGAATGCGAACTTTATTTATAGGCGATCTGCACCTAAGTGCAGATCGTCTTGATATCACCCAAGCGTTCACTCGTTTCCTCGACACTGAACTCGATGATGCCGACGCCCTTTATATCCTAGGTGATTTGTTTGAAGTCTGGGTTGGCGATGATATTGCCTTGCCTTTTGCCCTCGAACTCGCCGAAAAACTCAAGCAAGTATCGCAAAAGCTGCCGGTGTATTTCATCCACGGCAACCGTGACTTTATGTTAGGCAAGCAGTATGCGCGCGCCGCAGGAATGCAAATCTTACCCGAAGTGACGTGCCTGAATTTATACGGCGAATACACGGTTATCTTACACGGCGACAGCTTGTGCACTTTAGATAAAGCCTACCAACGCTTTCGAAAACTCCGCAGTTTATCGCTGGCGCGATGGCTTTATGGTTGTTTATCCAAGAAAAACCGTCAGGGTATTGCCGATAAAATTCGCAGCAATAGCAAAAGTAGCAATCAACAAAAAAGCTATACCATCATGGATGTAGAGCCCAATGCGGTCGATGCGTTATTTGCCAAGACCCACACCAAAAATATGATCCACGGTCATACCCACAGACCCGCCATTCATCAACTTGCCAATGGCTGTCAACGTATTGTGGTTGGTGACTGGTATGAGCAAGGCAGTGTTCTGAGCGTGAGCGCCGAAGGGATTAATTTGCAGTCCTTACCCTTCGAGCAAACAACTTAAATTAGCTTGCTTTTATTAGCCTTGTTTCAGCTTAAAGAGGCTTCATATTAACGGTTCGAGCGAACCGTTAATCGTTTTAGCTATATCGACTTAATTCATCAATTTTAAAAAAGAAGGTGCTTCAAATCAATTTGCTAGCGGCGATCCACTGTGGAAACGAAACTCTTCATCCTGCGCCAGAATCAACTCAGCCTCTAACTCGCCAAAATACGTTACACGCTCGCGAATATCTTCAGGTGAAACTAACTGAGCTAACGCAAGATAATCTTGATAGTGGCGGGCTTCAGAGCGCAGCAGTGACACATAAAACTTACCCAGCTCACCGTCTAAATAGGGCGCCAACTTAGCAAAACGCTCGCACGAACGCGCCTCAATATACGCCCCCACAATCAACTTATCCCGCAGGATATCTTTCTCATGGGTGGTCACATAACTCATCATGCCCTTGGCATATCGGCCTGCGCGAATATTACGGTATTCGATACCGCGTTTGTGCATCAATTCCAATACTTGTTCAAAATGATGAAACTCTTCTTTAATCAAGCGGATTAAAGGTGAAACCAAATTAGCGGCAAACTTAAAGTTTGGCTTAGGCATAAGTTCGGCCACCAGCTCATTCTTTTTCACATCGCGCGCGAGAAAACTTACCACATCGTGGTCTTGCGAATAGATAAACTCTTCATAGGGTTTCGCCCACGCCAACAGAGCTCGACCACTGTCTTTATCTAACGCATATTTTCGTAGCAAAAATATCGCCGTCTGGGCCGCTTTTAACTCACAGTTACAATGATCGATCAGCAACTCATCCAAGGAATCTGATTTTATCGCGACATCAATCCAAGTTTGCGGTGTTTCACAGCGAAGAAACGCGTGGATGGGGGCAAGAAGTTGCTGCATGGACTCACTCAATATCATTCTGAATATCGCGCTATTTTACGCATATTTACTCATAAGCTATAGCATTAGGCTTCAGTAAACTTGACGCGCAGAACTTTTTGTTCAATAAATAACCTACACTCTAAAGAACTGAGATCCTGATCACACAGCTTCTCACTTCTGTATGTGTCACCAATCGGCAGTTAAAGGGACAGGACACCATTTTAACCTCGATTGTGGAGCTGTTATCAGCTCGTCTGACGTTTGGCGAGCCATTCATCAATGCTGAACAAGGATAATTATAATGATATTGAATCACTTAATGGGGCTATACACTCATCCTAAACAAGAGTGGCACACAATTGAAAAAAACCATGAGGCACTAAAAAGTAGCTTAAGTCATGTGGTACTGATCGCCTTAATCCCTGCAATTTGCAGTTATATTGCTACGGCTTATATTGGCTGGAACCCAGGCGCTGGCGATCCGATTTACCTCACACCTCAAAGCGCCATGTTTATGTCAGCTGGCATGTATTTAGGTCTGATTGCGGGCGTATTTGCCCTCGCCTATTTGGCCTATTGGATGGCAAAAACCTTCGATGCAAACCCAACCTACATCCAAGCGTTAGAACTCGCGTCCTATACCGCTACGCCATTGTTCATGGTCGGTTTAGCTGCGTTGTATCCAGTGCTGTGGTTTATCATGATAGTGGGATTGATTGGTTTGGCTTACTCAGTGTACTTACTGTACGCGGGTGTGCCGATCATTATGAATATCCCTGAAGAGAAAGGCTTTATCTACGCCAGTTCTATGGTGACCGCAGGTTTAGTGCTGTTAGTGGGGCTAATGGCAACCAGCGTTATCTTATGGAGCCTAGGCTTTGGTCCTATGTATCAATAACAACTCAAATTAACTGTAACTCACACCAGCCAATAGCTTTATCGCTGATTCATAAAATAAAAAAGAAGGCCTAAAGGCCTTCTTTTTTGGGTCTGATTAATGATCAGAACAACTTAGCTTAATTCAAGTTAGCTTCGTTGAGTTGAACTGTTTGACTCATTTCATCAAACCAATTCAATCAAGCTAATTCTATTAAATCATTCGAAAGAATCACGCAGCGCTACAGTTAAGTTAAACACTAAATTATCCGCTGACGAATCTTTGCTGTCAGCACAGAAATAACCTTCACGCTCAAACTGATAAGCTTTTTCTGCTGGCGCATTCACTAGGCTTGCTTCAGCAAAACCGTGCACTACCACTAAGGATTCAGGGTTTAATACTTCGTCCACAGTCTCTGCCGCAGCAGGATTAGGATCGGTAAATAAACGCTGATAGAGACGGAATTCAGCTGGTTTAGCAGTAGATGCCTCAACCCAATGGATCACACCTTTAACTTTACGGCCATCAGCAGGATTTTTACCTAAGGTTTCAGGATCATAAGTGCAGTAAACCGTCGTGATATTGCCTTCGCTGTCTTTGTCACAACGCTCAGCTTTAATCACATAGGCATTACGTAAACGCACTTCCTTACCTGCTACCAAACGTTTGTATTGTTTGTTGGCTTCTTCTCTAAAGTCAGCCACATCAATCAATATTTCACGGCCAAAGGCTAATTCACGCGTCCCCATTCTCTCATCATTTGGATGAGCGGCCGCTTGAATGTACTCAAGTTCACTTTCAGCATAGTTTTCAATGATCACTTTCAATGGACGTAATACGGCCATCGCACGCGGTGCATGTTCGTTCAGTTCTTCACGAATACACGCATCTAACATGCCAACTTCAATCATATTCTCTTGCTTAGTCACGCCGATACGTTGGCAAAACTCGCGAATTGACGCAGGCGTGTAACCACGGCGACGTAGACCAGCAATCGTTGGCATACGTGGGTCGTCCCAACCTGACACTAATTTGCGAGTCACAAGGTCGTTTAGCTTACGCTTAGACATTAAGGTATATTCAAGATTTAAGCGTGAAAACTCGTATTGACGAGTACGATTCGGCGCTTGAAAATCATTCAAATTATCCAACACCCAGTCGTATAAACGACGGTTGTCTTGGAACTCTAAAGTACATAAAGAGTGGGTAATATGTTCTAACGCATCAGAAATACAGTGGGTAAAGTCGTACATTGGGTAAATGCACCACTTGTCACCCGTTTGGTGGTGATGGGCAAAACGAATACGGTAGATGATAGGATCGCGCATACACATGAATGGCGACGCCATATCAATTTTTGCACGCAGCGCACACTCACCTTCTTTAAAACCACCGTCGCGCATCTTAGCGAATAAGGCGAGGTTCTCTTCGACTGATGTGTCGCGGAAAGGACTGTTTTTACCTGGCTCTTTTAACGTGCCACGGTATTCGCGAGTTTCATCAGCATTCAAGAAACACACATAAGCCAAACCTTTGTTGATCAGTTCAACTGCATATTGATGTAACTGATCAAAATAGTTTGATGAATAGCGTACATCGCCATCCCACTGGAATCCAAGCCAACGCACATCCGCCTGAATAGAATTAACATAATCAATGTCTTCTTTTTCAGGATTAGTATCGTCAAAACGTAAATTACACAGACCATTATAGTCTCGCGCTATCCCAAAATTTAAGCAGATAGATTTAGCATGACCAATATGAAGATAGCCATTCGGTTCCGGCGGGAAACGAGTCTGTACACTCGTGTGCTTACCGCTTTGTAAATCTTCATCTATGATATTACGAATAAAGTTACTCGGACGTACTTCAGTGTCCACATGACTCATGGAATTCCTCTTTGCGAACAATGGCAATTTTAAGAAAACCAGCATGATCCTACAGATCACTACTAGTTACAATGCCTAGTGCTAAAAACTATGGTTTTTGACCGGCTGGGTTATAGCCGCGATAGTAAAACAATAAAAGCAGCCATGAAAGCTGCTTTTATCTTTGACCTAACTAAGCTGACATTTATTACTCAGTCATGTTGACTCAGTAAATCTTACTCGGTAATGATGCGGATCCCCGGAATGATCTGCTGGGTTCTTCTGCCCTTACGTTTCAGCCACTGATAAAAGGCCACTAACGCAAACAGGAAGAAGCCAATCCACAGACTCGATTGCACAGGATGCTGCGTAAAGGTTGCCGCTTGATAGACCACCGTCGCTGAACCATAGGCCAGTGAGAAAGTCCACGTTGCCGCAAATGTCGCCCAACGGGAACCAAACTCATGCACTAAAGCGCCCATCGCCGCAACACAAGGGGTATACAGCAAGATAAACAGCAAGTAAGAGAACGCCGCAATTTTACCACTGAAACCAGCTTGCAGAGCACCGAAGGTCGATGTCGCGACGCCTTGCTCTTCCGCTATCGCTTCTTTATTAGTCAAATCACCAACCGACAACTTCAGCGGATCTTCCAGATCAATTCCAAACAAGTTTGCAGGAATCGTCGCCAGAGCCGCATTAAAGCTTTCACTCAAGGGTGTCAGCTCTTCATCAGCGGGCGCAGCAGTGCTGTACAAACTGTTTAAGGTACCAACAACCGCTTCTTTAGCAAAAATACCTGTGATAATTCCGACCGTTGCTGGCCAGTTATCCTGCTCTATGCCCATAGGCGAGAAGATAGGCGTGATTTTTTGGCTCGCGACACTCAGCAAAGATGCTTGGCTGTCTTCATGGCCGAAAGTGCCATCAACACCAATGGCATTGATAAAGTTTAGTAACGTCACCACCAGCACAATGGTTTTACCCGCACCTAAAATAAAGCTCTTAGTGCGTTTACCTGTACGGACCATTACGGCTTTGAGTTTTGGCATTTCATAGCTTGGCAGTTCCATCACCACAGCGCTGCTGGTACCCGGTAACAGCGTGCTTCTGAGTAATAAACCCGTACCGATAGCGGCAAAGATACCAATTACATAAAGCAAAAATACTAAATTCTGTCCAGAATCGGGGAAGAAAGCCGCGGCAAATAACGCATATACTGGCAGACGTGCACCGCAGGACATAAATGGCGCCATCATACCCGTGACAATACGCTCACGTTCACTGCCTAAGGTCCGCGTCGCCATAATCGCTGGCACAGAACAACCAAAGCCGACAATCATAGGCACGAAAGCTTTACCGGGCAGACCGATACGGCGCATTAACCCATCAACTACAAATGCAGCGCGGGCCATGTAGCCAGAGCTTTCAAGGACTGACAAACCGAGGAATAAAGCAGCGATCACCGGAATAAACGTGGTCACGGTTTGAATACCTTGGCCAACACCACCAGCGAGAATAGTGACCAACCAAGCCGGAGAGCCCATGTTCGTCAAGAATGCGCCAAAGTGGTCGACAAACAACGCACCCGCAAACACATCGAAGAAATCGATAAAAGCGCTGCCAATATTGATGCTGAACATAAACATCAAATACATCACGAACAAGAACACAGGAATGCCAAGCACGGGATGCAATACAAGTTTATCTAATTTATCACTAAGAGTGAGGAATCCCGACTCTTTCACTGAACCTTGAAACACTTTCTCAACGAAATTAAAGCGCGTGGTAGCCACCATCACTTCAATATCATGGCCCTGCGAAGAGATAATCTGGGTACAGGTATTCACTTCATCCTGCAACTCAGCATTTTGGCAACTGCCACAACCTGAACCATTGCCAAGCATAGCCAAGGCGCGGCCACGGCTTAATTGCGTGTCTTTGCTACAAAGCAACTGCACGCCAGCTTCAATTTGTTCATCGTAATGCAGTACTAATGGTGCTTCAGAGACTCGGCCTTGCAGTAAATCGAGTACCTGCGCTTGCACTTTTTCTACATCGGCAGGATCGCGTGAGCACACACCAATCACGGGGCAGCCCAGCTCTTTGCTCATTTTCTTTAAATCGACTTTGATACCGCGTTTAACTGCAGAATCAATTTTATTCAGCACCACCACCATAGGGATCGCGAGTTCACGCAATTGGGCGGTGAGATATAAATGACGTTCGATGTTAGTGGCATCGACTAAATTGATAATGCCGTCGACACGTTGCTCGGCGAGATATTGCTGCGCAATTTGCTCATCGAGTGAACAATCGCAACTATTGCCCGCAGGCAGAAGATCGTAAATACCCGGTAAATCGGTCAGATAGACATCGGCACCGTTTAAGGTGAAATGACCAGTCTTTTTCTCGACCGTCACACCAGACCAGTTACCGACTTGTTGATTCGCGCCGGTTAGCGCGTTAAAGAGCGTCGATTTACCCGCATTCGGGTTACCGACTGTGACGCAATGAAACTGCTTAGTCATTCGCCTTTTCCACCTCAATGATGTCTGCCAAATCTCTGCGCATACAAAGTTTACTACCACGAATATCCAGTTCGAGACCAGAACCCATAGGTGCGTATCGGATCAATGAAAAACGCGTATTTGGCGTGATCCCCATGGACAACAACTTACGCTTCACGGTTTGTGGTAACACTAAACGCCCCACTTCAGAAATAATACCGCGATCACCGGGACTGAGTTCGCTTAACTTCATTACGTATTCCACCTTGCAACAGGTTCAGCTCGAAAAACTGCGCCCATTGTAACTGAGCTATGACCCTAATAACTTTACCTAGATCAAGATTTTTGACTGGTAACGATAATAGTTTTCAATTGTGTTGGGTATTATGTGACAAAAATACCAATGAATAAACGGCCAACTGAAAATAAAAATTCACGCCCAAGTGCCCAAGACGGTTATACGATCGACAGAAGTCAAAAAGCTGTGAACAAATCCCCTACCGAAGCAAACGTGATCAAGGTCACTCTTCCTCTATATCACCAGTAAAATCATCCCTCTTTACAGTGAAAAGACCAAGGAATGTTAAGCACCTGTCACACATTTGTTCTAATATTAACCAAGCTTAATAAGCTAAATTAGTAATGTCGAAAGCGTCAAAATAACAAATATAAATGCACTCGGGAAAAGATGAACATGGAAATAAGGCTAAAGTTCAAAAGCATAGCTAAGGCTATGCTATGTATTTTGTTATCAATCGTCAGTATTTCGGCCGCGGCGACGCCTTGGGATGACAAAAAACCAGAGGACGTTGTCGCGACATTAGACAAAAAATTCGCCGAAGGTAAGTATTCCGCCAAAGGGGCTGACACTTGCCTGATGTGTCACAAAAAAAGTGCCGTGGTCATGGCGATATTTGATGGGGTTCATGGCAACCCCAATATGAAAGATTCGCCCATGGCCGATTTGCAGTGTGAGGCCTGCCACGGTCCGTTAGGGAATCATAACAAAGGTGGCAAAGAGCCAATGATCACCTTTGGCGAAAACTCTCCTGTTCCCGCGCAAAAGCAAAACAGTGTTTGTATGAGCTGCCACAATGACAGCCAACGTATCGCGTGGAAAGGCAATCACCACGATAACGCCGATGTTGCCTGCGCAAGTTGCCATCAAGTTCATACCGCCAAAGATCCTATCAGCGATAAAGCCAATGAAGTCGCCATTTGTACCCAGTGCCATACCCAACAAAAAGCTGATATGCACAAACGCTCAGCCCATCCATTACAGTGGCAACAGATGGTGTGTAGTGACTGCCATAATCCCCACGGCAGTTTGAACGATTCAAGCTTGAAGCAAATGAGCGTCAACGAAAATTGCTATAGCTGCCACGCCGAAAAACGCGGCCCTAAACTGTGGGAACATGCCCCCGTCACCGACAACTGTGCTAATTGCCACAACCCCCATGGCAGCGTGAACGACGCCATGCTGATCAGTAAGCCGCCGCAGTTGTGTCAACAATGCCACGCCTCGGATGGTCATAGCAGCAATGCCTACTTTGGCAATCAAGCCAATGCCTTCACTTCAGGTAACTCCTGTATGAATTGCCACGGGCAAGTGCATGGTTCTAACCATCCTTCTGGCAAATTGCTACAGAGATAACAAGGGAATGATCATGCGAACAGCTAAATTGTCTCACCCTAGTGCTTGTTTATCCCTCACTTTACTCGCATGGGCGATAAGCGGTGTTTTGACTCAAGCACATGCCGAAGGTTATGAGCTACAACAGGCGAATCGAAGTGGCATTAAGACAGAGGCATGGAGCTGCAAACTATGCCAACCTAAGACAGGGCATAGTGGTGATGTCAGAGCCACCCTCGCATACAACGATGGCGAGGACCGCCGTTTCGGTAACCGCACTGGGACAGATAACGATGGGTTCGTTGCCGCCGTCGGTGCGGATATGCTGTACAAAACACAGTCAGGTTATCAAACTCAGTTGGTCGCGGATAAGTTAGGTTTTGATGCGGGCTCAGCCAAGCTCACAACAGGAAGGCCAGGGAACTATCAAATCAACTTAGGTTATAGAGGCTTAGCTAACTATAACCATAATCAACTCAAAAGCCCTTATACCTCATCGCAAGATAAGATGTTGTTGCCCGATAACTGGATAACAGGTGGCACAACACAATCTATGCCTATGCTACAGAGCAGCCTTGTTGGCCAAGATTTAAGTATTCAACGTGATCGCTTTATGATCGGTGGTTACTATGCCGGAAAAATATCACCCGAAAGCGACAATACCAGTCACTACAAAGCATCATTAAACTATCAACATGAAGACCGCAGCGGCGCCAAAAAGACCAGCGCCAATATACTCACCAATAGCGTTATGCTCGCCCAACCTATTGATGACAGTACCGATGAAATCGATGCCAGAGTCTATTTTAATGGCACGGGCTGGCAGGCTGGCATCAATAGCCAAGTCAGCCAATATAAAAATGATCACCAAGCCATGCAATGGCAATCCGCCTACACGCCCACCTTTGGCGCGGCATACTTAGGTCAAAATGCAGTCGACCCCGACAGTAAAGCCTATCGCGTTGCCGCAGAAGCCTCTGGGGGAGCGAATGGTCAGAATGTGCTAATGCACGCAGGCTTTAGCCGTATGACCCAAGATGACACTTTTATTCCAGCCACCATCAATGGCCCGTCACCTGTCCTGCCTGCGGATACCTTAGATGGCCAAGTGGATATTATTGAAATGATCCTTAAATATTCGGGCCGGATCACCCAAGATTTAAGTGTACAGGCAAGCTACAACTATCAAGACAGAGATAACAAAACGGCCAAATTAGACTTCCCACAAATCATCACCGACAGTATTAACCAAGGCTCTGCTCAAAATAGCCTTTATGATAAGCGAACCAAAAAACTTGAACTTAAAGGCAAATACCGTTTTACTTCAGCCGCCTATGCCGAAGCAGGCTACAGCCGTAACGAAAACGATTACACTGAACTCGACCGCCAATCCGTCGATGAGTCCGGCGTGTTTGCCAAACTGAGCTATCGCTATTCCCCTGCTTGGTCAGCATGGTTAAAAGGAGAAGCACTAGAGCGCGATGGCAGTGAATACGATCCAGTCACTACCACTCAAAGCCAAAGCAACCCTTGGCTGCGTAAATCCTACCTCGCCGACAGAAAAAGGCAAAAAGTCACCTTACACACTGATTATCAAACTGATATCGGCCTCTCGCTGGGCGCCAGCTTGCACAGTGTCGATGACGATTATCACCACACCCAAGTGGGTCTTACTCAAGTGTCCTACCTAGGTTATGACGTATCGGCCCAATATGCGCTGAGTGACGATCTTCATTTCAGTGCCTTTGTTAACCAAGATTGGCGCGATTCAGATCAAGCAGGCAGCAACCACTTTTCAACGCCCGATTGGTACAGCACTGCCGAGGAAAAATCGACTTTAATTGGGGCAGGTTTTAGTTATCAAAACCTGTTCGATAATCACCTCAACATTGGCTTGGACTACAGCTATTCCGATGGACAGAGTGATACCGAGATCGTCTACGGCATCACCAGTCCCTATGGCGATTTTTATGCCCGCAAACACAATATTAATGCCTACGCCAAATATAAGTTTGCCGACAGTATGTCGCTACGCGTCGATTGGTTATTCGAAAAGTATCAAGATGCTAACTGGCAAAACCAAGGCACAAATTGGGACACGATTCCCAACGTACTCAGCTTTGGGGATATGAGCCACGACTACAACGCTCACTATTTAGGCTTGACCTTAAGCTACCAAATGTAACTTAGGCACTGACAGCGCATTCCAAGGATAGAAATATGAACAAGTTTGCAAAAATGAGCTCGAAATTCAGTCTGATGCTGGCCTTAGTCTCGCTATTAAGCGCCTGTGGCGGTGATAACGGCCAAGATGGTAATCCCGGTGAACCCGCAAAACCGCCCGCGTTAACTATCACTAGCCCAAAGGTCACGGTCGATAAAGTTGAGATGGCAGATGGCATTGCTCAAGTGGATTTTCAAGTGAGCAATCAAGATGATGAAGCCGTAATTGGTGTCCCATCGGCAACGTTTATTGCAGCGCAGCTTCTTCCCCAAGGTTATACAGGCGCGGGAAATAGCAGTGAATGGCAACATTTTACCGCTGAAACCTGCGCGGCAACTTGCCCAGGCAGTCTCACAGATCATAAAAACGGTCACTACAGCTACACCTTCAGCGCACCGTTTAATGGCATGAATGGGGTGACGTTTATGCCAGAAGCGACCCAAAGAATGGTGGTCAAAATCGGCGGCGATAAACTTGCCGATAACACGCCCTTGCCTATTACCAATCAACATTATGACTGGCAATCATCTGGGGATAATGTCGCTTACACCCGCAACTTAGTCACAATAGAAACTTGTAATAGTTGCCACAGCAATCTTGCTTTCCATGGCAGTAAATATAATCAAATCGAAACCTGCGTCACCTGTCATAACAGCAAAAAAGTCAGTAACCCTGCGGATATTTTCCCGCAAATGATCCACAGCAAACATTTAACTGGTTTCCCGCAACCCATCAGTGATTGCCAAACCTGTCATGTAGATAAGGCTGAGTTAGCTGAGCAGCAAAACTGGCACAGAGTCCCAACCATGCAAGCCTGCGGCGCCTGTCATACACAAATTAATTTTCCCGCAGGCGAAGGACACCCTGCGCAGGTTGATAATAGTAACTGCGTGGCGTGCCATAATGCCGACTGGACCGCAAGCGTTCACAGTGATGAAGACAAAACTGCGGCACTGATACAATTTAGCCCAAGCATCACCAGCGCCAGTATGGATGCCAATGGTACAGTCACAGTCGCGGTTAAATTGATGAACCCAGCTACAGGCTACGTCTACAGCGAGAGTGCCGATAAGTTAAAATTCATCAATGATTTAAGGGTATATGCTAACTGGGGAACCAGTTTTGATTATGCCACTCGCTCTGCCCGCTCAATCAAGCTGCCGGAATCCACCCCCGTGTCAGGCTCAAATGGCATTTATACCTATACAATTTCGGGTCTTACTGTGCCTGCAGGCACTGAATCGGATAATGGCGGACTCGCGATTCAAGGCCGAGTCTGCGCCAAAGACAAAGTACTCGTTGATTGCACGACTGAACTGGCGGAAGTGTTAGTGATAAAAGCCAGCCACAGTTATTTTGATATGGCAGCATTAAGCAGTACGGGTCGCCGCACTGTTGTCAGTAATGCAAGCTGCGGTAATTGCCATGGCGATCAAAAGCTTAATATCCATGGCTCACGCAACGATCTCGGTGGTCAATGTCAACTATGTCATAACGCCAATATGCTGGCTGATACGACGGCGGCAAATCCTTCCACCACGTCATTTGACTTTAAGCAGCTGATCCACGGTATTCACACCAGCCAATTCGCGGGTTTTGAAAACCTAAACTACCCAGGGAAAATCGGTAACTGTGCCCAATGCCATGTTAACGATTCTGCGGGAATATCTACCGTCACCCTTCCTTTAAATTCAGCGGTACAACCCCTTGCCCTCGATAACGGCACTTTTACCAGCCCGATTGCCGCTGTGTGTAGCAACTGCCATTCAGATACCAGCACTCATAACCACATGACTCAGCAAGGTGCTGTTTTTGCTGGCACAAAAGCTGATGCAACCGCAGGAACTGAAACCTGTGCTTTCTGTCATGGACAAGGCGGAGTCGCGGACGTGTTAAAAGTGCATCCCATAAACTAAGCCTATGATGCTGGCCTAAAAAGGCCAGCAACTGCAGATATAAAAGGAACTCATACTATGCAGTCATCTACTCCTAAAGAAATAGTCAGATCTCAGTCACATTACCCACCTAAAGTGACTGATTAATACCAGTGACTTAGTTAGCCTTACAGATGGAAAACTAATTCCACACATCTTATGCGGGTAATGAGATTTATTCTTATCTACCAAGCGTTTGATGATGATTACAACTATTGCAGGGAAATATCATGATGAAACGGTTCAATTTCAATGCCGCAACAAAAGCGATGTTGGGTGCCGGTTTACTCTCTCTACTACTCGCCGGTTGCGGTGGTAGTGACGGTAAAGATGGTGAAGACGGTAAACCGGGTGTTGTTGGTGTCAATATCGATACAACTCCTACACTGAAAGCAAGTTTCACTAATGCCACTATCGATGCAGGTAAGGTTACAGTCGATTTCACATTAGAAAATGCGAATGGCGTAGCAGTACTAGGCTTAAATAAAGATCACGACATACGTTTTGGTATTGCACAGCTTAGCCACGTTACAGTAGCAACTGAGGATCCAGCCAAACCCGCTGACCGCGGTTACCAATGGCAAGCTTATATCAATGCCAAAAAAGAGCCTGGCACAGTGCCTTCTGGCGTGGATAACCTCAATCCATCAGCTCAATATCAAGCCAACGTTGAAGCCGCTGCCAAGTGTGATACCTGTTTAGTGGATCATGGTGATGGTAACTACAGCTATACCTATCAAGCCAATATCGCCAATGTCACTGAACCCTTAGCGATTACCTACAGTGCTGAAGCGACTCAACGGGCGACATTAGAACTTGAATTACCACAGCTTGCTGCCAACGCACATTTTGATTGGCAACCTTCTACAGGTAAAACTGAAGGTATTCAAACACGCAACGTTGTTTCAATAACAGCCTGTTATACCTGTCATCAACCAGAAAGTTTAGAGTTACACGGTGGCCGTAGAGTTGATATTGAGAACTGTGCTTCTTGTCATACGGCAACTTCTGGCGATCCTGAGTCAGGTAATAGCATTGAATTTACATACATGATCCATGCTATCCACAAAGGTGGCGAACGTCATACCTTTGATGAAGCTGGTACCGAAATTCCAGCGCCTTACAAGATTGTCGGTTATGGTGGCAAAGTAATTGACTACGGCAAGGTTGGTTTCCCATTAAAACCTGCAGCGGATTGCGCAGCCTGTCACGTTGAAGGAGCGGGTGCACCAGCTAATGCCGATCTATTTAAAGCCGACTTAAGCAATCAAGCCTGTATTGGTTGCCACACAGAAAAACCGTCTGCTCACCACAGCAGCAGTGATTGTGTCGCTTGTCATAATGCAACTGAACCATACAATGGCACAGGTAGTGCAGCTAAACGTCATGGTGATGTGCTGAAAGCTTACACAGAAACTAAAGCCATGGGCATTAAGTTCACTAATGTCGGCGTGAATGACACGGGCAAAATCACTTTTGATGTCCAAGTTGTTGACAAAGATGGCAATGCCATTGATAAAGCCTTCGTAAATCAAAGCTCACGCGTTGTCGTAGCATGGGATTCTGATAAAGATTACCCAAGCTATGCTGATGCCTCTTATAGCAATCGTCGTATCGCTTTAAGTGAAGGTACCTATAATGAAGCGAATAAAACCTACTCATTAACAGGCACTAAGTTCAGTTTACCCGCTGATGCAAATGGTAAAACATTCGAGCTGTGGTCAACATTAGAAGTGTGCTTCAACAATGGCGGTTATGGCGTTGCTGACGTAGCTATGACAGATTGCTCTGCTGACAGTCTAAGTAAAGTCGCGGTTAAACAAGCCCCATATCATTTCGTTTGGAAAGATACGGGAGTGGACAACACTGCCAAGGCAGCGACACGTCGCGACATTATTGATGCAACTAAGTGTCAAGGTTGTCACAATCAAGAAATCCACCACTATGACAACGGTGTAAATTGCCAAACTTGCCATACTTCGGATAAAACCTTGAAAAGTGATGCCAACTATCCTGGCGGTAAGATCCCAACTAGCTTCGCGTGGAAAGCTCACGAACGTGAAGGCCATTACCTGAAATATGCGGGTGTACAATCAGGCACAGTGCTAAAAACCGATTGTGCGACATGCCATACGGTTGATAAAGCAAACGTCATTACAGGTATTACCTTAGGACGTCAGCCTAATCGCACATGGCGCTACGGTGATATCAATAATAACGGTGCCGATATTTGGGTATCTTCAGATGCGGGAGCGTGTTTAAGCTGTCACCAAAAATATCTGACTGATGCGACAAAATCTCACATTGAGACTAACGGTGGTATTTTAAATGGCAGTAGTGCAGCCGATGTGCAAACTCGTGCATCAGAAAGCTGTGCAACTTGTCATACCCCGGCTCAATTAAGTAAAGTTCACGGTAATTAAGCAGATATAACGCTCTCATTCAGAGCAATGTTTTATCGTTACTAAAGAGAGAGGTTTTTACCTCTCTCTTTATATTCTTGCCATTTAAAAATCCGCTGTTTTTTTGATCTGAAATCGTTTTTACCTCTCCCTTTAAATACCTCTTTAGAAATAGAAAGATCCAAGTCACACATTAGCAAAGGCCTTGGAGATTTTAAGGTCATGTTAGGTTAGCCTTTCCTTGGGGAATTCTATTTCCAGCATCCACTTAAGTCGCTTCTAGTGACCAAAAACACAGACATAGAATCTGTTGGCTCTAGAACACAGCGTTTAAGCAATGCCAAACCTATGCAGGGAAAAAAATGATGAACGCACAAACAACTAAAATCGCACTGCTGTTAGCAGCAAGTGCAGTCACTATGGCCTTAACTGGCTGTGGTGGCAGCGATGGTAATGATGGTAATCCCGGTGAACCTGGTGGCGAACCTGCTCCAGCGATTCAAACCCTTAATTTCACGTTTGATAAATCTGTCATCACTAACGGTGTACCGAGTGTTGAGTTTACCGTCACTAACGAAGATGATTTACCCGTCGTTGGTCTCCAAAAAATGCGCTTCGCCGCAGCACAGTTGATCCCACAAGGGGCCACAGGTGCCGGTAATGCCTCGCAATGGCAATACTTTGGTGATGAAACCTGTGATGTGGCAGCAACATGCCCAGGGACTTTTGTTGACCAGAAAAACGGTCACTACAGCTATACCTTCAACATGAACCTGACCGCTAACGCTAAAATCACCTACAACGATCAGTTAGCTCAACGGGTGTTAATCCGCGCTTATAACACGCCGTTACCCGATGGTACTCAAGTCCCTAACAGTAACGCCTTTGTCGACTTTACGGCCGATACCGGTGCAGCACCGACATACAGCCGCAAAATTGTTGCCACTGAAAGCTGTAATACCTGTCACCAAGATTTAGCCAATGTGAAACACGGCGGCGCGTACTCAGATGTTAACTACTGTGCAACTTGCCACACAGCAGGCAAAGTTGGCGTAGGTAAAGAGTTCAATGTTCTCGTTCACGCTAAACACAAAGACCTGACCTTAGGTTCATTGGAAAGCTGCCAAAGCTGTCATGCTGCAAACGATGCCGCGCCAGATTGGGGTAATTGGTCACGTATTCCAACTGCCGCTACCTGTGGAAGCTGTCATAGCACAGTGGACTTCGCCGCAGGTAAAGGCCATTCACAACAGCTAGATAACTCAAACTGTATCGCCTGTCATAACAGCGACTGGACTGCCGAGCTACACACAGGCAAGACTGCTGACAAGAAAGCCGTTATCGCTCAGTTAGGTATGCAAGCGACTCTCGTGGGTCAAACTGATGATACTGCGGTATTAACCGTCTCTATCTTAGACAAAGACGGTAACGCGATTGATGCGGCAACGGTTCAAGACAAGATTAAACGTTTAGAAACTGTCACTAACGTTGGCCCTAACTTCCCAATTATGGGTTACAACAAGAGCCCTGGTAGTGGTGCTGCGAAAATTGCTAAAGACTTAGTCAAAGATGGCGCACTACAAGCTGGTGTGACCTTAGTTGACGGCAAACTGGTTTTCACGACACCTGCCCTGCCTTTCGGTGCTGGCGATACAGATACGGCCTTTACCTTTATCGGTCTGGAAATGTGTAGCACTGGTACTAGCTTAACGGCATGTACCGTTGATAGCGCAACCACCAGTATGAAAGCTGAGCTCGCCTTTGGTACTAAATCAGGCAACGCCCCAAGCATGCGCCATGTTAACTCAGTTAACTTCAGCACCTGTCAAGGCTGTCACAGCGATACCTTTGAAATCCACAAAGGCCACCATTCAGGTTTTGTGATGACAGAGCAAGTATCACACGCAAAAGATGCGAACGGTAAAGCGATCGTCGGTGTTGATGGTTGTGTCGCGTGTCATACACCTGATGGTACTTATGCCTCTGGTGCTAACAAAGGCGCATTCGAGATGAAACTGCACGTGATCCACGGCGAGCAAGGTGTCATCAAAGAATGTACCCAATGTCACAACGATTTCAACCTAGATGCATTCAAAGTGAAAGGCGCGCTGGCAACATCAGCAGGTAAATACACCACGCCAATCACAGCCACTTGTACTTCATGCCACGCGCCAGAATCCATTGGCCACGGCTTAGAAAACATGGGCGCGATTGTGAACGGTGATTATGTTCAAGCTAACCAAGCGGCGCAGTCAGAAACCTGTTTCTACTGTCACAAACCCACACCAACAGATCACACTCAGGTGAAAATGTAATTTGCCCAAGCAGGGGGAGCTCGCTCCCCCTTTCTTGAATTTTGTTGGGACAAATTGGGAAGCCTATTATGAAGAACAGCTTAAAAATGAAAAACCTACTGCCGGCACTTGTCATCACCATGGCAATGTCAGCAGTCATGTCTTTATGCATTGCACCAAACGCTTATGCGTCGAAGTGGGATGCGAAAATGACGCCAGAGCAAGTCGAAGCCACCTTAGATAAGAAGTTTGCCGAAGGCAACTACTCCCCTAAAGGTGCCGATTCTTGTTTGATGTGCCATAAAAAATCTGAAAAAGTGATGGACCTGTTCAAAGGTGTCCACGGCGCCATTGATTCATCAAAAAGCCCAATGGCTGGCCTGCAATGTGAAGCCTGTCATGGTCCTTTAGGTCAACACAATAAAGGCGGCAACGAGCCGATGATCACTTTCGGTAAGCAATCGACCTTAAGTGCTGAAAAACAAAACAGCGTCTGTATGAGTTGTCACCAAGATGATAAACGTGTGTCTTGGAACGGCAGTCACCATGACAATGCCGATGTCGCTTGTGCCTCTTGCCACCAAGTGCATGTGGCAAAAGATCCTGTGTTATCAAAAAACACTGAAATGGAAGTCTGTACTAGCTGCCACACTAAGCAAAAAGCAGACATGAACAAACGCTCAAGCCACCCATTAAAATGGGCTCAAATGACCTGTAGCGATTGTCATAATCCCCATGGGAGCATGACAGATTCCGATCTGAACAAGCCGAGCATTAACGAAACCTGTTACTCCTGCCACGCCGAAAAACGCGGCCCCAAACTGTGGGAACATGCACCCGTCACTGAGAACTGTGTCACTTGCCACAATCCTCACGGCAGCGTGAATGATGCCATGTTGAAAACCCGCGCACCGCAGCTGTGTCAGCAATGTCACGCCAGCGATGGCCATGCCAGCAATGCTTACTTAGGTAACACTGGTTTAGGTTCAAACGTCGGTGACAATGCCTTCACGGGTGGAAGAAGCTGTTTAAATTGCCACAGTCAGGTTCATGGTTCAAACCATCCATCTGGCAAGCTATTACAGCGCTAAGGAGACGAGAAAATGAAATTTAAACTCAATTTGATCACTCTTGCGTTACTGGCAAACACAGGTTTTGCGATAGCGGCCGATGGGTATGGCTTAGCCAATGCCAATACCGAAAAAGTCAAAATGTCCGCATGGAGCTGTAAAGGCTGCGTCGTTGAAACAGGCACATCGGGCACTGTGGGTGTCGGCGTAGGTTATAACAGTGAAGAGGACATTCGCTCGGCGAATGCCTTTGGGACTTCAAACGAAGTCGCAGGGAAATTGGATGCTGATGTCACCTTTCGCGGTGAAAAAGGCTATCGTGCCAGCGTTGAAGCCTATCAACTGGGCATGGATGGCGGCCGCTTAGAGGTGAATGCCGGCAAACAAGGCCAGTACAATGTCAATGTGAACTATCGCCAGATTGCCACTTACAACAGCAACAGTGCCTTAACGCCCTACTCGGGTATGGGCAGCGATAATTTAACGCTGCCAGACAACTGGGTGACGGCGGGTTCAAGCAGCCAAATGCCATTACTGATGGACAGCCTGAACTCCTTAGAACTGTCGCTCAAACGTGAGCGCACAGGGCTAGGTTTTGATTATCAAGGTGAATCGCTGTGGAGCACACATGTGAGCTACATGCGTGAAGAAAAAACCGGCTTGAAAAAAGCATCTGGTGGATTCTTTAACCAATCTATGATGTTAGCCGAGCCTGTCGATTACACCACGGACTCCATTGAAGCGGGTATCAAGCTTAAAGGCGACAACTGGTTCACCGCACTTAACTACAATGGCTCGATTTTTAAGAACGAGTACAACCAGTTAAATTTTGACAGTGCGTTTAATCCAACCTTTGGCGCGCAAACCACGGGCACTATCGCCCTAGACCCAGACAATCAGTCACACACAGTATCGTTAATGGGCCAATACAACGACAGTACCAATGTGCTATCGGCTCGCTTGCTTACCGGACAAATGAGTCAAGACCAAGCGTTAGTGACTTCAGGTTATGGTTATCAAGTGCCAACTGAAGCCCTTGATGCCAAGGTCGACCTTATCGGTTTGAACTTAAAAGTGGTCAGCAAAGTCACCAACTCACTGCGCTTAAGTGGTAGCTACGACTATAACGACCGCGATAACAATACGCAGATTGAAGAGTGGACCCAAGTCAGCATCAACAATGTCAACGGTAAGGTGGCCTATAACACCCCTTACGATAACACTAGTCAACGCTTCAAAGTGGCGGCGGATTATCGTATTACCCGCGGCATGAAACTCGATGGCGGCTATGACTTCAGACGTGACGAACGTAATTATCAAGACCGTGAAACCACGGATGAGAACACGGTTTGGGCGCGTTTCAGAGTCAACAGCTTCGAGACTTGGGATATGTGGGTTAAGGGCAGTTACGGTCAACGTGACGGCTCTGAATATCAAGCCTCTGAATGGACATCGTCTGAAACCAACAGCCTGTTGCGTAAGTACAATCTGGCGAACCGTGACAGAACCCAAGTGGAAGCACGAGTCACTCACTCGCCTATCGAAAGCCTGACCATAGATTTCGGTGCCCGTTATGCATTAGATGACTACACAGATACTGTCATCGGTTTAACTGAGTCAAAAGACACCAGTTATGATGCCAACATCAGCTACATGATCACCGATGATTTACTGGCGAACGCCTTCTATAACTATCAAATCATTGAATCTGAACAGGCGGGAAGCAGCAACTACAGCACCCCAACCTGGACAGGCTTCATTGAAGATAAAGTCGATGTTGTTGGCGCTGGCATTAGCTACAACAACTTACTTGAGAACAAGTTACGCATGGGACTGGATTACACCTATTCAGACTCCAACAGTAACACCCAAGTTAGACAAGGTATCACAGGCGACTACGGCGATTATTTTGCCAAAGTGCACAACATTAACTTATATGCTCAATATCAAGCCACCGAGAAAATGGCGCTGCGCTTCGATTATAAAATTGAGAACTATAAGGACAATGACGCTGCCAATGATATCGCCGTCAATGGGATCTGGAACGTCGTAGGTTTTGGTGATAATAGCCATGACTACACAGCGCAGATGATCATGTTAAGCATGAGCTACAAGATCTAATCCTCAACGATAGACAATCCAAAAGCCCGCATCTTGCGGGCTTTTGTTTAACCGCAGCAGTCACATCCAAAGTCACATGCAAAATCATTACATCGGCACAGATAAAAGTAAAAATCTTGAATAAGATCAGACTCTGGCGCAAAAGTCCGCCCATAAAAACCTTATTCCTTGAGTTTTAGCTCACTTTAGCGGATCTTAATTCAATCTTTTGGTTAATCCTCTGAGCACATGCGTATTTATTCTCCCCTCTGCCAACCTAAGTGGTTGTCATCGCTTCCCGCCCTACTGGGACTGAGTCTATTGCCCTTACCCGCCTTGGCGTTCGACCCCTCGGGCGGCACCGCCAGCCTGTTTATCATTCTCGGCCTCGGCGGCTTTACCTTGATCAATTTATTTTTACAGGGTTTGTTCTTTTTTGCGGGTCAGTATCGCAGCGCCGCCTTTGCCAAACGCCATGTATTAAGCGCATTAATCGTACCGCTGATTGCCGTCGCGTTAGCCATATATGATCACAGAGGTTGGAGTGATTTCGCCCTGAACTTAGGCATTATTTGTGTGGCGATTGGACTGATATTATTGCCGCTACAATTGTGTCAAATCGATAAGCCCAGCAATCGCAATGCCGATTGGATCATCAGCCTAGGGGCATTATTCATCCTCGCCTTGAGCTATGTGATTGCCCCATTAGCCTTCTTTACCCTTGTGCTGGCCCATATCTGTTTGGCTTCAAGCCCAAGTCGAGTGCCTAAACTATTAAGTTATATAAGCTTGCTGTTTGGCTACGGTCTTTTTGGCTACTGGCTATATCAAACGGCGATGATGTTCCAATCCTGATTGAAAATGAATGAGCGACGATTAATGAACAACGATGAATAAGCAACGATGAATGAGCGATGACATTTACAATTAACCACGGGCACTGACCACTGACTAAGAAAAATTTTGACTAAAACACATTGCACTAACGCGCCGGCGTCATCGCTACTAAGCGAAACGGTATCGCAGCCCAGTTCTGCATCAATGACAGCACTGCTGACAAAAATTAACGCCTGTACTTTATGTCAGGCTGATTTACCCTTAGCGCCCAAGCCGATATTGCAGGCCAGTAGCCAAGCGCGGATTTTGATTGCCGGCCAAGCTCCGGGCGTGAAAACGCACCATAAAGGCATCCCATTTGACGATGCCAGCGGTGAACGGCTGCGCACTTGGTTGAATGTCACCCGTGAGCAATTTTACGACCCTGCCCTTTTTGCCATTGTCCCTATGGGATTTTGTTTTCCGGGCAGTATCGAAATAAACGGTAAAAAGCAGGGTGATAAACCACCGCGCCCAGAATGCGCCGCCACTTGGCATCAAGCCTTACTTGCGTTAATGCCACAAATTAAGCTAATCGTGATCCTCGGCCAATATGCCATCGATTATCATCTACCGCGTGAATCGTCCGTGGGCATAAATCTCACTTCACCGCTCAGCAAGGTCCAAACAACCAGCACGAATGTATCGTCCAGCACCAAAGCAAAAACCATCCCCAAACTGAAACCTATCACAGTGACCCAAGCGTGCGCGCAGTGGCAGCAATATTGGCCTAAATATTTTGTCTTACCTCACCCGAGCCCACGCAATAATCTCTGGCTTAAGCAGCATCCTGAGTTTGAACGCGATATGCTACCCAGATTAAGAATGCGTATTGCATCCCTGTTAAACCTTCAACCACTCTAGGCACTCATATGTATCTGCTTGATTCTGCCATCGCTAAACAAATTGTGAGTCGCACGATGAAAATCATTGGCCACAATATCAATGTGATGAATGGTCAGGGCGTGATCTTAGGTTCAGGCGATCCCAAACGTATTGGCTCGACCCACGAAGGCGCGCTGCTGGCCATTGCCCAAAATCGCAATGTGGAGATAAGCCAAGAAGTGGCCTCTGGGTTACATGGCGTTAAACCTGGCATTAATTTACCCTTGCATTATCAAGGACAAATCATAGGTGTTGTCGGCATTACTGGCGATCCAAGTGAGCTCACCCATTACGGCGAGTTACTTAAAATGACCGCCGAAATGATTGTCGAACAAGCCAACCTGCAGGATAAATTGCAGTGGGAAAATCGCCAGCGTGAAGAATTTATTCTACAACTGATCAAAGCTGAAACCGATGATGCACAGTTGCACCGCTGGGCAAAACAGTTAGAAATTGATATCAGCCTGCCAAGAGTCGCGGCCATTATTGAGATCAGCGAGAAACACACCCAAAAACAACATTTAAAGACCGACGCCAACTCATCGGCCTTGTACTTAGCAGAAGCTTCCACTCAGTCCGCCGATGAACGCAGCCCCAGAGTCAGTGAAACCCTCAAGCAAGTGCTGCATCTATTGCAATACCCTGACCGAGGCAACTTGATTGCCATGACCTCAATGTCGCAATTGGTGATCCTAAAGCCCGCTTTTTTAGATGGTAAACAATGGGATCCTGAGCTTGAAAATCAACGCATCGACAAGCTGTTACAACGCTTACCCGCCCAAATGGATTTAAACTTTAAAATTGCCTTGGGTCATTTTTTCCCTGAAAAAGGCGGTATAGCGCGCTCCTATCAAACCGCGCATGAAACCTTAGCCCTAGGTAAACAGCGCAATGCAGAGGGCAATAAATACCTGTTCGAAGATTATTCCCTGCAAGTACTACTAGCGGGACTTAAACATGACTGGCGCGGTCAGGCACTAGCGTCACCCTATCAGCAACTCGCCAAGGCCGATAAAAACGGCCAGTTACGCAAAACCTTAGCCGCCTATATCACCCACTTTGGTGATGCACAGCAATGTGCGAATGCGCTGTATATACACCGCAACACACTTAGATATCGCCTCGATAAAATTCAGCAAATCACCCAAGCCGATATTCAATCCCTGCATGGATTATTGAGCCTGTATCTTGGACAACTGCTTGATACTTCGGCAACCCCAAGATAACGGGTGTTATTTCCTACGTCATTGAGTCAATAAAGCATTTATTAACAGAACGATTGAAAGATTTATACCGTATCCCCTTTCCTATAGTTTCTAATAACAATCTCGCGTCGACATGTCGAACGCTCGACCCAGACCATTGAAAGGAATTGCAATGACCCCATTCAAATTGACTTTACTCGCCAAAGCCTGCCTCATCACAGGCTTAGCGCTAACTTCACCGACATTAGTCGCAGCAGAAAAAACCATTCCAGAGCTGGTTGATGCCGTCAATGGCACGCCCGATACAGCAAGTCGCGAGGCGGGTAAAAAGGTTAAACTGCGTAATCACACGAAAGGATTTTGCACCTCAGGCACTTTTAAACCGGATCCGCAATTACAACAAACACTGGCGATTCCGTTTTTTAATCAAGATGCCATTAAAGTCACTGCCCGTTTTTCCCTTGGTGGCACGAATCCACAGATCTCCGATAAAACCGCTGGGCGCTTTATGTCACTCAAAATAGATGGCGATAAAGAAAACCTTAACTTTGTTACCACTAACGTCCCCGTTTTCTTCGCCAGTAATCTAGAAGACTTTTTTACCTTTCAGACCAAAGTGAAACAAGGCGCAGAAGGTAAACAGTGGCTTATCGACAATCAACCCAGCGCTAAAGCCTTTTTCGACTATGTCAAACAGCTGCCTCCCAGCCCTAGTTTTGCCAACAGCCGCTACTATGGCGTGAATAGTTTCCTGTTTAGCCCCCAAAAAGGTGGCGCTCAGCAAGGTGAAACGGTTGCGGGAAAGTGGATTTTTGAACCTGTCGCGGGCACAGCTGCGCTATCAGCCAGCGAACTTGCTAATCTGGGTGACGATTTTTTAAAGGCGGAATTTCTCGCGCGCATTAAAACCCAGCCGGCACAATGGAACCTCTATATTCAACTGGCTGAAACGGGCGATGAGATTAATGACCCTACCGTGATTTGGCCTGAGACTCGCCAGCGCTTGTTGGTCGGCCAAGTGGTGATTAACGGTGAGCGAGATAGCGATCCCCAAGTGCAACAGTGCGATAAAGGCATTTTCAACCCGCTGTTATTACCTAAGGGCATTGCCGCATCTGCCGATCCTATACTCAATGCCCGCACCGCTGCCTATGTAGAATCTTTTATTCGTCGCCAATAAAACGACGAGTTAAGCCAAGTTCCTCCTACTTAAGGTTGGCAAATAGCCCTATTTGCCAACCCTTATCGACAAAACGCCTCCTCTTACATTCGAATTCACCTAAGCTTTTTTGTGCATGAGCACAAAAATGGCGAAACATAACGCGGTAATTCCGTGGATTTAGCCAAAGCTATTCAAGCATGCCTGCACAATAATAGGATGATCTTAAAATAGGATAACCTTAAAGCAGCCCTCATTTGGACTCAGACCCAAATAAGCACTGCGCCCTACAATATAAGTCAAAAAAACTTACTCAAAAACTTCAGCCAAGAACTGAACGGGACATAATATGAACTTAGTGCTTATTCTTATCGGCGTGATTGCATTTATTGTTATCGCGACCTCAAAATTTAAACTCCACCCCTTTTTAACCTTAATTCTGGCCGCCTTTATCGCGGCGTTCGCCTATGGCTTACCGAGCGGAGAAATCGCTAAAACCATCACTACAGGTTTTGGCGGTATCTTAGGTTATATCGGCCTTGTGATCGTCTTGGGGACTATCATAGGTATTATTCTAGAAAAAAGCGGCGCCGCCATTACCATGGCTGATGTGGTGATCAAGGTATTAGGTAAACGCTTCCCGACATTAACTATGTCGGTCATCGGCTATCTAGTGTCTATTCCAGTCTTTTGTGACTCGGGCTTTGTGATCTTGAACTCGCTAAAACAATCGATGGCCAACCGCATGAAGGTCTCTAGCGTCTCCATGAGCGTTGCCTTAGCCACGGGTCTGTATGCCACTCACACCTTTGTACCGCCAACACCGGGGCCTATCGCCGCCGCGGGTAACTTAGGCTTAGAGTCGAACTTGGGCTTAGTGATTGGCGTGGGTCTCTTTGTGGCCGCCGTAGCCGCATTAGCAGGCATGTTATGGGCGAACCGTTTTGCCGATGTTGAACCAGATGGTGAAGGCGCAGAGGAGCTTAAAGCGGAAGCGAGCGACTATGAAACCCTGAAAAAAAGCTATGGCACACTGCCCAGCCCATTAAAAGCCTTCGCGCCAATTTTTGTGCCTATCGTATTAATTTGTTTAGGTTCTATCGCTAATTTCCCTTCAGCGCCTTTAGGTAAAGCAGGGTTATTTGACGCGCTAGTGTTCCTCGGTCAACCCGTTAACGCTCTGATGATTGGCCTATTCTTATCCCTGTCGTTATTAAAGGGTGAGAATAAGATCAGTGAATTTAGCGAGCGCATCAGCCAAGGGTTAGTCACAGCCGCGCCGATTATTTTAATCACAGGTGCGGGCGGTGCCTTTGGTGCTGTCTTAAAAGCCACGCCTATCGGTGACTTTTTAGGCACATCATTGTCGGCACTCGGTATCGGTATCTTTATGCCGTTCATCGTCGCCGCGGCGCTTAAATCGGCGCAGGGTTCATCGACAGTGGCGTTAGTCGCAACCTCAGCACTGGTTGCGCCTATGCTCGGTGATATCGGCCTTGGCAGCGACATGGGCCGCGTATTAACGGTAATGGCGATTGGTGCCGGTGCAATGACGGTTTCCCACGCTAATGACAGCTTCTTCTGGGTCGTCACCCAATTTAGCCGCATGAGTGTGAAACAAGCTTACAAAGCACAAACCATGGCAACCCTTATTCAAGGTGTCACCGCTATGTTGACTGTGTATGTGCTCAGCTTAGTCTTGCTCTAATAGTGAGTTAACCTTGATTCAAGCTTGTCCCTTTAGCTGTAGGATTTTTAATGAAAATAGTTATCGCCCCCGACTCATTTAAAGAAAGCTTAAGCGCACTCGAAGTGGCCAACGCCATCGAACAAGGCTTAAGACAAGTGATACCCGACTGCGACATAGTCAAAATTCCCGTTGCCGATGGCGGCGAAGGCACAGTGCAATCTATGGTCGATGCCACGGGCGGCAGTATTGTCAACCTAGAGGTCATGGGCCCACTGGGGCATAGGGTGCAAGCGCACTATGGCATTCTTGGTAATTTATCAAATAGTGACTCGAATAATGACTTGGATAGTCGCTCTAATCATGGCTCTGCAACGGTTCCAAATACTGGCGCGATTGCCGTGATTGAAATGGCCTCGGCCTCTGGTCTGCACCATGTGCCAAGGGAGCAACGTAATCCGCTGATCACCACCAGTTATGGGACGGGCGAGCTGATTTGTGATGCGCTTAATCGGGGGATAAAGCACATCATTTTAGGTCTAGGCGGCAGTGCCACCAACGATGGCGGCGCGGGTATGGCCCAAGCGCTGGACATTTTATTGCTCGATAGCCAAGGTAAAACCTTGCCTTCTGGCGGCGCGGCGCTAGCGAACCTTGCCCAAATCGATGTCTCGAACGCTCATCCGCTGTTACGTGAGTGCAGCTTCGAAGTCGCCTGCGATGTTGACAATCCACTGTGCGGTGAGCGTGGTGCCTCGGCAATTTTTGGTCCGCAAAAAGGCGCAACGCCTGCGATGGTTAAGCAGCTCGATACGGCGCTATCCCATTATGCCGATGTAATTGCCCGCAATGGCATGACAGATCACCGTGAACATGCGGGAGCAGGCGCTGCGGGCGGCATGGGCCTTGGCGTGATGGCTTTTTTAAGTGCCGAGCTTAAACCTGGAGTTGAAATTGTGATGCAAACCGTTGGCCTTGCTGACAAAATCCGTGGCGCCGATTTAGTGATCACAGGTGAAGGCCGCATCGACGGTCAAACCGTGTTTGGAAAAACCCCGATGGGCGTGTTAAAGCAAGCCCAACTGCAGGGCATTCCCACTATCGGTATCGCGGGCTGTCTGGGTGACAACGCCAATGCCATATTGGAACACGGTATGGCGGCTATCTTCCCTATCATTCCGCACTTAAGTCCGCTCGATGATGTACTGGCCAATGCCAAGCTAAACCTTTGCAATACCGCCCGAAATATCGGCGCAGTACTCATGTTGGGTCAGCGCTAATTTTTAGGGCTAACATGAATTTTAGGGCTAATGCTCAGGCTTGATGGGTGGATCGTCGAGTTAAACATAAAGGCGCCATAACGGCGCCTTTGCTTATTTAGGCCGCAACGCTTTGGCAACACAAATTTTAGTGCTTGATGCCTAAAAGGCCTTGCAGTAAAGTGAGCTCCCTTTTTGGTATTCCGCTGATTGAACATTTTGAGAGTCACTGGTCCGTTATACTCTTCGAGCCAATTTGCGGTTTCACTATAAAAATTAATAGATGGCAAGCCCCATGACCCAGAAACTCCCTCGCCAAGCCACAGCATCCGAAGAAAGTCTGCTCCGCATTTTTACTGCACCGGAAGATGCAGGATCAACGCTGAGTATTATCGAGCAGAAGCTCTCCGAGGACTTAGCAGGCTTTTTGGGTGACAGTATCGCCGCGCTCGAAAAACCCTTGTCGGAAATTGAAACCGATTTTCAAGCCTTTGAGATCCCAACTCAGCCGCGTTTCGTCTCCGATTATACCGACGAAATTATGCAAAATTTGGTGGCACATTCGGTACACACAGCGGCACCAAGTTTTATCGGCCACATGACGTCGGCACTGCCCTACTTTGTGTTGCCGCTGTCGAAAATGATGGTGGGACTGAATCAAAATCTGGTCAAAATCGAAACCTCAAAGGCATTTACGCCGCTTGAGCGCCAAGTGCTCGGCATGATGCACCATTTGATTTACGACCAAGATACGGATTTTTATCAAAGCTGGATGCACAGCGCCAATCATTCCCTCGGCGCATTTTGCTCCGGCGGCACAGTGGCCAACATCACCGCCCTGTGGATTGCCCGTAACCAATTATTGAAAGCCGATGGTGAGTTTAAAGGCGTCAGCCGCGAAGGATTACTCAAGGCACTGCGCCACTATGGCTATGACGATTTAGCGATTTTGGTCTCGGAGCGAGGCCACTATTCGCTAGGCAAAGCCGTCGATCTGCTTGGCATTGGCCGCGATAATATCATCAGCATTCCCACGGGCAGCGATAACAAGGTCGATGTCGCGAAAATGCGCCAAGCCGCCCTTGAACTTGCCCGTAAAAACATCAAAGTGTTGGCGATTGTTGGCGTGGCTGGCACCACAGAAACCGGTAATGTTGACCCACTGACAGAATTAGCGGCGCTGGCAAAAGAGTTAAATTGTCATTTCCATGTAGATGCAGCGTGGGGCGGAGCAAGTTTACTATCCAATAAATACCGCCACTTACTCGCAGGTATCGAACTTGCCGATTCAGTCACCATCGATGCCCACAAACAAATGTACGTGCCTATGGGCGCGGGCATGGTGTTATTTAAAGACCCAGAGTTCGCCCACGCTATCGCCCATCACGCCGAATATATTTTGCGCCGTGGTTCAAAGGACTTAGGCAGCCAAACGCTGGAAGGTTCACGCCCCGGCATGGCGATGTTAGTGCACGCTTGCTTACAGATCATCGGCCGCGATGGGTATGAAATCTTAATCAATAACAGCCTTGAGAAAGCGCGCTATTTTGCAGAGCAAATCAAAGCCCATGAGGATTTTGAGCTGGTTACTGAACCAGAACTGTGTCTGCTGACTTACCGTTATGTGCCCGCCTGCGTCCAAGCCGCCATGCAGCTTGCCTGTGAGCAAGCTGACACAGTAAAACTCGCCCGCTTTAATGAGCTGCTCGATGGCCTCACCCAGTTTATTCAAAAGCACCAACGCGAACAGGGTAAATCCTTCGTCTCCCGCACCCGCATTCAGCCAGCCCGCTATTTTAGACAAGCAACCGTGGTATTTCGTGTAGTGCTCGCTAACCCCCTCACCAGCCATGACATTCTCAATCAAGTGCTGGTCGAACAAAGTGAAATCGCCGCATTAGATAACGAGTTTTTACCTGCGTTATTGGCAATGGTTGCTGAATAGCGAGTTGTTTAACGTAAGTTTTAAATCGCCGCTCAAATAAAGCGCTTTAATAGCAAACAGCCGCAAATTATTTGCGGCTGTTTGCTACGCGACACGAAATAAGCTGAACATTAAAGAGACAAGACAAAGCGCTTATCCATCACTCGTCCGCCGAATTCAAATGCTTCCGTGACACGCCGTGAAGCCATCCATGGCGGCTCTACGATGACATCCATGTCATCGAAGGTCACGTCAGCATCTGAATTCGCCTTAGCTAATTTCTGCGTGATCTACTGCATATGGAAAAATACATACCACTATCACATAGGCAGTCTTGCTCCACACTAAGTGTGAAAACTAGCTTGAAAAAAACCAAGGGGGTAGGTGCACCAGCTCTTTTCAAAACGTTCTTATTCAGAAAGTTGTTTGATTGTGTCAAACACCTCGTCGTTTGGTCCAACGAGCTCTGGTCGATTGCTGAAGTGATATGAAACAAATCGCACTTTATCTTTTTCTATTTTATTAAAGAAATAACATGCATCTTTCGCTGTTCCGTGTGATGACTTCATAGAAATAAGCGGCAGCAACTTAAGAGCACGTTCCTGTTTCCCGTTGATTATGTAGAGACTATCTATATCTAGCCAAGTAGACATTGTCCGTGATTCCTTTAGAAACTCGCTATTGCTACCCTTTAGCATAGCGATCTCATTCTCAAAAACACCTTTGCGAGGCTTACAATTAAGTGCATTCACGACCACTGAAGTATCCCACACATCCGACATCGCTTGCCTCAGTTTTTCCACCTGTCCGAAAAGTTGCTCATTACGGTGCTGCGCTTCTTCTTGTCCAACAATACCCCCATGTCCCGTCCAATTGTTACGCATACTGTTAGTTTTTTGGAGGACGTCAATGATTTCTTTACTACATAGGAGGCGCGGAAGCTTTAGCGTTTGGTCAGCGAATATCGTTTCACAGATTGATCTGTCGTTCTTTGCATCGTCAAACTTCTTTCCGTTCTCTTGCAGAAGTGATCGAGTCTGTTTTCCAAGATATTCCACAACTAACTTCCAAGTACCAAATGTTGCACGCTGGAAACTAAGATTCTGCTTAGCCATTGACTCTTTGAGCTTCACTTTGTGCAAATCATACAGTCCCTCGTTTCCATAAAAAGCACTTAGTAGAATAACTCCGAGAAACTCAGCGGTAGCTTCGAAGAAATGCAGAAGATGCTCATATTTGGCCTTGAAATCATCACTCGCCGTGGACTGCCAAGCGCGAAGAACAGACGCTATGGGGAACGGAATGGTTTCAATCCATTGATCAAGGCCAATGCTAACTTGCCCCTTTAACACTCCCGCTATTCTTTCTGAAAACACTTCTAAGCTATTACTCACCATATTTGCCGCTTGTGGGCTCTTCCAGAGGTCACGTCTCAGTTTCGTCAAATCATTTTGAAGACCAAGCAAGATATTCTCTTCTGCAGAAAAACGCGTATCAATTTCCAGCATCTTTTGTTGCGTCTCCAAGTCAGGCATTAAGACTTGAAGCTTTTTAAGGCTCCCTTTATTCAGTCTTGGAATGATCCCTGATGGTGCCCATTCTCGAATTTTCATTCCAAGTTCGCTGTTCAAGAACTGCATAACAAACTTGGCGTAGGATTTAGAAGGATCGATTATGACTTGGGCGTAGTTTTGCGCTTTCAAAGTAAACTCTTCGATAGAATCGACTACTTCACTTCTCCCTATCATGGGAATAAATATGGCATTCGAAGCGAGGGGAAAACAGACCCCATCAGCAAGCCTTCCAAGATTAATTTCCGTTGCTAAATCCTCGAGAACAAACGTAGGGAAACCGAAATGCTTACTTGCAGATTCAAAATAATCTTTTGCACGAAGTAAATCGACGCCTCGAAACTCAAGTGCATCAACGTAGCAACCAAGGTCCACAGAGTCCCCTTGTTCACCTTTGCTGAAGTTCTCCAGAATTTGCAAATTAGTATGATGGTCGTTAGTTAACTCACCAACAAACATCCTTTTTTTTAATCCTTTTTTCACAACTAAAAGGTAAGACCCAATAGATGTGTATGGCGAAAAGGATCCAGGAGGAAGAAAAAGTGCAGCATCTAAACTAAATCCCAAGTATGGGATGTGCTTAATAATTGAGCGAGTGGAATGAAAGAACGAAGGAGGAACAACGAAAAGCCCCACACCGTTCTCGGAAAGCCGAGCCATCGCCGCAGCAAGAATTAAATTCCCAAGGTCGCCCTTTAACTCTATCTGGTTTCCTGCTGTGTCCAGCAATTGAATTGATTCATTGGTTGGTACACTAAAAGGTAGCAAGCTGATAACTACATCTAAATTGTTTTCGTGATGAGGCAGTAATTCCAAAGCTTGGCCAATAAACCATTCAGCCTCGGGAAATAGCGTCTTTCCCAGCTCCCCCTCCGACCTACTTGAGTTGTAACCGATGCACCGCTTTGCTGAAGTTGCCTGTCGCGCAATGGCTAAAAGAGAACCTACGCCTGCGCAAGGATCCAATATCGTGTTTGCTGACTGCGTGGAGAGAATCTTTGATATGACCGCCGGTAGCACATGCGGAATGGGCATCAGGCTAGTATGAAACCCAGAATACATCGCAAGTAAATTAGTGAGTTCTGGAATCTCATTTAGTTGCGGGAAAAGCTGTCGCTCGGTCAAAATAGCTGCGAGTTCAGTTGGATCATAGCTTGATACGTGTGTACCGCGACGCTCTTCAAAAATAGCCCGTAGTTTGGACGTAAAAGATTGCTCACTCATGTGATTTCGTTCCAATATTGTGTTCTCAATGGTGGATTAAGAACGGCTTCCCTGAACGGGTTACACTTACCCCTGTAAGGAGTTGTCTTCATGACAACGTCACAGTTCCAAGATTCAAAAGGTTTTACTATATTGATTGTCATTAGTGGGCAAACCTTTAAATAGTGCATTTCATAACTAACTGTATTACTAGAACTTATCAGTTTTCTATTAAATTCACCATAAGGAAAAAACGCGTATATACATTTGTCCAAACCTGTATCTAGAAAAGTAACCATTAAGTAATAGTGAGGACATATTTCTAAGCTTCAAAAATGCAAAGCCCCATCTAAAGACCTATTTTAAATTGAATGTTAATTGTGTAAAAACTTGCTAAAAGGTACACCAAGGTTAACGAAATTAAGCACTCTCATGGAAGTGACCGTTGACGGCATGGATGCCGTCGTCGAGCCCTCAGGGATGAGTTAATGGCGTGTCACTGGAATGAAAGTGCTTAATTGTAAAGACGGACTTATAGCCTCAAAAAAATAAAAAGAGTAAGGACACCTACATATTTTTAAGGTTAAAAGTGAATATATGCCCTGATGTACCGACTTGAAAAGGGAAACTGATAGTGTGGGAACTGGCTAAAAAGGTACGCAGGAATTAACGAAATTAAGCACTCTTATGGAAGTGGCCGTTGGCGGCATGGCCGCTCATTCATATCTGACCCATAGGGATATGGGGAAGATCACTATTATGTCGGGAACATAATTGACCATGTGACCGTGGCATTCGCGCATCCATATGCAGTAGATGCCGCCGTCGACCCTCTGGGATGACTTTTATTATTTAAGCAGAGCGTGTCACTGGAATGAGAGTGCTTAATTGTGTCGCTGGATTTATAGTTTCAACATCAAAACATCACTATATCAAGGAACGACTATGTACTTTATTGCAGCTTTTGGTTTACTGATGTTGTTATTAAGTCTAGTGATGGCTGTAAAGCCTGAGTCTTTCTCTAAGGGGATTATTTCATTTAGCGAGCAGCCCTACTTCCATATTGCTGAGGTGACCAGCCGAATTATTGCGGGTCTCATTTTTACCCATTACTCAACCGATACTCAGTTTCCACAGACCATTTTTGCGATAGGTATTGTGTTGTTCTGTGTCGGAATGGGCTTGGCATTAACACATCCAAGGTTACATAGAAAGTTTGCGCTATGGTCTGCTCAATACTTCAACAATAAATTCCGTTTAATTGGTCTATTTTCGATCCCGCTATCTTTGCTACTTATCTATTCTGCTGTTGGCGCCTAAAAAATAGTATGCAATCCAACAACAAGGATTTTGTCACAATAATTTAGTTTTAGCTAAAGCATCGCCACTTGTAAAAAACAATGCTAAGGTAATAATTCGTATAACAAATATAGCTTTCTAAGCAGAATCTGTCGGAGAAAAAGGATGTTTATCAGATATATTTTAATGCTCACTGCCGTGCTGCTATGCCTTTACCCTGTTTGGGGATTAGTGAGCCCAGCAAGCTACTTGCAGGAGATATTAGAGGTTTATCCCGATGCGGAACAAGCCAGTCATACTCAAGTACGAATTACGGCGGCTATTTTATGGATAAGCAATCTGACGCTATCATTTGGGTTACTATTTATTGCAAAATTCATTAAACAACCTCAAACGTACAAATTCGCAAAAATATCGTCTATCGCATTAATTAGCTATCCATTTATTCTGACGATAACAGAGGTAATTTCTCACAGTATTCTATACCGCCACCTAGAACATCCTACGCTGACAATCGAGTTTTCAGCGCAAAAAATGTTCTATTTCGTATTTGGCCTGATCATTCTGGGAATTTATCAATCCCAACAAGAGTACAAACGCGCCAAAAAGAATGGTTAATTTATCAACATATTTTAAGGGAAAACAATTGAAGTTCTTTACCTCTTTTATCTTTGCTTTTATTGGCTCCAAATTATTATTCAAATACTTCGATTTTCACTACGAAATTTTTAGCGACCCTTTGGATCCATTGAAATTTATTATTGATACGGGTGTGTTCGTTATTATTTTTATATCGACACAGATACTGTATGAAAAAATATTTGATAAAACGAATAAACAAGAACAGCCATGATTTCCCCAACTAATGCACATAGGGATAATGCGCATAGGGACTATGAATAATATTTTCTGTTAACACGCTCACAAGCGCTAAGCGATCAACTGGAACTATATAGGAACTAAGATGTTTTCCATGCGAAAGATAATTCTCCCACTGATCATCTTAAGCCTTGGCGCATTGCCTCTATATGCTCCAGCACAGGACACCAGCGCGTTATGGGGTAAAAAATACGCTGAGGTGAAATCGAGTTTATTGTCTGCTGGCTGGGTATTAGCGCCCGTAGCGGAAGATGAAACGCCAATGACAGAAGATTACCCTGAAATAACCTGTGGTAGCGGCGCGATGGCAATTTGCTCTGTAGGCTTTATGCGAGACAAAACTACGCTTGCCTTAGTGGTTGAACCTATTGAAAATACACTGGTGGTGACGGGCGAGTATTAATCCGACTCATCCCGCTATCTACATCACCATAGGCACCACAATCAACACCGCAATAGGCACCACAAATTCGCACATCAATCGCATAAAAGAATGCACGAGTTAAGACGTACTTTAACGATGGAGACAGTTATGCCTGACACGACACCCCATTCCCAATTAGGCCCAAATCCTAACGATAGAGAACCAATGAAAGGCTTCCCTCAGGTTGGATTTCTTAAAAACTTTATTACCCGCGAGAACATTATCGTCGGCGATTATACCTATTATGACGATCCTGCTGGGCCTGAAAGATTCGAGTCGAATGTGCTTTATCACTTTGACTTTATTGGCGATAAACTGATTATCGGTAAATTCTGCGCTATTGCTAAAGACGTGAAATTCATTATGAATGGCGCCAATCATCAATTGTCTGGCTTCTCGACTTATCCCTTTTATATCTTCGGCAATGGCTGGGAAAAGGTAATGCCCGATCCCACCGATTTGCCCCATAAAGGCGACACCTGTATCGGTAACGATGTGTGGATTGGTTATAACGCCACTATCATGCCTGGAGTGAAGATTGGCCACGGCGCAATTGTTGCCAGTCAATCAGTGGTGACAAGAGATGTGCCGCCCTACGCTGTGGTTGGCGGTAATCCTGCCACTGTCATCAAGCTCAGGTTCGAGCAAGATGTGATAGATGAGCTCGTTGCCATCGCTTGGTGGGATTGGCCGATAGAGAAAATCACTCAGCACCTACACGCCATCGCGGGCGCGGATCTGACTCCATTACAGCAGGCGACCTAAGCAAAGCCAGTCGCGAGCAAGACTGAGCTCCCAAATATCAACTGACTAATATCTCGAGTGACAGATATATCAAGTAACCAATATTAGCAATAATGATTAATAAACAGTCATTAAGCGCAGAACAAAATCCAATATGCGCAATTTTGTACAAAAGCACTGAGGATTTCTGGGTTACTATCAGACACAACCCGCCCATTCATCCATTCAAGAAAGGAGGCTTGATGAACACAGAACATGCGGCCTACCAGATTGCCGATGAATTAGGTGGCCTCGAGTTACTCAATGCCCACTACCATAAACAAAATTTTAGTCGGCATACCCACGAAGGTTACACAGTAGGCGTAATTGAAACGGGTGCGCAGCGTTTTTATCGCACCGGTGGCAACCATGTGGCGCCAAAGCATAGCATTATTCTCGTCAATGCCGATGAAGTGCATAATGGCTGTAGCGCCACTGAGGGCGGCTGGTCGTATCGTGCCATGTATCCAGTCCCTGCGCAGTTTGGCGGTATTAACAGTGAGCGAGCAGCAAACAGCGGTGCGCCCTATTTCCCTGAGCCCGTAGTGTACGATCCTGAATTAGCCGAACTGCTGCGCCTCACCTTTACTACCTTAGATACATCGGATAATCGCTTACTGCGCGAAAGCTTAGTCTATTCAAGCCTAACGCAGTTGATGGCGCGCCATGGCAAGCATCGTCCAAGCGACAACCTCGCGGCAATAGCTAAGCCTGCGTTAGCGCTGGTGAAATCCTTTATCGACGATCATCCCGCAGCCGATATTTCCCTTGAAGAGCTGGCAACGCTTGCGGGATTAAGCCCCTATTATTTACTCAAGCAATTTCAGCGCTATTACGGCTTACCGCCCCACGCTTACCAAATTCAGGCCAGAGTGAGACTCGCCAAGGGGAAAATCAAGCAAGGCACACGGCTGCTTGATGTCGCTCTCGATTGTGGTTTTCACGATCAAAGCCATTTGAATCGGCATTTTAAAAAGACCGTCGGCGTAACACCGGGGCAATTTGCCAAAGAAATAGGCCGCAATATTATCCAAGCCTAAACAACCACTTTAGGTTAATCTGCCATGCTAATGCTTGCTTACTATCCCTAATAAAAGGCCGCTAATCACAGGCCCGCTAATAACAGGTCTGCCATGACTAAACACTAGTCTCTAAGAAATAGTCACTAAACAGTCGTAACTGAGCGGTAATAACAGAGCAAGCAAACCTTATCCAAGCATTCATTGTTTAACAGCGACCCTCGGTCGCCGCTTTTTTTAGGAGCCAAAGTGACAACCGACAAGCTTATAGAACCTGATGTTTCTCCCGCGAATCCCACAAAAGCCAAGGCTTTTTTAAAAGGCACCTTGGCCATGATGCCGCTGACAATAGCAGTGGTTCCTTGGGGAATTTTAGCGGGCTCCTTCGCCATTGAGGTTGGGCTCACGCCCATTGAAAGCCAAGCCATGTCAGCCATTATCTTCGCGGGCGCGGCTCAGTTAGTGGCGCTCGGCATGGTCAAAGCCGGAATTGGTCTGTGGAGTATCTTAATTACGACGTTACTCATCACCTCGCGCCATCTGTTATATGCGATGGCGATGCGCAGTCAAATCAGTCCCTTGCCATTAAAGTGGCGCCTGACATTGGGCTTTTTGCTCACGGATGAACTGTTTGCCATCGCTAATCAAGGCAAGTTGCATAAGTTCGACCCTTGGTATGCACTCGGCGGCGGCTTGAGTTTCTATATCGGCTGGAACATAGCAACCTTGCTTGGCATAGTGGCGGGCAATGCTATCGAGAACTTAGGCGAACTTGGGCTCGATTTCGCCATCGCCGCCACCTTTATCGCGCTGGTCGTGCCCACGGTAAAAAAACCGTCGATTCTCGTCTGTGTATTAGTCTCGCTCACCCTTGCCGTGGTATGCGCCTTATTTGAAATTCAAGCGGGATTACTGATCGCCGCCATAGCCGGAATGACAGCTGGCGTACTTTACGCCAAAGTGACCAAGGAAGCGGAACGCGCACAACAACCCGCAACTGAGCTAGCAAGCACACAAATCCAAGCAGCAACTGGGACTAAGACAAATAGTGCATCAGGAGAAAAAGCATGATTTGGTTAATGATTTTCTCAATGGCGGCGGTTGTGTTTATCAGTCGTCATTTACTGCTCGAACCTAAATTACCGCTGCGATTAAGTAAGGGCACCCAAACTTTTTTAAGTTACTCAGCCCCTGCAGTATTGACCGCTATCTTCGCGCCCATAGTATTTGTGCAAGAAGGCCAGCTCGATCTCAGCTTAGACAACAGCTATCTCATCTGCGCCGTGGTCGCGACGATACTCGCGCTCGTCACCCGTAATACCTTGCTGACCACAGTGTTGAGTATGGGACTGTTTTTCTTGATCCATTAAGTAAACAAAGAGTCAGTGCCCTCTGTGGCACTGGCTCTTGCATCAAGCACTTATACAGCCTCTACCACACTTTTACCCAACCTCATCCCCTCAGATAATCGTGTATCAGAAAATCACTTTCACATTATCTTCCACTGTCTTCATGTCCTATACCCTTATGACTGTATCTATTAGAGTATTGATCTCGGTTTAACTTTCGATATCTCGCTCGGTATAACTCTCGATATAACTCTTTGTATAAATCATCCATTTAAAATTTCTTCATATAAAAGTCAGTTTAAATATTAAATACGCCATGCCATTAATATTAATTCACGCACAAAATTAAACTCATTAAAAATTAAAGTAAATACACTATATTATAAAGTTCAAAATACCGTTTAAAAATAAAACAATTAACACTTTTAACCTAAATTAAACACTATTTAAATTAATCTATTTTTACTTTGTTTAATAAAAATAAAAGTGCTAGTTTTTAGATGTGCCTAGCAGTAATGATTATTTATATGATTTAGGACTACATATAATTGCCATCGGCGCTCTCAATGAAAGGACGTATTTTATTAAAATAAAGGAACAATCATGAGAACAAAATCTAGCCTGAGTATATTAACTTTATCCTGTTTAACCGCACTTGGAACTGTTTCTTTGTTGGCCGAAGCAGCTATTCCGAATACTATTCCAAAACTGTCAATGGTAGAACACGCTGCCCCTGATCTTGATTCGCTTAAAAATGATGTGATTAACGACCCCTCGTTTATCAGCTCGTTATTCTCCTTGGGACACCATCTTGGATATGCATGGGCTGGCGGTACGGCATCCCAGTATGTTGGTGAAGATATCGAAGTCAGAAGAGAATCGAGCAACGAATACAGTCTTAAAGCCCGCTATAACGGAAATGATCCTTATGCAAGCGGCTACAGAGCGAATGAGCGTTTGAAGGTGAATTTACAAAATATCCATTTTGTAACTAATCCTCAAAACCTTCAGTTAGGTTCACCTCAAGTTTATGATCGTGAAGCTATTTATACAGCTCCCGTAGTGATTTACAACTGGGGTGATACCGAAGATACCGGTGTCGCCACCCTCAACTATGATTACACCACTAGCTGGGCCAAAACCGATAATTTCTCCTTCTCCGAGAAAATTGGCGTAACCAATAAATATGAAGTGGGTATTCCAGGAATAGGTGGAGCGAGTTCTGAAATCAGTGCCGAATTTTCCGCCAGCCAAGGCTGGAGTGAAACTGACGGTAAAAGTACAACGATTTCGAGTCAGGCACAGTACCGCGCAATTATGCCGCCTCGCAGCAAACGTTATATCTCAATCACTCTGTTTAAACAAAAAGCGGATGTTCCATACACCTCAAGTTTATATATGATGTACGATATAAAATATGAGAACTTCTTAAAATGGGGAGGTAATGCGCATATTAATCATCCGACAAACAGACCTAACTTCCCTTACACCTTTGGCGGAGCGAATGCGAATAATCTGAATGGGCCAGAAGCCTTAGTCGATCAATATCTTCATCAAGATATAAACGGTTATGGTGTATGGGATTGGCCTGCAGCAATTAGTTCGGCACAGTCAAAAAGTGGTTTTGAGTGGCAATTGGCGAATATTGCTAGACAACATGGCGCACCAATTAGCGGTAAATTTACCGCAATAGATTCGAGTCAATTTAATATTGATGCCAGTGAATCCTATCCGCTAACGGATGAAGATATTGCTAATCGTCCGAAAAGTGCTCAAAAATTAGGACTGAGTCGTAATATTCAAGTTGCCGTCGGCGAGATCCAAAATAATGATGAAGATGGTTTAATCAAAAAACTGCATATTTCGCAATCAAGCGAAGTCATGTTAAACAATTAAAAACGGTGAGTTTAGGCTCTCAATAATAGCTATGATACGATTATCAGAGAGATCTCGATACAACTAGAAAAATACTAAATGTTACTAGAAAATTAGAAATGTAAGATAAGCCACTCATTCGAGTGGCTTATCTTTTGCTTCGGCTCGCGCCTTCGCATGTTCATCCATCAGGCAAATATAATCTTCCAGCTCTTGACCAGGTGCTTGTTCAAAATGACGGTTCAGCCGCACAAGGCCTGTGATGCGATCAACCCTGAAATTACGAAAAGCCGAACGTAGCTCACACCAGGTCAGTAAGGTCCAAGTACCACGCCAAAAATAGATGGCGAGCGGGCGCACTTCACGCTCGGTGACATCGAGTTTGACGTCTTGATAGAAAAGTTTGACGTATTCGCGGCGCTGAGCTGAGTTACGCAGCGGATCGAGGAATTGGAACTCATTGGAGTCGAGGTAAAAATCCGGTGAAAACATCAAGGATTGATAGGCTTGTAGTCGTTTTGGTAGTACGGCTTCGACTTTAATCATCGCCTGCCTCGCGGCGCTACCAAGTTCTTTGCCACCCCAAGTTTGCACCATACGCATGCCAACTTGAATCGCCTCCAATTCGGCTTCGTTAAACATCAAGGGAGGAACATTCACCTCGTGGCGCAACAAATAGCCGACACCCGCCTCCCCTTCAATGGGAATGCCACTTAGACACAAATCCTGCACGTCACGGTAAATCGTGCGCGTGGACACCTCTAACCGTTCAGCCAACTCTTGGGCTGTGGTCAGGCGTTTATGTTTAAGAATTTGCACTATTTGAAATAGGCGGTCTGCGCGGCGCATTGACTCTGATTTAATCCTTTAGTTGCCTATCCGTTGATTAAGCATTGTGAGTTTATATAAATCACTGACATGTCCTGATACTCACTTGAGTGATAGTTTACGATTTAAATCATAAAATCCCGATATAAATCTCCACCTCAGTGGCGCTGAGATAGACTTCAAAATCAGTTTGATAACGGCGCTGATGCGGACAATCGTTAGCACTAAAATAGCCCCACACTTGTCCCCAAAGATCGATAACACATTGTGGCATGTCACCTTGACCCCTGAATTTAAGGTACTTACCGGCTTCAAGCTCAAGCGACACCAAGTGATTTGCCTCAACAGGGGCATCAATTGCCTTACCCACCAGCACAGCAAACTCGCCATTCATGTCTGACTCATAGTCATAATACACGCCATACATGGGCGAATTGAGCATGGCGGTGAGCTGTGATGATTCAAAAAAAGCTTGCCATAAACTGCCAATTTTAGCGCTATCGGCGGACATTTCGGCCCGATTGTTCGTGCGAGTGCTCAGTCCAAGTAGCGGTCGGGCATCAATATAAACCACGTCCATCTTTGTTTCTTCCATAGAAATCTAAACCCATACTTTAGTTAATTGCGTGATTTTAGCGTCGTGCCTTAAGGCCACGACGCTAATACATTAATCACTCGAGACTACTTATCCTTAGACCACAGACCCACTTTGTTACCTTCGCTATCGGCAAATAAGGCGATATAACCACACTCACCGTCTTTAATCGGTGTGACTGGCAGGATAATTGTCACCTCCGCTGCGATAAGTTTATCCACTAAAGGTTGCAATTGTGCGCTGAAATGAAGATATACAGTGCTGCCTTGCATTGACGGCTGGCTCATGCTGCATTTGACTAACCCTATGCTCGCCGCACTCGCATCTTCGGTGACTATGGTCGCATATTCCATATCTTCCATATCGTCACGTTTAAACTCAACCCCAAAATGCTGCTGATAAAAGGCAACGGCACGGTTCATATCACTGACAGGAATTTCACCCCAAACTAACGGTGCAATAGATAACATTTTCACTTTCTCCTTGTTGAAAAATATCAATGATTCAAAACCTTATTTATAAAATTCAGGACTGAATCATTAACGGGCGACAACAAGAATAAAACAAGGCTACTGACAGCATGATGTCAGTAGCCTTTTAATAAAAGTGAATGTTGAGGGTTTTGGCCTAGTTAAAACGTTACTTTGGCAAACTGGCTTGATGGGCCTGAATAAAATCTTCCATGGCTTTGCTCGCCCTCGCCTGAGCGCTGGCTAAGGTATCAGTATCGACTATAGTTTCGACCACTTCGTAGTAGCACTTAATTTTGGGTTCAGTGCCAGAAGGTCTGACGATCACCCGAGCGCCACCCGCTAAGCAGTAGGTTAATACATCGCTCGGTGGCAAGTCGATTTTTTCAACGCTACCATCGGCAAAACGACGCTCAAGGGCTTTTAAATCATCGGTTGATAGCACGTCTTGCTCACCAATCTTCACAGGGGGATGTTCGCGTAAATAGGCGCCAATATTAGGCGTGTCAGGTTTTAGTGCAATACTCACCTGCGCATTGAGATGGAAGCCATGCTCACGGTAAATTTGCTCGAGTCTGTCCCAAATCGTTTGCCCCTTCGCCACTAGCTCGGCAGTTAATTGGGCAAATGCCACCAGCGCCGACAAGCCATCTTTATCCCACACCATGCTGCCAACTGTGTAGCCAAGGGCTTCTTCATAGGCAAACAGGAATTGATCCTCAGGGGACGTTTTCGCAATACCCACATTCATCAACCACTTAAAGCCAGTGAGCGTGGTAAAGCTTTGCGTGCCAAACCCTTGAGCAATTTTAGATAACAGGCTCGATGACACTATCGTTGTGCCCGTAAGTTGCTGATTATCTTTGGCGTGAGATAACAAGTAATGCCCAAAGAGCACACCGACTTGATCGCCCGTCAGCATCTGGTATTCGCCATCATCACGACGCACTGCGACCGCAAAACGGTCGGCATCGGGATCGTTGGCACAGGCGAGCATAGCGCCGTGTTTTTTCGCCTCGGCGATCACTAAATCCATCGCGCCCTTTTCTTCCGGATTGGGGAAGTTCACCGTTGGGAAATCGCCATCGGGTTCACGTTGGGAAGCAACCGAATACACTTGGGTGAAACCCGCATCTTTCAATACGGTTTCAGCCATTTCAGCGCCCACACCGTGCATGGCGGTATAGGCTAAACTGACCTTTTCTGGAGCCGTATGGTTTTGCAGCACCTCAGCTTGCTGCACGCCATGGCGATAGCTTTGGTAAAAATCGTCCTGCAGAATAATTAACTTACCTTGTTTTACCGCCTCATCATGTTCTAAAAACGGAATAGCTTGATTCGCGGCGCGCTCAATTTGCGCGGCAATGCCAGAATCGTGGGGCGGAATAATCTGCGCGCCATTCTCCCAATACACTTTATAGCCATTGTATTGCGGCGGGTTATGACTCGCGGTCACTACAATGCCTGCTGCCGCATTAAAATGTTTCACCCCAAAGGCCACCAGCGGTGTCGGCGCCACTTTAGACGTTAAGCGCACCTTAATGCCCATAGCGGTCAGTACGCTCGCCGCATCATGGGCAAAATTGAATGAGTCGTGGCGACCATCATAACCAATCACCACACCACGCTCGGCGGCATCTTTAATCTGATCAAGTAGATAAGCACCAAGGCCTGCCGAGGTTTGACGGATCACCAGACGGTTCATCCCCATAGGTCCAGCGCCGACAACACCGCGTAATCCTGCGGTGCCAAATTCCAAGCGACCCGCAAAGCGCGCTGCGAGTTCAGCTTCATTGCCGCTATCAATTAGGGTTTGTAACTGGGCTTGAGTGCGAGGGTCAGGATCATTTTCAAGCCAATGGTTTACCTGTAACTGCAGATGGGTATTCATATCACGCCTCATTGAAAATCATTTGCAATCACATTAGGAAAAACAGCGGCGAAGAACAAGCTAATTTGCATTAATTTCAAAATGAGCTGAGGCTTAATTTCGGCATAAACTAAGGCTGAGCATAAAAAACGCACTATCTGACCATTCATGCCGGATAGTGCGTTGGTGTTAATCTTAAACAAACTTCAACATCAGCGAGAAGGTAAAGTGCCCTCGAATACGCGCACTTTGATGTTCTTTTTCAGGTTATCTTGGTCTTGTTGCCATTCTTGCCACTGGGTGAGACTGATACTGAGTTGTAATGAAAAATCAGTAGAAATCCACTCTTTTTGCCCTTGGGCATATTTAGGTACGGGGACTATGTTGCTTGGCCCAACAAAAGATTCTGAGCACATAAAGGTTTTGAAATACACTTGGTCAATCGATAAATCGAGGGCGCTGGGCGATGTTAAACATTGGCCACTGCCCTGCTCTTGATACGAGGCAAATTGGTACAGGATTGCCGGTGTATTATTAGTGCTATCAGGAACGGATGCGGTTTGATGGCAAGATAAACAGCTACTTAATGCGTTATCCGCGGGGCCATTTAAACGTCCGTTACACCCTAAGTGTCCCGCATTGGTGTGCTCATTCAAGCGACCAACCACCTCTTGAAATACCGCGCTATCCTTAAGCCCTGTGATTGGGTTTTGAGGGAATGCTGCCGCTCCTACTGTGGCTGGCGGCGTGTCATTCCCCCACATTAATCCCAGTGGAGAGATACGATCCCAAGGATTTTTCTCTTTCGCTTTAAACTGGCCATCGGCGACAAAAGTGCCATAGGCCCAGCCCACGGGCGAGCGGCTGTCACGCACTGCGATATCAAACTGCAATAAGTACACATCGGCAACGGAGCGTGGGCATTGCTCTGTTTCCTGTTGGAAACTACAGGCACTGCCATCGGCATTTTTACATTCGCAGAAATCACTGGCACTGATATTGGCTTGCCATACGGGTACGTTTTCGAGGAAAGGATAGTTATTAGGCGTTGCGGTAGTGAACAGTAACTTGCCAATCACACTACCTTCATTAAATGCAAAATTTTGCTGCGGCATTACAGGCGATGGCGCCCCAGTCCATACCTTGCCAATACTATTTGCCGCTTGCGGATTATAAAACCCCACCGCCCACATAGTGGTTTTCAAATCGCCTTGGCCTTTTATCGCCATAGTGACGGGGGCTTCGCGGGTCAAGCCGTGGATAAATTCCCGTCCACTCATGGGATCATAGGTTTGGTAGGGAATATGATACCAAGAGCGTACCTTGTTATTACACAGATCCCAGTCCTTACTGATATCACCTTTGTCGATATTTCCCTCTTGGATGTACTTCATCACAGCCCAAAGGTATTTCCACGCTTGGGTATTTTTATCACTTTCACTCAGATTTTTATCGAAGGGATTAAATTCAAGCCAAGGTGCAGCACTATCTGGTTTGGCACTCGCATAAGCATCGCTCAAGCTAAAAATAGGTCCCTTCCAGCCCGAATAAGCTTGGTTGATGATGACTTGATTGTCCCACATACCTGTTTTATTGAACGCGGGGTCTTGGAAGTAACTTGGATAGGCTCCAGTACAGGTTGAATTTGCATTAGATGTAATGTTCGTCGATTGTTTATCTGCAGCTTTTACGTTGACAGTAGTGAACGAACAAACGGTGAGCATAAGTATGGCGGCAATGTTAAGTTTCATAATATCGTCCTTGAAGAGTATTAGTCCTAAAAACTCCCTTTGTGAGCCTCGGCACCAGCGGCGACTCAAAGTAAGCATAGACTAATTTTTAATATCCTCATTTTTTAACATTCGCTGTAAAGCATAACGATTCGGATAGTAAGAATATAAAAAGGCCGTTTAGCATTAGCTAAACGGCCAAGAGATTCGTTATTGGACTCGCCACGAGTCACGCAAACTATTTCCCTATTTATCGATTTCTTGGCCGCGCGTCTTCCACAACGAATACAAGACCCCGGCAACTAACAGGCCGAACGTCACCCCAAGAGACAGTGCGGTTGGAATAGTAAAGTCCACGATTCCCTCGTGATTGAAATACACTAAGCCCACTTTTACCCCGATAAACACTAATACCACCGACAGCGCGTATTTAAGGTACTCGAAACGATGCACCATGGCCGCCAAGGCAAAATACAAGGCACGTAGCCCCAAAATCGCGAAGATATTCGAGGTATAAACGATGAAAGGATCTTGGGTAATCGCAAAAATGGCTGGAATACTGTCGACAGCAAACACTAAATCTGCGGTTTCCACTAAGATCAACGCTAAAAATAACGGCGTCGCCCACCATCCTTTTGATAACTGATGGTCTTCACCCCGTACCCAGAATTTCTCCTGATGCAGTGTCGGCGTAAAACGCATCTTAGTGCGTAACCATTTATAAAACTTATTATCTTGGATATCACCGTGCTCATCGTTTGAGAAGAGCATTTTCACGCCAGTGAAAATCAAGAAGAGTCCAAATAACACAAGTACACCTTGATACTGGGCAACGAGCACGGCGCCAAGGCCAATCATAATCGCGCGTAGCACTATTACGCCCATAATGCCCCAGAAGAGCACTCTGTGTTGGTATAAACGTGGGATACCTAAGCTACTGAAGATTAACGCGATAACAAATACGTTATCCATAGACAGCGATTTTTCAATCAAATAACCCGTCAGGTATTCCATACCCGCGGTTGAGCCCTTATACCACCAGAGCCAAGCCCCAAACAGTAAGCCCATACAGATATAAAAGGCTGAAAGCTTTAAACTTTCGGCCACGGTAATTTCATGCTGTTCCTTGTGTAGTACGCCAAGATCGAAGGCCAATAACGCCAGCACAAAACCGAAAAACATCAACCAAACCCAAAGCGGGTAACCCACAAATAGGGTGGTAAAAAACTCCATAAGTCTCCTTAATAACCAACATAACGGCTGAGCGAAATCAGTACAATTGAGCAGATCGACATTAACTCATTGTAGAAATATAAACTGTGAAATCCTATATGAAAAATGCAACTATCAAGATTAAAATTCTTTTATAATCAATATGATTACGCTACTTATTTACACTTATACTCAGAATAAGGTCACAGTCAATCACAGCGCTTCCCTAAGCAAATCATCTACCCCATCCATTCGTAACATTCATTTAGAAAATGGCCTCGAACGAGTACGAAGATGTTCTCAAATAGTACAAAATCGCCACACCCTCTATAGAACGACGAACAACAGCGAAATCAAGGCTAAAGGCGCTAACATAAAACTGCCACAGTTGAATTCTGGCCACTATTTAGCACTCATTTCTTAACTGAAAATGAATTAATTGAGCCACTTAATCTGACTTAAAAGCAGGTTAACCACAGTTTCAAAGAACGGCAAAATGGTGAAATAAGCAAAATATTCATCAGTTTCAAGCCCCTTGGCTGTTCCATAGCATCCGAGTGTGATTAACTGCAGCTACTGCGGCGTCTTTTAGCAATCAACAAGGCTGCAATAACCACTAATAATGAAAAATAATTAATAAAATTCATGACGATAAAATGAATCAATCGATGCTCGGTGCATGAAGCGCCAGCAATGGGAGTCTTAAGTGTCAACAGAACAACATCCTCCACATGCTATGCAAGGCCCACAGGGTTCGCCCCCACCCGAAATGCTCTTTGGGCATCCTAAGGGCTTGTTTGTCTGCTTTTTTACCGAAATGTGGGAACGCTTTTCCTTCTACGGCATGAAGGCGTTACTGTTTCTTTATCTGATTAAATATCATCTGTTTACCGACGAATTTGGCTATAACGTCATTGGTGCTTACGGTGCCTTAGTGTACGCCATGCCCGTGGTCGGTGGTTTATTGGCCGACCGCTATATCGGCATGCGTAAAGCGGTGATCTTCGGTGGTATTTTGTTGGTCCTCGGCCACTTAGGCATGGCCTTTGAAGGCCATCAAGCGGTTATCGTCGCCGGTGAAGTTCAGCGCGATGAACAAGCACTGCAGGTATTCTATTTATCCCTCGCCTTGATCATTGTCGGTGTGGGCTTTTTAAAACCCAATATTTCCACCATAGTCGGTCAGCTGTATCCCGAGTCATCTCCAAAGCGGGATTCAGGCTTTACCATTTTCTACGCTGGCATCAATTTAGGCGCCACCTTGGCCCCGCTGATTTGTGCTTATTTAGGTGAAACCTATGGCTGGAAGTACGGCTTTGGTTTGGCAGGTTTAGGAATGTTAGCGGGTTTATTGGTGTTTATTCGGGGTAAGAAACATTTGCAGGGCTTCGCCGAACCCAGAGATCCCGCAAGAATTTTAAAGAAAACCGCCGGCATCACCACAGAGCAATGGATTTATTTAAGCGCCATCGGCAGCGTAGTGCTGGTCTGGGGCTTAATTCAAACCCACTCCCTTGTGCTTTCTATTAGCAGTTTATTACCCGCTGTAAGTCCAGTGATCTGGTTCTTGCACTCAGTATCTCTGGTGCTCGCCATCGGGATAGGCTGGTTTATGGTGAAACACTGCAACCCGATTGAACGTCAACAGATGTCGGCCTTACTGCTGTTCATCGTTGCAGGTTTGGTCTTCTTCGGCTTATATGAGCAAACCTACGGTTCTTGGGTAGCATTTTCGGACCGCGTGATGGACCGCAACATGCTCGGCCTCGAATGGAGCGCGGGACAGTTAACCTTCCTCGGCGCCTTCTTTGTGATCAGTTTATCGCCCATCTTTGCTTGGCTCTGGCCTGCCCTCGCCCGTAAACATTGCGATCCGAGTAAACCAGTTAAAACGGCACTCGGCATTTTGTTCGCAGGTTTATCCTTTATGGTGCTAGTACTCGGGATCCAAATGCCGCTAAGCAGTGGCTTAGTGAGTATTTGGTTTTTAGTCGCGGCTTATTTTGTATTAGAAATCGGCGAGTTATTGCTGTCACCCATAGGCTTATCTGCGGTAACTCAGCTGTCGGTAAAACGCGTGGTCAGCCTGATGATGGGCGCTTGGTTCCTCGGCACTTCATACTCTGAAATCTTAGCCGCCGAATTAAACAAACTCGCCGCGATTGATACCCAAGGCGGCGTGATAAGTGACGTACCGAGTGCGATGGCGCTATACGAGCAACTGTTTATCTTTTCGGCGCAAATAGGCGTGGTAATGGCGTTAGTCTTCTTTGCCCTTGCGCCATTAATGAAGAAAATGATGCACGAAAAAACAGCGACAAATTAAGTCTAAGCCCAAGAGTTTAAAAGGAAAGGAAACTTGGCTTACTCTCGCCCTCTGAGGCGACGGTAAGCCAAGACAATAAGATGTAAAGCCAATAACCCCGTAAAAGCGGTGCAGAAAAACAGTAAGGCAATAGAGTTTACATCCCTAGGCGCATCATAATAAAGCCACCACAGCGGCCAACCTATTGCCGACAAAGCGGTAAGCTGCCACATACAGCGTTTGCAGCGACCAATTTTTTGCCTGAAAATCGACGTTTTACAATCACCGCAACTCATAAGTCCCCAGCTAAACTATGCCCACAATAAGAGTGCCAATAAGAGTGCAAATAAGAGCAGGCATATTGAATTTCAAGCACACTCCGAAACTCACGCCTAATAACACTATAGTGACGCTTTAAGTCTTGCCATCCCTTCATTGATAGAGATAAGTGCACGATAGCCTAAATCTCGCTTGGCAGCGCTGATATCAAAATAATGGCTGCAGGATAACTGCCGTGCCACGAAGCGCGTCATCATGGGCTCTTCTTGCTTCTTTAGTAGAAAATACACAGTTTCCAACACGGCGCCTGCCACATAGGCCACAGATTGCGGCACGCGCTTAGTGACTGGCGGCAAAGCATCGCAGGCCAAAATAAGATTGAGCATTTTGGCCATAGTGATGGGTTCATCGTTACTCAAAAAATAAGCTTTTCCCTGACACTTAGGCTTTGCTTGGCACAGTTCAAGCGCGGCCAGCACATGGGCATAGGCGGCGTTGTCTATGTAGATGGTATCAACCAGCTTATCTTCACGGCCAACCAGTTTAAGCTGATCTAAACGGCCGCGCGCTAACACCCTAGGCACAAGATGGGGGTCACCAGGACCCCAGATCAAATGCGGCCTGAGTGCGACAGTTTTTAACGCGTAGGGTGCAGTGGCTTTAGTCGTCACTTGGCTAGATAATTGAGTCACATCAGGATTCTCAACCGATACGTCACCCACTTGATTGGCATCAAGCATCATCTTTTCGGCGATGGCTTTGGAATGGGCGTAATAATTAAGGAAGGATGTGGCATAGGGAGTGGATTCATCTATACCGGATTCATCCTGCCCCGCAAAGGTTACACTCGGGGTACTGGTGTAGACTAACTTATTTATTTTTAATGTCTTACAAGCAGCAATCACATTTGCGGCGCCCTTCACATTCGGGCAAAAATAACTGTCCCTATCGCCCCAAACGCCAGCTTTAGACGCCACATGGAACACGATATCGCAGCCTTGCATCGACTGTTGCAACTGGTCTTTATTGACTAAATCCCCTTGCAACATGACTACGCCCAGCGCTTCAAGTTCGGGATAATGCCCACGGGCAAAACCTGTGACCTTAATGCCCGCGGCTAACAATCTCAAACAAATCGCTTTACCTAAAAATCCCCCCGCTCCCGTCACAAAGGCGTGTTGCACCTTAAGGGCGAGCTGCGCGAGTGCAGTTTGTTCAGCCGCATCAAATTGTGCAAGTGTCGTGCTCTTGATTGGGTCTATCGTCATTTAGGCATCCATTTCAGCACATTTACATGAACTTAAAGTCGGTGTAAGAAGTTAAAAATAAGCTCAAGAGCTTAAAAATAAGCGAGTTTGTTCAAATGAACACAGAATATAACGTAAAAAATGCAAGAAAAAAGCCGCGGAGTTTTAAATCAACCTTTCGTTTGCGATTGTGCCCAAACGGCTAATTTTTCTCTAAAAATCTTGGCATTATGTCGCACATCCACTGGGAAATCAGGATGGATAAGAAAACGTCTTATGCCCTGCGTCTGGGCAAATTGCTCTGCGATGGTAATCAAATCTTGATACAGCTGTTGGCTCTTATTGCACACCAATGATTGGTCGAGTTCGATACAGATCAAAGGCTCTATCTCGTTCGCCACTTTCACTCCAACCAAGGCAGAGCGCTTCACATTGGGATGGGTATTAAAAATGCGCTCGCAGGGAATAGAATAATAACGCTTTACCAATTGGCCTTTACGGGTGGCATCGACTCTGTGGGCCTTTCGACCACACATCCACAGTCGGCCTTGATCATCGATATACCCGAGATCGCCCATGCGATGTCTAAAACTATTGGTGGCGGAGTCCCACATCTTGGCCGCAGCAGTCGCGCTATTACCTTGGTTTTCGTTTTGGCTATCGTGCTGACTATTATTTAGATAATAGGACTGACTCACCATAGGCCCTTGCACCACGATTTCGCCGATTTCACCGTTATTCAGCACTAAGGCCTCATCCCACTCGGGGATAACGGCTTCACTGATGCCGATGATACGAATCGTCACGCCATCGATAGCGCCGCCGACACAAATGCCGCCGCCGTTATCTGTGATATCTGTGGTGGCAAATAACGCATCGCTAGCAATCATGCTGATCGGTAAAGATTCGGTCGCACCGTAGGAATTTAAAATCGGCACACCTTGGCTCAACATTTTGCTAAATCGGGCAATCGAAGCAATGGTCGCTGGCGCACCCGCGGAAATCACCCGCTGTACGCTGGGCAGTTTATGTTGTTTCTGTTCACCTGCGCGGCCCAAACGTTCAAGCAAGGCGGGATTAACAAAGATATTGCTGCATTGATATTTCTCAATCGCGGCAAACAGGAATTCGGGATTCGCAGTAATGGGTTTGCTGGCATCCATTTCAGGAACGATCGACGCCATACCCAGCGCGGGGCCAAAGAGTGAAAACAGCGGAAACGTCGCTAAATCGCGCTCTCCATGGCAAATGCCATAATCGTTTTTTAACGCTTTAATTTGCGCCTCAAACATCCCATGGCTATACACTACGCCCTTAGGCGTGCCGGTACTGCCACTGGTGAATAAAATGGCCGCCATCTCATCAGATTTGAGCATCACCATGGGATATTCAGCATGTTGCGCTGATGCATGTTGCGTCGAGGCGTTTAGTGAAGATGAGTGTCGTGAAGAGCTGTTTTGCAGTAGAGTCGATAAACTGATGGCGCCAGTAGCGATGCGGATTAATCTTGCCGGTAAGCCAGTTTTACCGCCATCAACATTGAGCAATGACTTAATGCTACCCTTACCCCAACCAAATAACCGTCTGGCGATATGGGCTTTAGGAATACCAATAAAAGCATCGGGCGCAGCTTCGGCAAAACACTGCTTAAGATTGTTAATCCCCATGCCGGGATCAACGAGGATAGGAATAATCCCCGCTTTAAACAGCGCAAAAGTGAGCGCAAAAAAATCCAAACTCGGCGTGACCATAAGCACAGCTTTCATGCCACGCTCAATGCCATGGGCGTTCAGCGCAAAGGCTATCGCATCGCTTTGTCTATCTAGATTGAGAAAGTCCAACTCGCTGTAACGCAAATTCGCCACAGAAGCGCCCTGAGCGCTTTGTACTGCTACCGCAAGATGATGGGGAATGGCATGGGCGGCTTGCTTAAGATGACGACAAATATTGGCGTCACTGGCCATTGCTGACGCAGAAGTGCCCGTTAAAAGTGACGTATCCAACGGCGTCACTACAGCAGCCAACAAAGGAGTCACTTCAGTCTCAAGCAAGGTCGACATTAACCTGCGGCCTGTTCGGACGGCGCCGCTGCTTGATCGTCGGCCATAAAGCCCTTGATATGGGCAATCACTTCATCGCTGGCATCTTCCAGAATGTAGTGACCACAATCGGCAAATTCATGCACGGTCGCATGGGGCATGTGCTGACGCCATTTTGCTAAAAAGTGCTTATCGAATACAAAGTCTTTGAGACCCCAGCAAATCAAAGTCGGCACTTTGGCAAACTGCGGTAAACTCGCAGCGATATCAGAGACTAATTGATAGTTTCTATCGCCTTCACGCAGCGGAATATCCTGCACAAAACGCAGCGTCGAAATGCGATTGGCCCAAGAGTTAAACGGCGCGACATACGCCTCACGAATGTATTTGGACATAGGCTGACGCTTCACGCCCACATATGAGGCGATAGACGAAAAGGCATTAAAACCACGCACCAGCACTGTGCCTAGCAGGGTATTACGACAGATCCACAGCGGCCAAGGAAACGGCTTAGTCTCAGGCAGATGGAAAGCACCCGTGTTCAAAATCACTAGGCGTTTGATACGCTCAGGATAACGCGCCGCATAACCCATACCTATCATGCCGCCCCAGTCGTGTACAACTAAGGTAATGTTTTCTTTCACATTCAGGCTATCGAGCAAAGCTTCGAGATCGTCGATGCGGTTCTTAAGGGTATAGTCATAGCCGCTATCGTCTGGCTTATCCGACAGACCACAGCCGATATGATCTGGCACTATGCATTGATGCGTGTCTTTTAAGGCGCTCACGAGATTGCGGTAGTAAAACGACCAGCTAGGATTACCGTGAACCATCACCACAGGTTCACCTTGGCCCTCGTTGATATAATGCAGCTTGTTGCCATTACGGCTAAGAAAATGACGTTTAAAAGGCAACAGAGTGTCTAACATGACGCTTCCTATCTTTTGTTCTATTTATGAGAGCGAATAATGGTTTATTTTTAGCAGGCTTAGCTTATCGACTGAACGACAGACTGAGCTATCAACTGAATCATGAACTGACTTCATTTACTCGAATGTATGCCAGCCATCAAGCGAAAACGTGAAAGGTGCACTGCACCCTACCACTTAATGCCTAACATCATGCAATTCAATCCACTGCCTATGCCTAAAAAGCTCACTTGATCGCCCACTTGTAAAAAGCCTTGATCGTGCGCCATGGCGGCGGTCACAGGTAACGACACTGTGCCCATATTGCCCAGCAGCTGATACGTAGGAAATTCTTTCTCGGGGGGAATATTTAACGCGCTAAGCACTTGCTTACGGTTTGAGGCGCCCACTTGATGGCAGATCACTTTGTCCACTTGCTCAACCAGCCAATTACGCTGCTCAAGGAAATGCTCCCAAGTGTGTTTAGCTAGCTCAACGCCTTCTTTGAGAAGCGTCACCGCATCAGTACGCATAAACTCGCGGTACAGATTGTGCCCCACTTCCTGCAGACCCCATTGACACAACTGGTGATGCTCAGGCGCCGATAAGTGCGATGCGCCCAGCAATTGATGCTGACGCACATTTGTCAGCGGCAAACTGCCGTCGGTAAGGATAACCGCCACTGCGCCAGAGCCACCGGTTAAGGTCGCCAGCGACTGGGCAAAATTCTGCATAGTAGGATCGGCCAGCATGTTATCGATAGTGACATCGACAATATCCCGCGCCGATTCACAGGACACCACCATGCCCGCCTTGATTTGACCCAACTCAATTCGGTTAGCGATATCTAAAATACCCGATAACACCCCAAGACAAGCGTTGCTGATATCGTAAATGGCGGTGTCTTTTGATACGCCCAATTCGGCAGCAACGCGACACGCAGTCGCGGGCTCATGTTGATCGCGGCACACGCCGGTATAGACAACAGCACCTAAATCGGCGACATCAATCCCAGTTTCAACCATGGCTTTACGGGCAGCTTTAATCGCACCGTCGGACAATTGATGTCCTTTTGGCCACCAGCGGCGTTCAGTAATCCCAGTCAATGCGGCAAGCTGTCCCATTGGAATACGGAACTTTTGATACAAAGGAGCAAGACGAGACTCTAGCTCACTACTGGAAACCACAACAGGCGCCAGTTCATAGGCCAGGCTATTAATAAATACGCGGGAATATTTCATGAAACTGTTTTATTCGCTCACTAGAATGACTGACCAACAGGTCAGCTTTCAGTTGTTATTCGTCATTAATGCGACATTTGAACAAGAAAAGCCCGATGATTCAATAAAAAACCATCTTCAGTGTAAGACTTGTCTCACTGCGCAGGTTCCAAACACGACGGCCCTGAATTCACTATCACTAAACTTAAATGCGCTAATATAGAAATACTTCATAAAAAACATCACAGTACAGCATATTTTCAGACACTCAAAATTATACTGACATTTTTTGCGCTAAAATCAGCGAATTTCTTGGTGTGACGCTGTTTGCACAAAATTCACCCACGCAAACACCATATCCTTGTTCCTGCAAAAAACAAGCGCGATCTAAGATTAACCATTGCTCGAGTACGCTACGAAACAAATGCGCCACTAAATCGATGCGGCGAGTTAATTGTTGTCTTTGTCGCCCTATCTCAAGCCAAGCCTCAAAATCCTTGTTTTTGGCTAAATTAACCGCCTTAATCTCAGCCGCCCACAGGCAAAAATCAATAAAACTGCCGCTCAACTGACTCTGCTTTAACGAGGGCAAAGGTAAATATGCGTCGATTTGTCGACATTGACGTTGCAGTGCATCAAAGCCTAAGCGCCACGCGATTTCTTGATGGCGCAGCGCCTGCTGTTTGGGATTGGCGATCACGCTCTGCTGCAGCGGTAACTGTAAATCATGGCGACTGAGTTTTAGGCTGCTCTGCTGAGCAAGATTGGATAACGGCTGATAATGGCTCGCTTGAATTAAATGATAACAACAGGGAGAAATCGCCAGCGCCTGCGTGCCCGCCTCGGCCGCCAGCGTTAACAGCCGAACATGCAAATCACCGCAGGCATGCAATGCAACCGCTTGCTGCCTTGCGATTAACGGATTGGCTTTTGCGGCGTGTTGAGCTGGTGCTTCAACTGTAGTAATGGATGTGGTTATAGATGTCGTTGTAGATGTGTTTGTCGCAGCATGTTCTGCACCAATAGCAAAGGCATCGGCACAAATAAAGGTTTGTGACAACTGCCACTTATCGGCAAAGGCCTGCCCTGCTTCACATAGTTGTGCTTGCCACTCTAAGCTCAGCACATCGGCACCGCGGGCTTTGGCAATTAAGCGGCCCAAATGCCCTTTACCCGCACACCATTCCAGCACAGGTAAATTAAGCTGGGGTAAATGCTGCACAAAGGCGGTAATTTGCTGCCATTTACGGCCTTTGATGTGCGCACTGAAATGCGCCTCATCGTCAAAGGACAAGCCGCCTTGCTGCGCTGCGGTGCTATCCGCAAGCGACGGTTCAGCCACGCCAGCCTTATCATTAACTGTCTTATCATTAAAAACCGTGCGTTCGGCAATGGATGCGGTGAGCAATGACAAGTCCCAATCTTGGCCTAATGCCTTAAGATCGTGGTTTAATGCCGGTGACAATGCCTTGACCAGCAAAGATTGCTCGGCGTCGAGTCCATCAAGCTCAGCGTCGGCCAGCGCCCACACAGCTTCGGCCAACTGCGGAAAATCCTGTGCCCAAGGTAAAGCGTTCACTTCAAATGCACGCACTTGCCACAGGGCTGCACTCTGTTCAAGCAACTGATTAAGTTCGCTAAATTTCTGTGAGTAAGTGAGTTGTTGCTGCAGGTTATCTTGGTTCACGTCATGCCCAGTGTAAAAAATACTTGTCTCACCTTAGGCCAAGGGAATGCGCCCTAAAGATGACTTTATGCGAAAAAATGTTAGTATCGCGGCCTTTAAACACTCAACCATATCGTTAACTGAGAAGACTCGGTTAACTAACCATAAGGCTCCAAAGGACACCTATGCTTTCACCTTGCGTCGCACGCTGCGGTTTAAATGACGAAGACTACTGCATGGGCTGCTTTCGACATATCGATGAAATCGTCAGTTGGCGCACGAGTAGCGAAGCGCAACAGGCGGCCATTTGTCAGCAACTCCCCGCCCGTAAAGCTTTATTTGAAGGCAGTGAAAATCAGCATATTTTAAGCCGTGATAAATGGTTAGCTGCCGAGGCGCGTTTAACCGACAAGGACTAAACCCACCGCTAACGCCATCCTCTGCGCAATCTCATCCTGCTAACAGCCTACAAGACTATTTTTTCAGCATTGATTTCAAGTCGGCAAAGGGATTGTAGGTCGCCGCCGCTTGCTTGGTTTCTGTGGTGCTGCCGTAACGGATGAGTTCTTCGAAACGAGAATGTTCGTTATCGTGGCAGTACAGGCACAATAACTCCCAGTTTGAACCGTCTGACGGGTTGTTATCGTGGTTATGATCGCGATGATGCACTGTCAGTTCACTTAAGTTTTTTGGAGTAAACTCGCGGGTACAACGGCCGCACACCCAAGGATAGAGTTTTAACGCCTGCTCACGGTAACCGCCCTCACGCTTAGCTTTGTACTCCCGCGCATCGGCTAATACTTTGTCTAACTTACTCTGGCCTGGCACTGACGACATAGTGTAATCCCTAAAACAAACCCTAAAAAAATTGCCCCAAGGATAATCCGAGTTATCACTTGGGGCAATATCTCCCGCACTTTGCGGGTTAATGGTGCGCGATTTGTAGACGCAAATGGCTAAACCGACTTACGTTACTGGCTTACCTTGCTTAACTTACCTAGCTTACGTTACCTAGCTTATGTGGGCATGATCGGCATTCGACAAATGCAAGTAGTGTAAGTATTTTTCATACTGAGTCACCACATCCGCGAGGATTTGCTCTTCGGTATAACCCATCACATCGTAATGCTGACCACCTTGTTCAAGGTACACTTCGGCGCGGTAATACAAGGTATTGCCCTGCTCGATTTCAGTCCCTATCGGGTTAGTGATGTCAAAACAACGGGTGCGTACTCCGTAAACAAAGGGCAAGTTCACCTCGTTGCTGATCACCAAACGTACGCGGCCATCTAAGTATTCGAGATCGGCCACTATGCCTTTGGCCATAAAGTGTTGACACACCTTAGACAAAGCAGGCGTAGCAACATTATTCAAGAACACTTGCGCTTCTTCATGGGTAGGATGCGAGACGAGAACGCCAATGCGCTCTTCCCAGCTCATGTTGGTTTTGGCGTACTGCACACTGGTATTGTGCAATTGCACGCTGTTGATCTTAAGCCAGTCATTCTTCAGGGCTTTAAATAATCCCAGACACATGAATAACATCACCACGAGGAACGGCATGGCGCTGGCGATAGCCGCCGTTTGCAGCGCCTGTAAACCACCGGCTAACAACAATACCGAGGCCACAACCCCTTGCAACAGTGCCCAGAAAATCCTCTGCCATACAGGCGCATTGTTATCGCCGCCCGAGGTCAGATTATCAATCACTAAGGACCCCGAATCCGACGAGGTCACAAAGAAGGTCACGACTAAACAAATCGCAATCCCTGAGAGTAAGGTCGGGAACGGCATGTGCTCGAAAAACACAAACAAGGCCACTGACACATCGGTATTCACCGCCTCGGCAAGGTAGGTCGCGCCTTGATTCATAATCGAATCAATCGCCGAGTTACCAAACACTGTCATCCACAGGAAGGTCAGCGCCGATGGCACAAATAACACACCAATCAAAAACTCACGGATAGTACGACCGCGGCTCACACGCGCAATAAAGGTACCGACAAAAGGTGACCAAGAAATCCACCAGCCCCAATAGAGTAAGGTCCAGCCGCCAAGCCAATCTTCCTTATGTTGATAGGCGTACAAGTTAAAGGTCTTGCCAACTAAATCACTTAAATAACTACCGGTATTCTGCACAAAGGCCTGCAACAGCATGACTGTAGGGCCCAAGATCAAGACGATAAGCAATAAGATAATCGCGAGGCCAAGATTGAGTTCGCTTAAGCGTTTGACGCCTTTGTCGAGGCCAGAAAACACCGACAGCGTCGCGAGCAAGGTAATGCCGATGATCAAGCACACTTGCACTACAGCATTATTAGGTAAACCTTCAAATAGATAACTCAGACCCGAGTTAACCTGCAACACCCCAAAGCCCAGTGATGTCGCCACCCCAAACATAGTGCCGAGCACGGCAAAGGTATCGACAATATGGCCAATAGGACCATAAATGCGTTCACCAATTAAGGGATAAAGGGCACTTCGTGGCAGTAGCGGTAACTTATGACGATAGGAGAAGTAGGCCAGACTCAATGCCACTACGGCATAAATCGCCCAAGCATGCAGTCCCCAATGGAAGAAAGTAATCTTCATCGCCTCTTTTGCGGCGGCGAGACTCTCAGGTGTAGCATCTGGCGGCGCCAGATAGTGCATTACAGGTTCGGCGACCCCAAAAAACATCAGGCCAATACCCATACCTGCCGAAAACAACATGGCAATCCAGCTTTTATAGCTGTAATCCGGCACAGAATGATCTGGCCCGAGTTTGATATCGCCAAAGCGACTGACCATGACAAAGATGATAAAAATCAGGAAAAACGCCACGCTCAAAATGTAAAGCCAACCGGCTTTCACTTCTATCCATGACTGTATTGATCTAAAAACGGTGTTAGCCTCTGTGGGCCATACTGCACAAATCATCACCATCAAGATGATGAAAAAGACCGACGAATAAAATACCGGCGGATTAATACTCGACTTGATCGACATTGACTCTCCCTATTTCTAGCGGGTTCACTCTCCAAATATCTCAGCGCACCAACGGAGAGATAGAACAAAACTTATACTCAAAATATGTTTAATGCTGCGGGGCTCATCTATGACCAGTATGGGCTCAATCCCACAGATCAATGCAACGACTGCTATGGCTAAACGTGACAGGATCTGAAAAACGGGATTAACAACACACGACTTTGACAGCCGATGATTGATGGATAAATAGCGTGAACACTACTAAGGCAGTCAAAGCATGCCTTTAGCATAAAACAAATTTATAATTAGAATATTCAGCACAAAAAATGGCGACCATATTGGTCGCCAAAAAATTATACCACAAAAATCATCAAATTTAATTTTAAACGCTAAATCGCTTGAACCAACATCCGATTACTTAGTCGGTGTTTGCGAAATGCCAGCGGTTAAATTAAAGCGCATCGCCTCTTCAAACGACCAGTCGACCATGATTAAATCGTCCCGTTTGATCAAGCTAGTCACGCCCGCCATTTGGTAACTCAATTGGAACAACACAGGCACCCAATCGCCCTCAGGCAACGCATCTAACAATGGCTGCGGCGGCGTATCTGTCATGATAAATCCCACCACAAAACTGCCATTCGCCTGTTTAACTAACACTGTCTTTTGGCTGGTCGGCTTGCCATCACGATTCATCAAAGAGGCAATATCACGGATACTGCCATAAACCGACTTAAACAGTGGGAAACGCATCAACTGGCGCTCAAGCCAACCATAAAGCCACACAATAGGACTGACCGAAAACAGCAGACCCACGGCAAAAACTAATGCCACCACCAGCATAAAACCGGCGCCGACAAAGTATTGGTTAATCCCTACCAACTCTAAAATCACAATTCCTAAACCATCTAACGATACAAACAGCGACCAAAACAGCCACAAACTCAAGGCCATAGGTAATAGATTCATCAAGCCGCGGGCTAAGGTTTTCTTCATCACACTCTCATTCGGTCATAGGGATATAGTAAGCACAAAATATTTACGCAAAAAAACGCCACAAATGCTACCACAGAGTCACTTTTGCACCAGCACATGATGTAATGTATCTGACTCTTATTCGTCTCAAGTGTAGAGATAGCGTTCAAAATCAGAGCCCACTCTGAGCCATTCTAAGGAAAGTAAAATGCGCGTAACCCGCTTAGATCATTTGGTCTTAACCGTAAAAGACATCGCCGTCAGTGTCGAATTTTATCAAACCGTGCTCGGGATGAAAAAAGTGGTATTTGGCAATCAGCGTATTGCGTTAAGTTTTGGCGATCAAAAGATTAACTTGCACCAAGCGGGCGCCGAATTTGAACCTAAAGCTGCAGCAGCCACGCCCGGCAGTGCCGATCTGTGTTTTGTAGTCAGCCATAACATAGAAGAAGTGATCGCGCATTTAAACGCACTTCAGATTGAAATCATTGAAGGCCCAGTGCTACGAACCGGCGCCACAGGCCGGATAAACTCAGTCTATATCCGCGACCCCGATTGTAACCTGCTTGAGTTATCAGAATATCTGCCCGCCTGTACTGGGTAAGCGAATTGGGGTAAAGGTAAGCGAAGTTAGGAGAGTATAATCAGTCAGTTCTGCTAGCACGCTGCAGCCAGAACTGCAGCGGCCGTTATACTGGTTCACTCCCATTTGAGATAACAGTCTCGACAGTTGAGTAGCATTTATTGTCATTACTTCCCATGTGACTTGCCGTCCTTTCATTTAAAAAAGTATCCCTATAGGCTCGACGGCGACATCTGCTGTACAGGATGTACGAATGTTGCGATCACATGGATGTGAATGAGCAACCATATCGCCAACGGTACAGTTGCAACAATGCCAATATTAACTAACCCTTTCGCTGTTAGTTTAGCTAAAAAGCTAATGCCCCAAAGCAATTCAGCGCTTCATTTTTAGACTCCGCTTTAATTTTATTTATGCATGAGATTTTATAATCCATATTTGTTCAGTTAAGAGCGCTATTTCCTATACTTCAAGTGTCTATTCATTACAACCTGAGGAGGTTTGTATGGACGCTTGGAATAAAGGTCATCCAATGGGACAAAAACGACCTTTTAAATTGGAAGAGATTTGGCGCATTCGTACTCGTTTGGAGTTAGAACATAATATTGCTGAGTTAGCGTTACTTAATCTGGCGATTGATTCAAAATTGCGAGCCTGTGACTTATTACACTTGAAGGTCCAAGACATTACCTCATCTGGCATAATCAATCCGCGAGTGCGATTAACACAGCGTAAAACCCATCGTGACGTTCAGTTTGAAATTACTCCAAAAACTCAGCACAGCCTGACATCTTGGTTGCTCGAAAAGGGATTAACCGCTGAGGATTATCTATTTCCTAGCCCAAGGTGTATTCATCAGCCGATGAGTTATAGCTATTACCGCTCGAGGGTAAAAAACTGGGCGAGTCAATTAGGGCAGAATAGTGAATTGTATGGCACGCACTCGTTGCGTAGAACCAAGGTGACATTGATTTATCGTCGAACCAAGGATATTCGGGCGATTCAAATCTTGCTTGGACATGTCAAGTTAGATAACACCGTACGCTATTTAGGTGTCGAGATTGAAGATGCACTGCGGATTTCAGAAGCTATTGAAGTATAAATTTATCAAGTGTGATTATGATTAAACCATCATAGCTGCACTGTTTTGAAAGGAAAATGAAATTAAACAAAGTGCTTTCACTTTGTTGCTAAGGTGTGTTTATTTTTATCCAGAAATGAGTTAGTGAATCAGACTTACCTCGTCTGATTCACACGCTAACATCTTTAATGTTATGTATTTTTGGGTTTATAAAGCCGTAGCCGAATTCAGTCGAACACTATGAATGTTAAATTTCAGTTTTTATAATTTCAAAAATCAAAATTTACAATTTGTACTCAATAATGCTGTTTACCGTAACAGGCTAACCCCGCTGACTTGATTACGGCCATGTTCTTTCGCAAGGTACAATTGCTTATCTGCTGATTCAATAAGTGTTTGCCATTTTAGATGCCGATGGGGCTGCATGCTCGCAACGCCAGCACTAATCGTGACCTCTTGGAAACTGGAGCCTAAATGCTCGATGTGCAAGGCTTGCACTGCGTTAACGATGAGTTGTGCGATGTGCATCGCGCCTAAATGCTGAGTGTCTGGTAATAGGCAAATAAACTCCTCACCACCATAGCGCGCCACTAAATCGTTCGGGCGGTGTATCGCTGTGCGTAGTGCTTTTGCAACGAGACGTAGACATTGATCTCCTTCCTGATGACCATAGCGATCATTGAAAAGTTTAAATGAATCGACATCTAACATCACCACTGACAATGGTGCACTATTTCTGCAGCAGTACTTGCATATTTCGGGAAGTCGTTGCTCAAACAGGTGCCGATTTGCAACCCCTGTTAGCCCGTCCAGTAAAGCAATCGATTGGAGTAAATCGGCTTGTTGTTTGAGGATAAACTGATTATTCACCCTCGCGTTCGTGATAATCGGATTGATGGGTTTATGAATAAAATCAGCGGCGCCAAGCTGAAAGCCTTTAACCTCTTCTTGTTCATCAAAATGCGCGGTAACAAAGATAATGCAGATATTGGCTGTCGCGGGATCGGCTTTGAGCCGTTGACACACTTCATAGCCCGTCATACCGGGCATTTCTATATCCAAAAGTACTAAATCAGGCAGTTCATTCTGACAGACGTTGATGGCTTGCTCTCCGTTTGTGGCCATAAACATTTCATAATCTTCATGAAAAAGCTGATGCAATATTTTTATATTGAGGGGTTGGTCGTCAACGACAAGAATTTTTCCCTTCATGCGATTGGCTTGCGGGATGATTTCCGTAAGATGCATTATTTATTCTCCAACATGATGATGCGTAAAGTGTCTGATGCCTTATCGAATTCGAGTGCTTGCACTTGTCCCTGTAGTGTTATCCACTGTGGATGGTGTGGTAATTTTTTGATTAATCGGTCAACGAAAGTCATGGCTTCTAAATTGTTCGCTTTTAAGAGGAGCATGAGGGCGTTCAGTTCAGTCCAAGCACTCGGCATTAACGCTTGAGAATCGATGGCCTGTGTCATTTTATCTTGAGCTAACACAGTCGATTCAGGTTGAGGGATGTAGGTAGATAGTTGCTGAGTACTTTCATTGATTAATAATTCTAATTGTTCGGTCCACACTTTTATCTCAATAAACTCAAGGTCATTTTGTTTGAGTTGTTTCTCTAAAAAAGCAGCATAAGCGGCTAAACGCAGTGCACCAAAATTACTGGCAAGACCTTTGATGCCATGTCCCACGGCCGCCGCAGTGGCATACTCAAATACTTTAGTAGACTGCTTGAATAGATTTAGTTGTTTCAACATTTCAGGTGCAAAACCTTTCGCCATTTTCTGGAAAAAAGCCTGATTACCGCCAAAACGACGCAGTATTAGCTGGATGTCATCCAGTAATGGCATATTGTCGAGTGGGACTTGTAACTCCGCTGGTTGATGCTGTTGTGCTAATGAAGGGGCTTCTTCCTGTCCTACTAAACGTAAAATGCTGGGGAGTAATATTTGCATGTCGATTGGCTTACCCACATGATCATTCATACCTGCATCGAAGCAATCCTGTTTATCGCTTTGGGATGCATTGGCAGTCATCGCTAAAATGGGTAGCTCCGCAAATCGGCTATCAGCGCGGATAAGCCGTGTTGCGGCTAGGCCGTCCATATCGGGCATTTGTATGTCCATGATCACGATATCGAATACGTTTCCACTTTCTAACACTTGAAACACTCCTTCAACGCCACCGTTGGCAAGTTGCACGTTTGCTCCTTCATAACTCAGCAGCTCATCAATCACTTGTCGGTTGAGTTGGTTATCTTCAACCACTAAAATGGCGAGTGTAGATAACCGTCGTTGCGAGTGTGGCGTAGGATTCACTGTCATCGTTTTGCCTTCGATAGCATTGATTATCGCCTCGGCTAAAATCTGTGATGTGACCGGTTTAGTTAAAAAATTCACGAAGGGGACATTTTTTATATGCTGACTTTCGCTAATCACCTCATGGCCGTAGGCGGTGAGCATAACGATGAGCGGAATAGGGCTATCTGAGTGAGAGTTACATATCAAATCAGCCGTTTGTAGCCCATCAAGATCTGGCATACGCCAATCCATTAGTACGACATCGAATGGTCTTGCGTTTATATTGGCTTGTTTTACTTTTTCAAGCGCTTGATATCCCCCCGAGGCGGTTTCTGCACTGCAGCCAAAGTCAGTCAAAATCTTATGCAAAATTTCGACAGTAAGTTCGTTATCATCGACAATTAAAATATGATACCCACTGAGGTCAATGGCCTGAGTGGCTTCAACTTCCATGACGCAGAACGTTACATCAAACCAGAAGCGGCTACCCACACCTACACGGCTGGTGACGTTTAACTGGCCTCCCATGAGTTCGACTAACTTTTTGCTTATCGCTAATCCTAGCCCTGTACCGCCAAATCGCCTTGATGTTGACGATTCGGCTTGTTCAAAGCCCGTAAAAATGCGCTCTATTTGCTCTTCGCTAATACCAATACCGGTATCTGAAATTGAAATCTGCACCGTAACGGTATTGGCCTCATGACGTAAGCATTCCATGGTGACGGTGACTTGACCGTGGCGTGTAAATTTAAGGGCATTACCCGCTAAATTAACCAAAATCTGTTGTAGCCTCAGTTGGTCGGCTAAGAGCCAGGCGGGTAAAGCCGGATCAAGGTCAAACATGACCTCGACATTTTTGTTGCCATGGTTGCCCGACAGCACTATTGCAAGATCTCGCATAAGCAGTTCGATTGAACAAGGGTGTAGGTCGAGTGTTAATTTACCTGCATCGATTTTTGAAAAATCGAGAATATCATTCAGTAATCCTAGCAATGACTTCGCCGCGGTTTGGGTTTTGGTCACATAATCCTGTTGTTGCACAGACATTGAGGTATGTTGCATTAATTGCAGCATCCCTAAGACAGCATTCATTGGGGTGCGGATTTCATGGCTCATATTGGCTAAAAATGCAGACTTTGCCGCATTAGCTGCATCAGCCTCATGTTTAGCCTCTCTCAAGGTTTCTTCCAATTGCCGCTGTTCGGTAATATCTAAATTGATACCGATGACTTTTGTAACCTGCCCCGTGACATCGCGTTCGATTTGGGCGCCAGCTTGCACATAACGAATGGTGCCATCGGTTCTGACGACTCTAAAAATGGGGTCATATTGGTCTTTTTCTTCTACTGCCGCTTTTAGCTTCGCCTCGGCGAAGTCAATATCATCTGAATGGATCCGCATACGCCAATGTTCATAGGTTAATCCGATATCCTGTAAACTTAGGGGTTGATCGTAAATAGCAAACATCCGCTCATTCCATTCGAGGGAGTTATCGCGTAAATCCCAGCTCCAAATCCCAAGCTTGGCGACTTCCGCAGCCTTACTTAAGTGATTACTCGCAGTGATAAGTGCTTTTTGTTGTTGTAGTACTTGGGAAATATCAATCGCAATGCCTAAATAACCAATAATCTCGCCGACATTATCCAGCATGGCCGTGACAGAGAGAGAGACTTGGCATTGACTGGTGTCTTTTCGCACATATGTCCAAGTGCGCGTTTCAGAACCGAGGGTTCTCGCTTTATAGACGAACACATCAAAGCCTTGAATATCTTCACCATACTCACTGGACAATTCAGCTGATCTTGCCGCGACTTCCTCGGGCAAATGTAGCGGTGCCGGTGTTGATAGCCCGATCATATCCACGGCGGCGTAACCGAGTAATTGCTCAGCCCCACGATTGAAAATCGTGATCACGCCCTTTTTGTCCGTTGCAATAATGGACATTTCGGAGGCGGCATCGAGTACGTTCGTTAATAACGAACCTAACTTATTTTTTTCAATTTGCGCCAATTTACGCTCTGTGATGTCGGTTCTTAATGCGACAAAACGTTCTATATTGCCGTTTTCATTAAAGACAGGACCAATCACAGTATCAAACCATTTCAGCATTTGGTGTCGGTCACGATTACAAATCTCACCATGCCAAGATAGGCCCGATTTTATTTGGGTCCACATGGTGCGCCAGAATGCAGCATCATGCTCACCAGAGTTCAAAATGGCATGGGTTTCACCTAACAATTGTTTGCGTGAATAACCACTTACGTGACAAAAATTATCATTCACCTCTAAAATGACGCCATTCGGGTCGGTGGCAGAGTAGAGCAGCTGTTGATTGATGGTGTCGAGCAACGTCTGGTTTTCGAGTAATGCTTGCTGGAGCGCATTGGTACGCTTGGTGACTTCTTGTTCTAAACGTGCATTCAAGCTTAATATATATCGTTCTGCTTCTTGCTGCGCCGTAATATCGCGGATCGTTTGGCTAAGTCCCACAATGGCACTATCCTCATCATATATAGGCAGCGACGTTGTCGAAGTCGATACATGGCTGCCATTCTGTCGTTGATGGGTTGATATTTGATTTAATACCGTTTTTCCTGAAAACACCTCAGCAAACAACACCTGCTCTTCTAAAACAATGCTTGGTGGGATAATCAAATCGCAACTTGAATGACCAATAACGTCTGTCTGTGTATAGCCAAATATCTCCTCAGCACCTTGGTTCCAACTAGTAATATTGCCCGTTAAGTCATAGCTGATAATGGCATCGAGGGAGTGCTCCAGCATGCTAGCGCGCCTTGCCTGTTCAAGTTGCACTTGCTGCTTACGCTGTTGACTGATAGACCATATAGCGATAAAGGCCGCAAGCAATAAGCTTAATAAACTGCCGCTCAGTAATACTAAGCTTGGTTGATTAAGGTGTAATGACTGAATAAAGGCCGGGTAGGCAATGACTTCGACCTGCCATTTGCGGCCAAAAATTTCTTTCGTCAGTGTGTGGCTATATGCCGATAATGGAGACGCATCATCAGGGTGTGTTTCAAAAAAACTGATGGGACGCTCAGTTTGGGTGATATCGCTAAGCAGTAGCTTCGTCATCTTTTGATTTAATGCTAACCCTGTGAGCACTTCATTTGTCACTAAGGGCGCATAACTCCAACCATACCCTGCTGCAAGTCGTTCTTGTGGTGTTTTAGGCACAGAAATTGTTCGATAAATAGGTTGTAGTATCAAAAATGATTGTAGGGGTTTCCCCGTAGCCTGCACTAAAGTAATTGGCGCAGACAAACGTACTTCACCGGATAACATAGCTGCATCTGCCGCTGCTTTACGATGTGCCTCTGATGCAACATCTAACCCAATGGCAGCACGGTTTCTGTCTATCGGCTCAATGTATTCAATCACATACTTTTCGCCGCTATGGGGGGTCAGTTGCCGAATATTGAAGTCCGGCCAATCGTCATTTTTGGCTCTTGTTAAAAATGCGGCTTCATCTGAATTGGGCACTCGGCGAATAAAGCCAAATCCACGGGCTCCGGGGAACTCTTGATCCACATCCCTCGATAAACTATAGCGATGGAAGCTAGCACGACTAATACCATACTCGCCTGCGGTTAGAATCGAACCTCGGGCACCGCGTAAACCATATTGATATAAGGTTATACGATTAAGCACGTTCTCACTGATTTGCTCCGTGTTTTCGCGCAATGCTTGGCCAATCGTTTGGGCGTTCATGCGTCCTGTCAACCATGTGAATAGTGCGCTTAGCAGTAATCCAATCAACAGGACTAATAAGCTCCATTTCGAAGCATTTTTATAATTCATAGAAAGGAGCATAAATGCCTAATAATTTATAATCAGAGAGTTATGATTTTGGACTAAGAAGATTTTTTTTTCCACTTGTAGTAACACACTAATTTGGGGCACCTAAATAGAGGTGATATTTAGATGACTTTAGATGAACAGATGAGATCGACAACCCCAAAAACATTTAGTGCTGAATTTAAACTTAAAGCAGCCTAATTAGTCTCGATAAAACCATACTACCGGCGCCGCGAAGGCGATAAACGTGGGTAAATCAACTATGGATAAATGGGTTAGGTAATTAAAACTAAAGCATCAAGGTAGCCCTCTAAAAGCCTCGCCCATTATCCCTGAATAAATTGAAATTCGTGAGATGACGAAGCAAATTAACCGTCTAGAGGAACATAATCTCATCTTAAAAAAGGCTACACCTCTTGATGTCAGACTCTATGAACAATTTACGCTAATCATCTAACTCAAGCTGAGCCATTTTATTTCCGCTATTTGTTATGCATTCAATATACATAGAAGTGGCTATAAATATTGCCTAAACAGAAAAGGTTATATTGATGCTTATTTTACTATTTTATGCTGTGAAGGCTGCAAATGGTATTAGTCATCGCTCTGATAGCTCAATTAGTAACGAATAAAGGGATTAATCAGTTGCCAGCAGCCAAAACAGGATTATATGAAAGTAACACAAGAGCATTTAGCGATCCCCAACACGGTCAACCGAGAGTTTGCTGTTCATAGCCCGGACAATCATGATGTGGCGATGTGACGTATACTGGGGGGAATCGTTGGGAATATCTAACCGTTGTTCTGGACTTATTTCCCCGTAAACCTATTAGTTGGGTGTTGTCATTATCGCCTGATAGCGAATTGACATGTAAAGCATTGAATAAGGCGTTTGAGTTAAGAGGGGAACCAGAAAATGTGATGTTTCACAGTGACTAAGGCTTGAATTACACAAACGTAAATTTCAGACAAATTATTATGGCGTCTTCTGATTAAGCAAAGTATTAGTCGTCGCAGGAATCGTTGGGATAATTCACCCATGGAGCATTTCTTTAAAAGTTTGAAATCTGAGTGGGTACCTGTAAAGGGTTGTTGGAATTTTACAGAAGCAGATTAAGCGACAACAAACTACATAACAGAATATTACAGTGAATCAAAGCCCCATAAAAATAATGGAGGGTTAACGCCAAATGAGTCATAACGATTATATTGGGATTACTCAATTTTACTTTACAACTACAATGGTAAATATAAAAATTCTACACTACTAAATTTCATCTAGAATTACCTAAAAAACTTACAACTCAATGTAATGCTCTGCCACTAATTGTAAAACATATAATAGTATAGAACATAAAATCATGTCTAATTGCTACCAGAAAGACAGCCTATATACTACTTATTTATTGTTGAGTCTCTAGCTCCTCCCAACTCATTCGTTTCCTGTAAATTGTTGATGGGCTAATATCCAATAATGCGGCAGCTTTGGGAATGTTTCCATCACACATAGCAATTGCACCTTCAATAGTTTGTTTTTCAACTAGCCATAGAGGTTTAATGGAATGACTGCTGGATTCATTTAGTAATAAAGTTGATTCACGTCGAGTGTCATTCTGTTCATATATCAAACTATCATTATCGCATTTATATTGTTTTTCTGCTGAACTAGATTGAATCTGTATCAATGGATGAGGAAACATTAAATGCTCTACTGTAGTCCCTTCGTTGAGTACGACAATTTGACGAATGACATTTTGCAGTTGGCGCACATTACCTGGCCAAGTATAGGCTAAAAGTGTATTCGTGGCAGCAGGACTAAATTCAGTAAAATTTTTACCTTCTTCCTTACTGTAGGTTTTTAATATTTTTTTAGCCAGCAGTAAAACATCATTTCCCCTTGCTCGTAATGGTGGCAATTCTATTGGAATCACATGTAAACGATAGAATAAATCCTCACGAAAATGTCCAAGTTTTACCTCCTCCCACGGCTTGCGGTTAGTCGCACTAATCAAGCGAATATCCACATGCTCCTCCTTAGTGCCGCCTACTCGTTGGAAGGTACCCGTTTGAATAAAACGTAATAGTTTGCTTTGTAAGTCTAAATCCATTTCACAAATTTCATCGAGGAATAAAGTACCGTTATCGGCCCTTGTTGCAGCGCCATCACGGTTACTGTGTGCCCCCGTAAATGCACCTTTGCAATGACCAAAGATCTCACTTTCAATTAATTCCTTGGGAATAGAAGCACAATTAAGAGCGATAAACGGCTTATCTGCACGATTTCCCGTTTGATGTATTGCTTGCGCACAAACTTCTTTACCTGTACCACTTTCGCCCGTAATAAATACAGAAGCTTTACTTTTTGCGACACAATCTATTGTTTTATAAACACTTTGCATTACTAATGAATCACCAATAAAACCTTGATAGCGCCCTTTAGGTAGACTCTTTTCGTATTGTGTTACTAGCTCAAGCAGATGTTTCTGCTTGAGCGCATTTCGCACTGTAATTGACAAACGCTTGCTATCAAAAGGTTTGACCAGAAAATCAAATGCACCTGATCGCATAGCATCAATGGCAATATCAATGCTGCCATGAGCGGTGATCATGATAGTGCTAATATTTGGATATTTCCCGTACACTTGTTTTAAAATATCAAGCCCTGATATGTCAGGCAGTTTAATATCAAGGATCAGTAGATCTGGTTGCCACTTTACCAACTCTCGTAAGGCATCTTCACCGTAATGCACATGAGTCACATTGATACCTTCAGCGCGTAAATACTCAGTGTATAAAGCCCCTAATGACATGCTGTCTTCAACTAATAGCGCTGAATATTCCATATATATCCCTATTGAATAAAACGTTCCATGAAGGCGTCATGTGTCTCTTTACCTATAATTGCCACTTGTTTAATTAATGTATAAATTATTTCAGTCTGTTTGTTACGCGCACTAGATTCAAGTTGTTGTGCTAATAAAAATAAGGCAGCAGCACCAAAACTACCAGAACTACTTTTTAAAGTATGGGCTTGGTCTTCAATCAACTCAAATTGTGTAGGGTCCAATACTGTAAGAGTTGCTACCCTTTCTAATAATTCTTCACAGAAAACCGCCATCATATTCGACAGACTGTCTTTTCCAAGTGCAGTTGATAATTCTGACAATATTATTTCGTCCAATAAATTTTGAGAAAAACTCTTAACCTGCGAAGAAATGATAGGCAGTGTTATGCTGGCATTAGGTAGCCACTTTTGGATAATGCTTAATAGCATTTTTTGATTAACAGGCTTAGAAATAAAATCTTTCATACCAACGAGATAACATTGCTCAACTTCCTCTTTCATCACATTCGCGGTCATAGCAAGAATGATTTGATTAGGATTAGTAGACAGAATAATATGGCTAGCCTCGAGCCCATCCATTTCAGGCATACGAATATCCATCAGAACCAAATCAAAGGCTCTTTCATTCATTAATTTAACAGCTTCAACACCGTTACAGGCATAAGTGACATCAAAGCCAGCTTTTGTCAGCATTGTTCCCGCAATTATTTGATTCGCAGGACTATCTTCAGCTAGCAGAATATGACCTTGAAATAAACTTTCTGCCAAATACACTTCTTCAAATTCATTACTAGGTGCATCTTGACTGAGCAACGCAAACTGCATTGAGCGACTTAAAGGCTTATTAACAACTTGGTCTAATCCTATATTCGATAAAGATTGTGAAATTTCAGAGCTCATCGCCGAGACTAAAGCAACTAAGGTCCCCTCATCACTAAGGTTGGTTTGCTTAAGCCAATTAATTTCATTTTTATCCACTTCAAATAAAAAAGTTTCATCAAGAAGAACAAGATCAAACCTTCCAAGTAGAATACTTTCTTCTTTTATCTCACCCCAGCTATTAACTACAACAGTTTCAATGCCATACTGTGAATATTGTTTAGAAACTATGCTTAACCATAATAAATCTGTGTGGGCTAACATCACCCGTGACTTGGTGGGAGGGCAATAGCTATGGCAATAGTTAGCTTCATGTGGTTGCAACGAAACATAGAAAGTAAAACAGCAACCTTTGTCAAGTTCACTCTCTAATTCAATTTCACCGCCCATCATAGTGATAAGTTCACGGCAGATAGCTAACCCTAAACCAGTACCTTTATAGTTTGTGTTATGGGTATCATGCACTTGACTAAACTCTTTAAACAATTTGCTCTGCGCTTCCTCAGAAATGCCAATACCAGAATCCGTGACTCGACAAAAAAGCTGCATCAACGACTGCTGGTTATCGGCTATCCACATTTCGACGGTGATTGTTCCTGATACTGAAAATTTAATCGCATTATCCACTAAATTATGGATGACTTGATTTAATCGCTGCCGATCACCCAGCAATGTCTGCGGAACATTACGATCTACAAAGCTAACGAGCTGCAGTCCCTTATCATAGGCTTTTGGCTCTAAAATTTGCAGAACTTGAGCAACAAGTTTATCTGGCTCAAATTCATTAGACTCCAACACCATTTGTCCAGCTTCAATCTTAGAGAAGTCTAAAATATCATTGATTGTATTGAGTAAAGCACTACCAGCCTCTCTAGTAATGTTGGCATGGATCCGCTGTTCTTTATTTAGTTTAGAATGGAGCAGTAATTCAACACCGCCTAAAATAGCATTGAGTGGAGAACGAATTTCATGACTCATTGTTGCCAGAAACCGTGATTTAACTTTATTGCCCAGCTCTGCTTGCTCTTTAGCTAACTGGAGCTTTAATTCGCTGGCTTTACGTTCGGAAATATCTCGTAAAAAAGCGGTAAAAAGGATTTCATTACCTAACTTGATTGGCACAACCTCCAGCTCTATTGGGATTTCATTACCAGCTTTACAAGTGGCCAATAACTCGATACGTTTATTGATTATGTTGCCAGAACCAGTCTGACGATAACGCTCCATTCCTCCTCTATGGCTTGAATGTTGGCTTTTGGGAATAATTAGTTCTTCAAGGTACCGTCCAATTGCTTCATGTCGTGAATAACCAAATAATCGCGTTGCCGCAAGGTTAAACTCAACAACACGGCCATCTATATCAATGGTTATCAAGCTATCTAGGCTTGCAGCTAAAGTCGCAAGTAGCACTGATTCGGTTTTAGCTGCTGCAACTTCTTTACGTTTTACATCAGATAAGTCTTTGACTAAACCTATAAACATTACCTTATTATCGATTTTCATTAGCGAAACCGATAGTGCAATTGGAAATAATTGTCCATCTTTACGTTGTGCCATCAATTCTCGGCTTGTGCCAATAATCTGAGTGACACCCGTTTCTAAATATTGATGAATAAAACTATCATGTGAAGAACGCATTTCGAAAGGTAAGAAAATAGCAACATTCTGGCCAATCAATTCATTGTGAGCATAACCAAATAATCGACTAATTGCGGGATTAATGTCCGTAATAGTACCTTTATCATTAATGATGACGAAACCATCAACGGCAGAGTCTAGAATGGTGTTTAACCGAATATTAGCTGCTTCTAGCGCTTTAGTTCTAGCGTCCACTTTATCAATCATATTGTTAAATGCTTTGCCCATTTGAGCGATTTCATCTTTCCCTTTAACAGGAATTCGCACCCCAAGCTCACCAGCCAATATTCGTTTAGACGCATTGGTAAGAATGGTTAAGTTTCGGGTCAAGTAATGGCCAAGGAGTAATGAAAATAACGCCACCAATAAAATTTCAATCCCAGCAATTGAGAGGATTTTTGTGGTTACCAACTGAATAAAATCATCAAGACTGCGAGTCTCAAAACCCATATTAATTGTGCCAAAACGATAACCATTATCTTCTATCTTATATTCTAAGTCGAAAATACCATCTTGTACTTGAGCTAATTCGGTATCGGGTTGATGTGAAACTTGAACATACTTGTCTGCCCCACCATAGGCTAAAATATGACTAGGGTCAGACACCGTGACATACAGTACCTCACTTTTAGTTAACAACTCTTCCACTAAAGCTTGCAATGTTGCTATATCATTACTTATAACAGCATCCTTTGCTGCAATCGAAAACAAAGTCAACGTGGTCTGAGCCCGCTTCTCAATTTGAGACTGATTAGATAGTTTCAGGTAATTAATACTTGTGTATACCAACAAAAATAGCAGCAAAGCTTCAATCAGTGCTATTCCAACAATCGTCTTCAGCCTAAAGGACACTTTATTTCTCTCCGAGCGGTTTAGATAGCGACCCGAGAGATAGTGACCGAATATCATCCCAATCTTTATCCTCACCCGCAGTAAAAGCTGAAAAATCCACTGAACTAAGTAATACTTGGCCTGCTGGGGTTGTAGATAGTTTTAGAAATTGTTCAAGTAATGCTTGTCGATGTACTTCAGATACCCGCGGGTGAGTTGCAATAGCATGTGGAGTATATTCAGGCGTTTTCCAAAGTATGTTAAGTTGCTGCTTCTGTGTATCGGTCAAATTATTAAAGGTACGCTGTACTCCTCCGCCAGCGTCTACAAGCCCTTGTATAACCGATAAATATACAGAATCGTGTGACCCCACGTATTTTACGTCGACATTAATTTTCGCATTTTTTAGATACGCCCTTGGCAAAACACTTGCTGCAAATGATGCTGGCGCAGGAAATGCCAACGTTTTACCTTCAAGTTGTTCTAATGACTTAATAGGCGAGTCCTTCCGAACAACAACGATGCCTTTGAGCTTCTTATTTTTCTCTCGCGCTAGAGCTTGGTAGCCAGGGAATTCATGAAATACTATGTAGTGATAAGGATTTAGGTAAGCGACATCATAAACCCCTGCCTTTAATCTAGCCTCAAAGGTTGGAATGTCGGGGGCTGTTGCAAATTGCAACTCATAATTAGCGCCTTGAGACAAGGCGGCCAAAATTGGCGGCCATAGCTTTGCGAGTTGAGCAGTTGATTGCTGAGGAACAACGCCAAAAATGAGTACCTGTTTAATATTATTGCTTGCTGGTGATTCTGACGCCATTACTCTTGGTGTATTGGTTACGCCTATCATTATCAAAGCGATAACGGAGAAAGATGTTAAGCGAGTTAGCCAAGCATGTGGGAATAAAGCAAGAAAGCTATTCATTCTAAATATCCTTTTATCAATGAAGTGCATAAAATTGTATGGTTGATGTATTTCACCAACTCAATACTGCATTAGCAACTCACATGCCATTAGTTAAAAAACATTAAAAACAATGGCCTAAATATTATTATATCGCATTAATTATTTACTATGGATGACAGTTTTGCATTTTGCAACTGAGTCATTTCAACCTGAACTTTTGACTCGCCATAATTGAGAATCTAACGAATTACTCAGCCTATCATCTTAAATTTATAGTCATTTATTATACAGGCATAGATTTTGCTCATCTTGAGCATCCCTTATGAAAGGAGGCGTACTATGCCATTATCCTCAATAACTACGCAGCAGCCTGAAATCTTATCTGTGTTGGTAGTGGAAGATACTGAGAGCGAGCGATTATTTATTTGTAACTTACTGAGACAATTTGGTTGGCTGGTCGAGAGCTGTAACAGCGCATACGCAGCACTAGCATATTTAAAGCATAGTTCTGTTCATGTAGTGATTAGCGATTGGCGTATGCCAGGTATGACAGGGATAGAACTGTGTCAAATATTGAAGAATGTAAACCTCCCACCTTTTGTCATTTTGCTAACCGCTAATAATCAAACAGCAGATATCGTACTAGGAATTGAAGCTGGTGCAGATGACTTTATTTGTAAACCATTCAATCCCGCATTGCTAAAAGTAAGAATGCTAGCTGCTATGCGGATCATGCAGTTACAACAAAACTTAGCAAAAAAAAATCAACTTTTACATCAAGGGCTTGAAAAAGAAACCGCGTTACTGAACACAATACAAAAAGATTTAATATCCGCAGCAAAGGTTCAACGCGAGCTATTACCCCGAGTGCAAGAGCTCCCAAATAATTGGCAGTTACATCATCGATTTCAACCTGCTAATTACCTTGCTGGGGATACTTTTCAATGTTTTGACTTAGGTGAAAATCAACTAGGTTTTTATCTCATCGATGCAGCCGGACACGGTATTACAGCTGCACTGCAAAGCGTGAGTTTAGCGCAGCGTTTATCGATGGAAAGAACAAATTGGCACCAACAATCCCCAAATGAAATCGTAAATGCATTGAACCAAGAACTAAGCGATCCAGATAATACTGGGCGATTTGTCACTTTGCTTCTAGGCAAGATTAATACTTCAAACGGCGAAGTGCAGATTTGTAGTGCCGGACATCCTTCGCCTCTCCTGTTAACTAACTCCGATTGTGAATCTCTCGTTCTCGAAACTGAGTTGCCCATAGGAATACACAGTGCAATACAGTATAAAAATCAAAATTTTAAGATGAAACCAGGTACACGATTAATACTATTTTCCGATGGCGCCTACGAATGCAAACATGAAAAATTTGGCATATTTGGTCTAGACCGTTTACAACAATTATGTGAAAAAGCAAAAAATCTGAGCAGTGAGCAATTACTACACCATCTAAGTCATGCATTAAAACTGTGGCAATGCAACAACATACAAGACGATATATCAATGATGTTAATTACTTATCCATCACAACTTATGCCAAGACTACACTGGAGGTATTATGAATAGTTTACAGCTCAAACTTACCCAAGAACAATGGCGTATTCAGCAGTTTTGCCCTGAGTTAGAACAGTTTATGCTTTTGCAGAATGTACATGAACGCCAAAGATTTAAAGTAATTATTTGTGTACTTGAGGCTATTAATAACATACTCGACCATACTGAAGCGGGCTTAGAGCAAATAGTGCTAATTATGCATTGCAATGATGATCGCATTATTGTTGACCTGCTTGACCACTCGACCGTTTTGCCTAAGATTGAGCCTCATCATTGCCCAGAACAAATGAATGAACATGGCCGTGGTCTATGGATTATGTATAACTGGATGGATGAAGTTCGATTTCAGCCCACTGTGCTTGGTACTCATTTAAGGTTAATTTTACTCCGCCGACATTAGTTTTGTGGCGAAACTATTCAAAAAATCCTATTCACACTTACTACAGTGATGTGATGACCATTATTTAACAGGTTAATCAAACAAGAATAATCATAGTAGAATTGAGTACTACTTTTATATGGTTAGCAATTTGCAATGCAAATTGCTAACCGACCATAAACAGAGTTGATAATTTAGAAAATCAATTAAAAATCAATTAAAAATCAATAGTTAAAGTATTGGCCTAATAAATGCTTTCCCAATATGCATACTAAATTGTTAACAGCCTTAAAGAGGAAAGCATCATGAAATTCTCCCCGATAGAAAAACAGAATGCGAGCATAGTGACATTCCCAACTGAAATGATAATGGCCAATACTCCAACTCATAGAGCAGCTTTGTTGCGGCATATGGAAAATGGTACCAATCGGCTAATTATTAATCTTGAAGAGGTGAAGTATATTGATTCAAGTGGATTATCAGTGCTTATCTCAGCCCTTAAATATGCACAGTTACACGATGGTGAGATTTTACTCTTATCCCCATCTGATAATGTTAGATCATTAATTGAGCTCACTCGACTACATCAAATCTTCACTATTTATGAATGCCAAGATGCTGCTATCGCACATCTAAGCCATAGTTCGATGCAAGTTAATTAAGCATCAATATCAAGGGGAAGCTCATGAATAACCGTCAAGGTAACCAATCATTAGTACTGAACTGCAGCTCCGCACTGCTTTGCTTAGCCTTAAGTGCCTGCACCACCCCTATGCACTCACAACAAGATAAGCTGTGCCAGCAGCAGTCAGATCAATATTGTCATTACTTCGGTACACAAGTTCCTTATCAACGACAGGCAAATCTCGCACTACTCAATAGTCAAACAGAGGGCGTGGTACTTAATTCTGATGAAAATCAGGTGATTAGTGCGGACTTTTATCAAGAAACCGTCCTTAACTTACAGCTTTCTGTGGGGGATAAGCTACATATTAGTATTTTTAATGGGGATGATTTCAATGCCGACGTTGAGATTGATGCAAACGGACAAATTTACTTACCTTATTTACCGCCGATTTTAGCTAAAGGCAGTAATATTAATACGCTTAAAACAAAGATCGCTCAAACCTTGGTAAACGAGCAACTAATGCACCCTAATAAAATTAGGATCAGCATCAGTCCAATCGCTTGGGCTCCTATAGAGGTCACTGTACTTGGTGCCGTGTTTGAACCTGGCCAACATTTGATAAATAAAAAATCCGATACCGAAATCAAAGACGACGATAAAATTCATAGCGGAGATCAAGCACTAGACAGAACTATTAGTGCCGCACTGCGTTCATCTGGTGGTGTGCGCCCAGATGCAAAAATAAATCAAGTCTGGGTTATCCGAGGAGATAAACAGTATTCTTTTGACTTAACGGGCGTAATGAACGGTGAACCAGTTCCCGATTTTTTATTAAGTGCGGGAGATCAAATCCTCGTTCCCAGTTCCCACAATTTTCAAGACAAACTAGTACGGCCTTCACAAATTACTATACCAGGTATAAGAGTTTTTATTTCAAATTTAACACAGCCAGCCAGTAGCAATTCTCAATCTGGGCTCGACACTGAAGCAACGCGTTTCCCCTATGGCACACGCTTACTCACAGGAGCGATAGCGGCAAATTGTATAGGTGGAGCTCAAAGTACTAATGCTAGCCGTCATGTACTTTTAGTAACCCGAAATCCCTTATCCGATGAAACCGATATTGTTGAGCGATCAATGGATAGCTTGATCCGTCAGTCTTGGCAACCCCAAATGAATCCAGTGCTGCTGCCTGGTGACGGCATAGCCTGTTATGACTCAGGTATAACCAATATTCGAGAGATAGCTCGCAGCCTGACCGATGTGCTGATTCCCACCAGTATTTTGGGTTTACTCTAATACTGAGGACATTATGATGAAAGCACGTCATGAGACACATCAACTGTTGTGGATAAAACGCGCTCTCGTCAATGGCAGCAATTTATCTCCAATAGCGCGCCGTAAGTTATACATAAAAACCGTACTATTAACTTTAGCTTTGATCTGGCTACTTGTACTCGTGATACTGTTCATTACTCCAACGCGCTACACCAGTAAATGGGTATTAATTTTACCCGGCGCAGGTGCTGGCGCCATGGTAAGTTTAGATAGTATTGGTCAAGCAAGCAGTTCAAGCAGTTCACCTTATTTAAGTTCGGCAATTGATCCTCGCGAAAACTATAAGGCTATTGCTTTGAGCGATATTTTACTCAGTACAACGGCTAAAGAACTAAATATCACGGCTTCGGCATTAGGTATGCCTAAACTGAAGTTACCCAGTCAAACCGGCTTAATGGAATTCACTATAAATGCCGCGACTCCAGAGCTAGCCGAGAAAAAAGCATGGGCACTATATCAACATTTACAAATAATGTTGTCACAGCTCAGAACAGATGAAATCCTTATCCGGGAAAATGGGGTCAGAATTGGACTCGAAGGATTCGCCAGTAAAGTAAAACAGAGTCAGTCAAATATTTTAGCATTCCAATCAAAAACAGGGCTGGTTTCTCTCGATCAATTTAAAGAAGTGGCACTCACAATAGAGCGCCTTCGTCAAAGCCAAGTCAATCTCAGAGCCAAACTTGAAGGCGGGCTAGCCAGTCAACACCTATTGGAGTCTAGCCTGTCGCTTACTGCCAGCCAATCTGCGGATCTACTCAAACTTAAGAATGATCAATTATTCCAGCAGTTATTGCTCAAATATACTGAGTCCAGCTCACTCTTAGTCAGTTTAAGCGGTAATTTTGCTCAACAACATCCCCAAGTTTTAACTGCAAAAACTGAACAAAAAGTCATGCTAAATGCACTTAATAGTCGTTGCCAGAAACTCCTTTTACGTTGCGATCCACAATTAATGGTGATCCTATCTGTGGATGATATTGATGGCCGAGCCGAATTGATGCAAAAACTAATTAATTTCGCCACTGAAAATGCAGGGTTTAGCGATGAACTAGCATCATTAACTGAACAAATTGACCTATGGGAAACTCGCTTAAAACACAGTAACGATGATGCCGCTAAATTAGAAGATTTACATCGAGATCATCAACTGGCGACGGCAGTATTTACCTCTGCAATTGCTAAAATAGATGTAGGTAAAGCTGATATTTTCTCTGCATATCCTTTATTACAACTATTTTCACCGCCCAGCCGTCCAGAAAAAGCCGATAAGCTAGGGTTTATTTTGACTCTCATTGGTGGCATTGCCGCCTCTATCATGGTAATTGCAGGATTGAGTATACTATGGATACGCAAACCCTTACTCCAGAGAATCCTGACGAACGAGTAGTTTGGCTAGCAATTACTGGGACCTACATCTTTTGGATCCTTGGCGCTATGTATTTAATAGCACCAGTAATTGGTTGGATTTTAGTTCTTAAGATCATTGGACGAGTACTCTTCCATGCCGAAGGTATACGCATTTCTTTTCCCGTAATAAGTTGGATTGGCGCGATGCTACTCATGTTATTTGCCCTAGTCATTGGGCATTTAATAGAAGGGTTGGGTCTTGCTCAGCTGATAAAATCCTCTATCGGCTGGGCAAAGGGCTGGGCATTATTGGCTATTTTCCCACTCATAGGCGGAATGCAAATAAGACCAGAATTAATTTATCGGGCTAGCTGTGTGGTCGGTAAACATACATTAATACTATTTCCATTATTCATTTTAGCTTGGAGAGTAGGTTTACCAAGTACGCTCTATGTCTCACCGTTAAGTATTATTGGTGGTCCTGGTCCTGAGTTTTTCAGCGTAAGCTTATATGAAATCGACCCTGGTAGCGGAATTCCACGCTGGCGCCTATTTACTCCATGGGCTCCTGCTCTTGGGATGGTGGGTAATCTGTATTTTTTATTTGCTCTTCAGGAAACGGATAAACGCTATCGTTTGTACGGGATCATTGGGAGCATAATCATGGTACTCATTTCCCAGTCAAGACTTGCGATACTTTGCTGTTTTGCACTAATCGTTTATTTCAATTTTATTCGTTATGCTAAATATCCTTGGCTTTATCTGCTATTGAGCCCAGTCTTTTTATTGGCCGGGGTGCTCGGAGAGACTGTGCTATCCACGATAGAATCAAGCATTCATAGCGTCAAAGCTGCCAGAGCAGATTCAACTCGTGTGCGCGAAGCTCTTGGGAATATTGCCGTCGAACGCTGGGCAAATGAGGCCGTAATATGGGGTCATGGCATAGTTGAACGTGGTCCCCATATGGTTGAATACATGCCAATAGGCTCACATCACACTTGGTATGGGTTATTATTCGTAAAAGGTATTGTCGGTGCTATAGCGCTTGCATTACCACTGATAGTAAGCGTTTGCTGCCTACTATCCTCTGTTATGCAATCACGGCTTTCTGCCGTTGGTATGGCAATTATACTCATACTACTGTTATATACTTTTGGAGAAAATCTCGAGATCCTTGCTTACCTTTTCTGGCCTGGATTAGTTATTCTCGGCGCCGCTCATACTCAAACTAAATACCCCACCAATTAAGCCTTATTTTACGATACCGGCCTCTTACGTGTTATTTGCATCTTGATTTGCATTTTGCAACCAACAAATGTTTATAACAAAAGCATCGACTATACTCATTATCACAAGCAAACCTAAGATATTGTTATTTAATAAAATAAATAAAATTTTGAATTATGGCACAGAAACTGTATTACCTCATCAGGACAAACTCAGTTGAATAGGTTGTTTGATGAAAACGTTAGCGCAGATAGGTGCCATATGGCACATACAAGGCACTAAACGCCTTGCAACTAATATGCTTTGGCTTGGTTCAGCACAGGTATTAGGGCGTGTCGTTCGTTTAGGCAGCAGTATTATTCTTGCGCGTTTACTCACGCCAGATATCTTTGGCCAAGTGGCAATTATTCTAACTTCGTTTGAAATTATAAGTATTTTTATTCGCAGAATAACCTCTGCACCATTAATAAAAATGCAAGACTCTGATTTCATATCCCATTTAGCCAGTGCCAACGGACTTAACTGGTTTGTGTGTTTATCGTCTTTTGTTGCCTTGAGCTTACTCAGTGGCCCCATCGCTATTTACTATCAAGATATGTCGATAGTTAAGCCTATGATACTCATGGCAACAAGCTTCTTATTACTCCCCTTTGGTATGATCTATGCCACAGCAAACTTAAGAAACAATAGAATGCGCGTTGTTGGTAGAGCAAGTCTTTGGCAAACCATTGCTGATAGTGTTCTTACTGCAATATTGGTACTTTGTGGTTTTGGAATATGGGGAATAGTTATTCCCAAAGTGTTGGTAGTATTAATTTGGATAGGGATCCATCGTTATCACAATCATCTCACCATCAGTTCGACATCAATTTTTGATAGACAAGGGAAATATTTTATTAAACATTCCTGTGCACAAAAATGCCGGAATTTATTGCACTTCGGACTTATGGTAGGTATTGGGGATTTTAGTTTAGCATTAAGACAGAATATCGATTATTTATTAGTAGGTTATTTTTTAGGCGTAGAAGCACTTGGTGTATATTTTTTTGCAGTAAATGCCAGTTTAGGTGTAAGCCTTGGCCTAGTACAAAGTTTTGGTACCGCGTTTTACTCCCACCTCTGTCATCCCGATAGTGAAAACGCATTACAGAAATACCGTCACGCCCTGCTCAGTATCATGTTAGTTACACTTCCCATTATTAGCTTGCAAAGCATACTCGCACCTTGGTATTTACCGATTGTTTATGGCGAACATTGGCTTGATGCTGGCGCTTTGCCTATATTTATTTTGCTGTGCTTAAGTGGTTTAACGCGCCCATTAGGTGAAGCTGCAAGCCAACTGCTCATCTCAAGCGGCCTAAATCAATTAAATCTCTTGTGCAATTTTGGATTTGTTGCGCTTCTCACTCTTGCTATAAGCCTAGGATCACTGTGGGGACTTACAACTGTCGCCATGAATATCTTCGTTTGCTACCTGATTTACATGCCACTATTTGCTTATTTTGTTATGAAACCCACGGCCAAAAAACTTGGCTTAATCACTCTATCTCCCTCATTAGGAGGTTCATTATGATCCCTTCAGTTTCAGTCATTATGCCTGTTTACAATGTTGAAGCCTTTGTGTCTAAGGCGATTCAGTCCGTGTTAGCTCAAAGTTATACTGATTTTGAACTCATCATAGTGAATGATTGCGCAACCGATAACAGTTTAGCTAAATGCCAGAACTTCTCCGATAGTCGCATAAGAATAGTGACCCATACTGCTAACAAAGGGCTGGCCGCGGCGCGTAATACTGGAATACGCCACGCAATTGGTCGCTATGTGGCTTTTATCGACTCGGATGACCTTTGGCATCCTGATAAATTAATGCTCCATGTTGAGCACCTGAAAAACTCTCCAAAGGTAGGGATCAGCTTTTCACGGTCTAGTTTTATTGATTACCATGGAAATCCTATTAACTTTTTCCAAATGCCACAATTAACCAACATAAATCCTGGTCATCTACTGTGCAGAAACCCAGTTGGTAATGGTTCCGCCCCTGTGATCCGCCGCGAAACATTGAATGAAATCCGTTTTCAAGCATTGAATCATACCGAAAGCTACAGTTGTTATTTTGATGAAAATTTTCGCCAGTCAGAGGATATTGAATGCTGGTTTCGTATTTTGGCCACCACACAGTGGAAAATGGAAGGTATTCCCGAACCCTTAACTTATTACCGATTAAATCATGGTGGTTTATCGTCAAACTTAACTAAGCAGCTCGCGTCTTGGGAGCAAATGATAACTAAAGCACGCCGTTTCGCGCCTAAAATCTTAAAGATTCACGAAAATGCAGCTAGAGCCTATCAACTTCGCTATTTAGCACGGCAAGCTATTCGCCTTGGGGATGGGAAAATGGCAAAAAATCTAGTTAATCAAGCTTTAATTACCTCGCCGACAATATTGATCACAGAGACGAGTCGCACACTAACAACGCTATTTGCAGCTTATTTGCAGTGGTTACTACCCAGCAGTATCTACAAAATCTGTGAAACTGCGGGGCAGTATTATATAGGATACCGCCAAAAAATGCGGATTAAACGTGATGGTGTAAAGCCTTCAGTATTGTCATCAAATCTTAAGTAATCTTTATCGACCTTATCCCGCATATGCACATGCGGGTTAATAACCCTAACGTTAAACTTTATCACTGTAGTTCGTTTGATTTATTCCGACTTTTATTTGCAGCTTGCATTGCAAACTGCAAATAAGAAATTTTCTTTGTAAAAAAATAAGTTAAATCAATGATTTTCAATGAGTTTAAAGTATGGCCTACATTGTGCATTGTTAGGTAAAGGCTCTGAGTTAAATAATAAGTAGCAGTAACTCTTGAGCAACCAATAAAGTCAGTTAGGAGTTAATGATGAACACATTGAACCTGAGTAAAACATGTATACCAACTCTTTGGTCAATACAATTCGCAGATCGCATTATCGCACTAGCTGCATTGCTGCTTTTCTTCCCTCTAATCTCATGTATTTATCTTTATCTCAAAGTCATGAATAAAACTAAGCTAGAGCGCGTTTATATTCATGGAATCGATAACCTGGTCGGTTTATATCAATTCCCCTATCAAGGGTGGACTCATCAACTACCTGTTATTATTAATATTATAAAAGGTGATATAGGTCTACTGGGTGATGAAGTTCATTTTTCGTTTGAACCAAAACCAGTGCTTTTTTGCCGTCCAGGCTTAGTGTCAATTTCATCGATGCAACGCAGGATAGGCATCGACTTTGAAGACAGTTTACCCTCTTTACGGAAAGCATATTCAAGTCTGTGGAATTACCTTTTAGCTTTAGTCAGAGTCACAATTAATAGTGCATTAACTTCCAACAAGACATCACAAGCAGAGCGAATTTCACTATTTGGGTTGTCACTACACAATGCAACGATGAATGGCATGCTAAATCTTATTGTGTCGAAAGCAAAAACACCGGCGAAAAGCCTAACTCAATTTGCTTTTGTTAATGCTGACTGCCTCAATAAAGCTTACACAGACAGTCAGTACCATCGTGAGTTAAATAACTGTGAAGCGATTTTTGCCGACGGAATCGGCGCTAGAATAGCTTGCCGTTGGCTAGGTGTTGGATTAAAAGCTAATCTCAATGGCACCGATATGCTCCCACTACTTTGTGAGCAATTGATAAAAGAAGAACTGTCCCTGTTTTTATTAGGCGGCGCACCAGAAGTGGCACATCAAGCTGCGCAACAATTACAACTTTCACATCCTATGCTTAAGATTGCGGGAACTCATCATGGTTTTTTCCATGAAGCCGACACGAAATCGGTTCTTAAAATCATTAACTCATCAGGTGCAGCAGTTTTACTGGTTGCAATGGGTGCACCTAAACAAGAACTGTGGCTTGCAAAATATCATTCTAAGTTAAGCCCCGCCGTTGGTATTGGTGTAGGTGGTCTATTCGACTTTTATTCTAATCGCATCAACAGAGCACCACTCTGGTTAAGACAAATGGGTATGGAATGGATTTGGCGCCTAATACAAGAGCCTAGGCGCATGTGGCGTCGCTACATATTTGGTAATCCTTTGTTTTTATTAAGAGTAAGAAAAGAAGTACGCCAACTTAATAATAAGAAACCACATCAATCTGAAACAAAAACCAACGTAATCAACTATCCAAATTTGAGTAAATCCAGCACACAGCAACGCTGCGGCCGTATTCAACTGCGCTTATTACTTAATCGTATTGCCAAACGCAGTTTGGATGTGAGTGTTGCAGCATTTGCATTGGTGTTACTGGCGCCCTTACTTCTGCTTGTGGCGTTATTCATTCGCCTCGAATCACCAGGAGCGGTCCTTTTTAGCCAACAAAGGGTTGGGAAGTTCAATCACACTTTTACTATGTGGAAATTCCGATCTATGTATCAGGATGCAGAGGCTCGCTTAGCAAGCCTACAAAAGGCTAACGAAATGCAAGGTGGGGTTATTTTTAAAATGAAATGTGACCCCAGAATCACTCGCATCGGTAAATTTATTCGAAAAACCTCTATCGATGAGTTACCTCAACTTTGGAATGTCATACTCGGCGATATGTCCCTTGTTGGACCGCGCCCAGCATTACCTAGAGAAGTCGCTCAATATAGCCCCAGTGACCGCCGTAGATTACAAGTAAAGCCTGGAATTACTTGTATATGGCAAGTATCTGGACGCTCAAATATTCCTTTTGACAGGCAAGTCGAGCTGGATGTTGATTACATCTATCAACAGTCTCTAACTGAGGATATCTATTTGTTAATTAAAACAATCCCTGCAGTTATCTTCAGTCGCGGTGCCTATTAAGGAGAATGCTATGCAAGCCATTATTTTCGCGAATCGTCATGGAAATGAGTTATCGCCATTGGATGAGCAATATTGCCCTGCGCTACTACCAGTGGGAAATCGAGCCTTAATTGAGTATACGCTCGAAGATGTTGCAGATGCAGGAATCACTCAAGTTAAGCTGGTTATTTCAAGCCATGCTGAAAAGATAGAAGCTTATTTAGGTGATGGTAGCCGCTGGGGTGTAAAGATTGAATATTTCCTGACTAAAGTACAGGAATCGGTTACTCAAGTTATGTCACGAATGAAACTGGATTTAAATGAGGAAACCTTAGTTGCTCGAGGCGATATATTGCGCTCTCCTTGTATAAATTGCTTCGTTAATTATAGCAAAAACATAAAATTACGCTTAGTACGCCCGAAGCTAGCTGATTTAAATCCAGGATTATTAATGCTGCCAGCGGCCCAAAATCACTTACATTTACTCGATTGGCCATTAGACAACACCACATTATGTGCGGAAGCTATAACTGAAATTTTACATGGTCAATGCGCCATGCTCGATAGCTTTGAATCCTATCTTTACGCCAACTTGACAATCGCAGATGCAAGCTTTTACGGGCTGACAGCCTCGGGACGTCCGAGTGCCAGTATCAAACCGACTAAATATTTTTACTTAGGAGCCAAAACAAGAACAGGGTTACTTTCGCGACTACATGCTTGGGGAGCCATAGGTGAACAAACATGGATTGCACCTAACGTAAACATGCAAAATAAAATTGTTATTGGCAATAAGTGTCTGATTGAAAAAGATTGTAATTTAAATGATTGCTTAATTTTAGATAATAGCTTTGTTGGCGAAGGTCTCAATATTGATAACTGCATTATTAGTCAGAATGTACTTATTAATGTAGGGCTAAAATCCGCGATAAAAATCAATGATCCTAGATTAATTTCCACAAGTCATAAACAGATACCCCATACTGAGTCTTTTTTAATTCGGCTAATTTCCCTATTATTATTATGTTTAAGCCTGCCACTCTGGCCCATACTGTTTACTTGGGGAGTCATACATTCATGGCATGGCTTTATCAAAATGCAATTAATAAGTAATCAAAATAAATTGCTTAACAGTTGGCGCTTTAATATACCATATCAAGGTCTTGCATTATTACCTCAGCTTTACCATGTGTGCCTCGGAAAATTGCATCTAATGGGATTGAGTGCAAAAACAGAGCAATCACCATATACAGCACAAGAACCAAGTAAGCATGGCGTTTATGGCCCAGTTCAATTACTCGCACCATATGCTATACCAGAAGAAGAAAAAATCATTATAGAGCAAGACTTCAAGACAAAGAATAAACGTGATCAAGTTCGTCAACTATTAAAACAAAATTCTAGGGCTGTACATTCAGCCTTGGGTACACAATCAATACAAGCCCATATTGACTCTCACTCAAGCAAGAGGAATTAATCATGAAATCAATCATCACTTATGGTACCTATGATCTGTTCCACTATGGTCATGTGAGATTATTTCAAAGACTCAAAGCGATGGGAGATAAACTTATTGTTGGTGTATCAACAGATGAGTTTAACTCTCTCAAAGGAAAAGTGGCTTTTTTTAATTACCAGCAACGTATAGAGATGATAAGTGCCTGTAAATATGTAGATTTAGTGATACCTGAAACTCACTGGCAGCAAAAAGCTAAAGATATTGTAGAACTCAATGTGAATATCTTTGGTATGGGTTCTGATTGGCAGGGGAAATTTGATTATTTAAAAGAGTTTTGCCAAGTGATTTATTTGGAAAGAACAGATGCTATTTCAACCACTGAAATCAAAACCAACTTGGCAGTCCCTCGCTCAAACTGCATCAGATTGCCATCCTCCGCCTTGATTAAGTGAGGTTCATCATGAAAACAAACTTATTTACTTCATTATTAAAGAAATGTATTTATGGTCTTTCATGGTTTTTTCCGCGGCAAGGAAATAAAGCTGTATTTGGTTGCTATAAAAACCTTTTTGCGGATAACAGTAAATATTTATATCTGCACTGGCACAAAAATAAATTTATGCATGTAATTTGGATTAGTGGTGATGCATCACTAGTTAACGCGCTGAGGAAAAAAGGATTTATCGCCTATGAACGATGGAGTTTAGAAGGTGTTTATCATGCACTAACGGCAAGATTTTACATATATAATAGTTATATTGGTGACGTCAATCAGTGGTTTGCTAGTGGTTCAATTAAAATCAATCTCTGGCATGGTTCCCCGTTGAAAAGGATTGAGTTTGATATAGACCACGGACCTCTAGCGCATAAGTATCAATCCAATTCATATTGGCAAAAAACTTGGCATTCACTACTGTATCACCAAGAATATGTTCGACCTCAGTTGATGCTCAGTCCAAGTCCATTAGTTGACCGTTTATTTTGCAGCGCCTTCAGATTACAAAAAAAACAATTGCTCAGTTGCGGTAATCCAAGAACTGATTTTTATCGCCGCTATCCGGATAAATGTCAAAGTATCAATTCAAAACCTGATGGTACAAGCTATAAAAAGGTCATACTGTATGCCCCATCTTGGCGAGATGCCAACTTAAGTAATACTGAAACAGTACAATCCCCCTACGAAAAAGCCTTCAACTGGGGTGTGTTATCCCAGTTTTTAGTCAATTCAGACTGCTTGTTTTTGTTAAGATTACACCCGAATGAAAGACATTATGCTAAACACTTTAGTGCATACCCTAATGTAAGAGATATCAGCAGTTGGGAGGATGTCTACGGTATCTTACATCAAGTAGATCTGTTACTTACGGATTATTCATCTTTATTTATTGATGTATTACCGTTAAATATCCCTATAGTTTTCTACCTTTTCGACCATGAAAGCTATATTAAAAATAGCCGTAATTGTTACGAATATAGTCAATGTCTACCACAAGCTGGGCTAATTGCATATGGGTTCGAAGAATTAATAAACATATTAAAAAATAATACATCAAAAAAACAGACAGAAACGTTACATCTTGCCTATACACAATTACAAAAACTCTATTGGCAAGAAATGAATGAACATTCAGACTGCTTTGAGCTGCTTGAACGTTATATCTGTCGCCGCAATTTACTAAAGTCTCCATTAAATACACAAATTAGTTAAATAGGTCTTTAAACCAATCCCAAATTCCTAATGATATCTCGGGGAAAATATTAATACCTAGGGATGATTTCAGTAGATATAAGAGCAGCAGTCCAAACAGTACGCTCAGTAGCATAAAACCGAGCACTAATGTAGAGAAGGCCAGCAATGAAAACCGCTTTTCACGGCGAGTATAAGCGCGTTTATTTTTACCTAAGAGAAACACATAGTAAAAACGCCACTTAATAAATGGAAGCGAAAAAGTACCACGACTATCAACAAAATGCTTACCCCAAGTACGGTCACCTAAGGCAATTCTAATACCCATTAGTTGCTCATTCGTATAGCTATCACTTATCTCCGGCGGCAACTTTGAAAGTAACTTGGAAATAATGGGATCTTGTCGAATATTCGCTAGTTCGGCTATGTAAAACTCTTCTAATTTTTCCATTTTTTTTAAGAAAATAGTAACTCACATTATAGACCGAAAGCGATAAAGCCACAAAATACATAATGTTCTGGTCTAACACCATCGGACATATATGGGGTTCAGTCTGTGGTGGCTTAACAATATTAAGCCATTGCCAAGATTTGTTGAGGACGTGAAAGTAGAAAAAACTTCAAGCCGTTGCGGTCGAGTTCGACAGTGTTCCATGAATGGGAGGCAATCAAATCGACAAAATAGCGCTTCAAATCATCGGTAGTCAGGGTGTAGGGGCATCAGTTAAAATAAGTCGCAATGCGGCGTATCGCTCGGCTATAGGCATCAATGATTGCAGGCCGCTTGCCTTGCAAGGTTAAGTTGGTAAGATGTTGTTCATAAAGTAAATCAAAGCGTTGTTGTTCG
>NZ_JAUOES010000018.1:0-100874 GCF_031932065.1 Shewanella scandinavica
TACCACTACAGAGATAACTCCCTCCCCAGTCTTGCCGAAACTTTTGCATTGTCTCTGTTCGTTTCGTTTGTCGGTTTTAATACTATTTCCCAATCTTCGCTGGGTTCATCAATAAAGTGACAGAGTCAGATAGTCGTAAACAGCACACTTATTATTGTTATTTGCACAATTCATATCTTAGGTCGTTGGGGAGCGATAATAGATACCCATCCGACTCTGCCTAAACTGGTTAACTTTCTTAATCTTAATTTTTCTCGCTTAACAATTTGGACGACAAGGCCGGACTAAAAAGGGCGCTGTTATTATTGTTGTTAGCACATCTTTTACATCGTTAGCGTTATCAGCAGGGCGATATGCAATCTCGTCCGGCCTTGTCTATTCGGGCACGTTTAACTTGTTGTACAGGCGCTTAATTGCCATGCAGCGCTTAACCTATGGTGCGTAGCTCGTTATTGAGCTGTTTAATCCTTTTCTGCAGTTGGGCAATCTCGCTCATTAATGCGCATTCTCTTTGCTGGGGTTGCAGATCGCTTTCCCGCACCCATTGGTAAACTGCCTTGGCAGATAAACCGTATTGACGTGCAACATCCGACAGTAAGCGACCTTGCACTTTAACCTCGGTGATAACATGTAGCTTGAGACTATTTTCTGCGATTCCCATGAGCGTTCCCTCTTTTACTGCTTTCTAACTAAAATATGACCGTTTGCATTGCCTTTTATTGATGATAGTGACGCTGTTCTAAATCCCACTGGCTCAGACCTAGGTGGCGCAGACAAATCCATTCGTGGCGACATAGTGCGATAAAGTTCATGACTGTTTTCATACTTCCTCCTTTATGACCCTAAATACTCGAGTGCATTTTCTGTCTCGATAGGTCCATTTAATTTGGATTAATCCTGTTGAAGTCGACTTGAGTTTTCGGCGATTTCTACCGCGTCTGACTGTCTACTCACTTAGTAGTATGTAAAATTCGTGCCAATATTCTAATTTTTATTTTAATGTTTAAAATCATGTTCTTGCTTATTCGATTAAAACGGCGTGATTTTTTAGTGCTGCCAAAAACAGTGCAAGACGCACTATTTCGGTGCCTTCGGCTTGATATGGAGCAGGGCGGTCTAAGCCAAGATTGAAGCCCGAAATCTGTATCTTTGCTGACTAAAATCTGGATTAGCAGAATTGAATATGTATAAAGGATTGTCTCGAGCGCAATTGTCTATATACCCAAGCTACCTGAAGATACGAGTTTCAGAGCGCCTAGGGTGCTTCAATTCAAGGCGCATCAATGACAGAATGTCGGCCACCTTTTGAATTGATGCAACACGGAAGTGGAGTGCCCTAGGCGCTCCGTCCCGGCGGGTTTTAACGCACTTTATGCCGTGTTGGTTATTTTTAACTTAGTCCACTAGGTCCGCAAATAACCGCCTTGCCTAAAGTGCGTTAAACTCCCGCTGAATCCTGCATCTTCAGGTTGTTTGGGTATATACTGCCAGCCTTGTGGCAATCCCTAGGTCATTCGTATTACCTAGTGTGAAGTGATATTTCGTGCCCTTTGAGCAGTATTCACAATCATCAATCATATAAAGAGGTTATAAATGATGAAGTGTTTTCAGGCAGTGCAATCTAAACCATCCCTGTTAGCCATAGTGGTATTGACGACCGCGCTAGTTGCATCGGGTTGTACAACAATCAATCCCTATTCAAACGAACAACAAACCGCTAAAGCGACCAGTGGTGCATTGATTGGTGCCGTCGCAGGGGCTGCCATTGGCGTAGTCTCTTCGAGCAAAAGCGACCGCGGTAAAGGTGCCTTAATTGGTGCTGCATCAGGCGCTGCAGTCGGCGGTGGTATTGGTTATTACATGGATGTGCAAGAGACCAAATTACGTCAACAACTCGCTTCAACGGGCGTGAGTGTGACCCGTAGCGGCGATAACATCATTTTGAACATGCCTAATGAAGTCACCTTCGGCGTAGATCAAACCGAGTTAAGCGACGGCGCTAAACGCGTGCTGAACTCAGTGGCGGTTGTGGCCAAGGAATACAGCAAAACACAGCTTAACGTATTAGGTTATACCGATAGCAGTGGCTCAGACTCTTACAATTTACGTCTGTCACAAGTACGTGCGGGTGAAGTGGGTAATTACTTGATGAGCAAAGGCGTCGCCTCTGCCCGTGTAAAATCAAAAGGCATGGGGGAAGCGAGTCCTATCGCATCAAATGCAAATGCAAACGGCCGCGCACAAAACCGCCGTGTTGAGATTGTATTAACGCCGACGGGTCAGTAGGCAAGTGAAGCATTCTAGTTTTACAAAAGTCGCCTGAGGGCGACTTTTTTGTTTCTGTGTTAGGCATATTTAGCGGTAAGTGCCTCGCAGATTTAAGCTAGACAATTTGTCCTCTCTAACCTGTGTTTTGGGTGATCTACACCACAATCACATCACAGCGGTTTGCCTTGGGATGAGTTCAGCTTGATCCCTTTACCGATTTCACGTTCTGTATGGGGATAAGTCACAAGAATGACTTTTAGCGCCCAGAGGAGAATATGACTATGATAAGCAAACACCTGTTAGTCGCCTTGAGTTTAAGCCCTGTCATCATGGTGGCTGCTGCACAAGGAATGCCGATGAAAGCCGAAGTGACCACAGGAGCGGCGCCGATAGAGCTGCGCGCCGCAGGCAGTTTAAAGACTGCGATGAAAGATATTATTGCCGCTTATCAAGCCGAGTCGCAAACGAGTGTTGCGGCACAATATGCGCCATCAGGTTTATTGCTAAAACGCATTCAAGAGGGTGAAAAAGTCGATATTTTTGCCTCGGCGAATATGAAACATCCGCAGGCGTTAGTGGATGCGGGTCAGGGGAAAGCGGTGCAAATGTTTGCCCGTAATCAACTCTGCGCGGTTGCCCAAGATAATGTCCAAGTGACGAGCGCAACGCTACTCGATACCTTGTTAGATCCTAAGGTCAAAGTTGGCACTTCAACCCCGAAAGCCGATCCGGCGGGGGACTATGCCTGGGCCGTTTTTGCTAAGGCAGAAGCGGTAAAACCCAATGCGAAAGCCGCGTTAGAGACCAAGGCATTGCAACTGACGGGAGGCCCTGAGAGTGCTAAACCGCCTAAAGATCGCAATCCCTATGGCTGGGTGATGGAAAACAAACAAGCGGATATCTTTTTAACCTACTGCACTAATGCTGTGCTGGCTAAACAAGAAGTGCCGAGTCTACAAATCATTGACTTACCGCAGGAACTCGCCGTGGGGGCCGACTATGGTTTATTGGTTTTGCAGGGCGCCAATGATGCCGCTAAGCCGTTAGCTGAGTTTATTCTATCGGCAAAAGGCCAAGCGATTCTGAGTCGTTATGGTTTTCAACCTCCGGCAAAATAGCCTTATTTAGTTTTCCAGCGAGATAAAAAAACGGCATCCTTTTTGGTGCCGTTTTTGTTATCAACTCAAACTGTAAAAGCGTTAAAGAATTAGTGCGTTAGTGCATCAGGTAGAGCGTGGCTAATCCGAGGAAGGCGAACAGACCAACCACGTCAGTGACTGTGGTGAGCACCATGCCGCCCGCGAGGGCAGGATCGATTTTAAGGCGTTTTAAAATCAATGGAATACTCGCACCTGCAAGACCTGCCACTGTCATGTTGATCAGCATGGCGCTACCAATTAAGCCCGCCAGTGCCATATCATCCTTCCACAGCAACACGGCAATAAACACCAAAATTGACCACATTAAGCCATTGAGAAAGCCAATCGATAATTCTTTACCAATAAGCCAACGGGCGTTGCTTTGGCCGATATGGCCTAAAGCAATACCACGGATCACGAGCGCTAAGGTTTGATTACCGGCCACACCGCCCATGCTAGGGACAATTGTCATCAAGATAGCGATAGTGGCAAATTGCTCGATAGTGCCTTCAAACATATTGCTGACAGAGGAGGCGAGCAGTGCAGCGAACAAGTTAATCGTGAGCCAGAGTGAGCGACGTAGGGTACTTTTTAGCACTGGGCCAAACGTATCCTCGTCATCATCCATCCCCGCCATCCCCATCATGGAATGCTCGGCGTCTTCGCGGATAACATCGACCACGTCATCGATTGTGATCCGTCCTAGCAGCTTGCCATCGCTGTCAACGACGGGAGCTGATACCCAGTCATTGCGTTCGAATTTCTGCGCCACTTCACTGTCGGACATGCTCACAGGAATACTTTGGATATCGGGGTCCATGATGTTGCGAATTGTGGTGCTTGGCGCGCAAGTCAGTAGATCTGCCAGCCTGACACCGCCGAGCACTTTGTCCTGTTTATCGACGACATATAAGGTATCTGTGGTGTCTGGCAGGTTGCCCCTTTGGCGAAGATAGCGCAGCACCACATCGATATTTACATCGGGTCTTAGAGTAACGGTATCTGTGTTCATCAAGCTGCCGGCGGTCTCATCGGGATAGGATAAGGCCTGTTCTACCCGCTGGCGGTTTTGTTCTGTCATCGACTGCAGCACTTGCTTGTAAACGGCATCGGGAAGACTACGTAGAATATAGGCCAGATCGTCGGTGTCCATACTCGCCGTCGCTTTCGCAACTCGCTCAGGACTCATGCTGCGGATCAGCGGATCTTTGAGTTCCTCGCTTAACTCGTCGAGTATGTCGCCTATTTGTTCTTGATCGATAAGCTGCCACAGCACTTGTCTGGCGCTGGGTGGTGAGGATTCTAAGATCAGCGCGATATCTGAGGCGGCCATTTTTTGCAGCATGTTACGTACGTGTACAAACATGCCACTGCTAAGCGCTTGGTTTAACTGGTCGAGACTATGTCCGGTGTGAGCGTTTTCTGAATTATCTACGGGCATTTGTCCTCCATAGTTGTCTGCCACTGTGCGGCAAATTGGTTCGAGAGTGCGCTACTTGGCGCAGGGCTGAGACTTAGCGGTGACTTCGCGATAGCTATGCTTCAGTCACAGATAGAGCGCTCTGGCATAGGTCATGCGTTTTACGCATAGATTAAGGCGGCTAAGACTAAGGTGAGTCAGCGGTAATGCTCGCTAGTGTAATCGCCTATGGTTCGTGTCGTCGAGCGACAAATGTGTCGCCAAGCTTTTGAAACGAGATGTGAACTGCACAAATACGCAGTGCTAAGTGTGATGTGTACTAATCTGAGTGTCTGTGTGGAACGCTGAGTATGAAATGAAACTAACAGGCTTCGTCAAACTTAGCATCGATCAAGGCACAAATGGCATCCAGAGCGGGCTCAGCATCTGGACCTTCGGCGATAAGCTTAATGGTTTTACCCATGCCAGTCTCAAGCATCAATAAGCCAAGCACGCTGGCGGCCGATGCCTGTTTATCGCCTTGTATTAAGGTGATGGTCGCATCAAACTCGGATGCCAGTACCACCAACTTAGTGGCGGCACGGGCATGTAATCCCAGTTTGTTACAGATGGTGATCTGACGTTCAAGCTTTGGCATTATTCAGCTCTCGATGGCGGGCATAAACTTTATGTTTACCGTTACTAAAGCGTTTAGCCAATTGCTCTGCGACGTAAACCGATCTGTGTTGTCCACCCGTGCAGCCAATCGCTACAGTTAAATAACTGCGATTGTTGCGCTCGAGATGCGGCAGCCAAGTTTCCAGTAAATTCTCGATTTGCCAGATGAACTTATTCACGAGTGGTTGACGATTTAAGAATTCAGCCACGGGTTCATCTAAGCCAGTCAATGGACGTAGCGCCAGCTCCCAGTGTGGGTTAGGCAGAAAGCGTACATCAAACATAAAGTCGGCTTCAGTTGGCATACCGTGCTTAAAGCCAAAGGACTCGAAGTTGATCACTAACTCTTTATCGACGCTGCCGAGCAGAATTTGTCTCACTTGATCGCTTAAATCATAGATATTCAGATTCGACGTATCTATGTAGTGATCGACCAGTTTTGACATAGGCTCGAGCAGTTTCCCTTCCAGCTTTATCGCTTCTTGCAAAGAGACTTGGCTCTTCGACAAAGGATGCAAACGGCGGGTCTCGCTGTAACGCTTAAGCAGAATTTTATCGCTGGAATTGAGGAAGAAGCTGGTTAACTCAGTATCAGGAGGCAGGCTCGCGAGTTGCTTCACTAAGACTTTATCCTGCTCAGGCATGTTACGCACGTCGACACTGATGGCGACGAGATCGTTACTGCCTTTGAGTTGCTCAAGCAAAGTGCCGATTAAGGGCAAGGGAAGGTTATCGACACAATAATAGCCGAGATCTTCGAGTACCCTTAGGGCGACAGATTTGCCTGAGCCTGAGCGGCCCGACACTATGACCAGTTTCATCCAGTGATTACCTGATAGAGTTCCGTTTCATCATGCGTCTTGCGTAATTGCTTTAATATTTGCTTGTCGCTCAGCTTTTCGGCCATGCAAGACAAGGTACTTAAGTGCTGCTGACATTGGTCTGCAGGCACCAGTAGTGCAAATAAAATATCAACAGGTTGCTTATCGATAGCATCGAATGCTATCGGCTCTTCACACTTAATGAGTATGGCAATGGGCTGCTCTATATCGGTTAATCGACCATGTGGAATGGCGATGCCGTTCCCTATACCTGTGCTCCCCATCTTTTCGCGCGCCACTAGGCTTTCGAATATCTCTTGAGATGAGAGGGTCGGGTACTGGGCAGCGACTAAGTCGCTGATGAGTTCCAGTACCTTTTTCTTGCTGCCCGGAGTGGCGCAGGTAGTGCACTCCGGCCGCAGTATGGTACAAAGTTCCATTATTAGTGTTTTGTTAACTTCTCTTTGTGTTTAATAACCTGACGATCAAGCTTGTCAATCAGGGCGTCTATAGCGGCATACATGTCAGCATGCTCTGAAGTTGCAAAAACTTCACCACCGATAAGATTTATTCTCGCTTCGGCAATCTGTTGCATTTTCTCGACATTGAGCACAACGTGCACATTATTGATCTGTTCGAAATGGCGTTCAAGTTTTGAAAACTTTTCTTCTACATATGCGCGTAACGATTCGGTAATTTCGACATGGTGTCCACTCAGGTTTATTTGCATAGAAACGTCCTCCGATATCCACTGTAGGTTATAAACTTTTACGCTGATTAGAAGGCGGAATGAGCATAGCCTCTCGGTACTTCGCAATGGTTCTGCGGGCTACGTTGATCCCTTGTTCTGCCAGAAGTTGTGCCATCTTACTGTCGCTTAATGGTTTTTTCTGGTTTTCCGCTGCAACCAGTTTCTTAATGAAGGCTCTGATTGCTGTGGATGAGCACTCCCCACCATCGTCAGTTCCGACGTGGCTAGAGAAGAAGTATTTTAGTTCAAAAAGTCCCTTAGGGGTATGCATGTATTTTTGGGTGGTCACCCGTGAGATGGTGGACTCATGCATTTCTACCGCTTCGGCAATATCGTTAAGCACCATAGGTTTCATGGCTTCTTCACCGTATTCGAAGAAACCTTGCTGATATTGCACTATGCAATTCGCAACTTTAAGTAAAGTGTCGTTACGGCTTTCTAGGCTTTTGATAAACCATTTAGCCTCTTGCAGATGGCCACGAATAAATTGGCTATCTGCTTGGTTTTTAGTACTGCGCGCCATCGATGCATAGTGTTGATTTACATTGATTTTTGGCATGCAGTCTGGGTTAAGTTCAACCACCCAGCGGCCATTCTTCTTCGACACAGACACATCTGGGATGACGTATTCGTCATCGTTGGGCGTAATCAATAAACCTGGGCGGGGATTGAGGGTTTGGATAAGCGCGATGCCGTCCCTTAACTCATCCTCTTTTAATTTAGTCTTACGCATCAACAATCTAAAATCGCGCGCGGCGATCAGATCTAAATGATCTTTGATCAACATGCGGGCATTTTCGAGGTGTAGAGTGTCAGCGGCGAAATGCGACAGTTGGATCAGCAGGCACTCGCTTAAATCGCGGGCGGCAACACCAATGGGATCAAAATGTTGAATGCGCTTGAGTACGGCTTCGACTTCGTCAAGCTCAACTTCAGGATTGCCCATCGCTTCGAGAATTTCTTCAGTGCTTTGGGTGAGATAGCCCTGATCGTCAATGGCATCAATAATGGCGGTGGCAATGGCTAAATCAGTTTCAGAAAACGGTGTGAGGTTTTTTTGCCATTCTAAGTGCTCATACAAGCCTTCACTGGTCTCACCTTGGAAGGGCATATCATCTTCACGACTGCCGCCGGGGCCAGAATTAGGGGAGGCGGTGAACACTTCATCCCATGTGGTGTCCATGGGGAGTTCGTCGGGCATGGACTCTTTCGTGAGCGACTCTGCCGTGTCTATGGTGGAGCTGTCTTTTTCTGGCGGCAGGGTGCTAGATTCACTGAAATCCGTATCGGATAGCGTTTGGTTTACAGGGTCTTTAGTGGCGTCGAATTGATCCTCTTCCAGCTCGAGAAGGGGATTAGAATCTAAGGCTTGCTGGATCTCTTGCTGCAGTTCTAATGACGACAGTTGCAACAGACGTATGGCCTGTTGTAATTGTGGCGTCATGGTTAACTGTTGACCCAGTTTGAGCTGGAGTGACGCTTTCATGTTACCGCTGATCCCTACGTTATTATTGTTGGATGAGGTCGCTTGTTATCATCTTGAGTGGAGTCCAATGGTGGCATAAATTACCTGCATTGGCTCCGCTTGATTAACTATAGCCTGAATTGTTCACCTAAGTACACAGCCCTAACTTGCTGATTGTCTAAGATCTCTGCGGGTGTTCCTTCGGCAATCAAGTTTCCGTGACTCACGATATAGGCATGTTCACACACATCTAATGTCTCACGGACATTGTGGTCTGTGATCAACACGCCAAGGCCACGACTTTTGAGCTGTTCGATAATCTTTTTAATGTCGATAACCGAAATCGGATCGACACCAGCAAAGGGTTCATCGAGCAAAATGAACTTAGGATTTGCTGCTAACGCCCGCGCAATTTCGACACGGCGACGTTCACCGCCCGACAATGACATGCCTTGGCTGTCACGGATGTGGGTGATGTGGAACTCTTCAAGCAGATGTTCTAGCTCTTCTTCCCTTTGCTCTTTTTTTAATTCTTTACGCGTTTGCAGCACGGCCATGATGTTGTCATGGACGGTCAGTTTACGGAAGATACTGGCTTCCTGTGGCAAGTAACCTATGCCTTTGCGGGCGCGCAGGTGCATAGGATCTGCGGTTAAATCATCATCGTCGATAAAAATGTGGCCTTTATCGCTTTTAACCAGACCGACGACCATGTAAAAGGTGGTAGTTTTACCCGCGCCGTTCGGGCCGAGTAGGCCAACGACCTGACCGGTTTTTACCGTCAGACTGACGTCTTTAACCACTTGGCGACTCTTGTAACTCTTCGCCAGATTTTGTGCTCTTAGGGTGATTTGGGTCATTTAGAGTCCTGCTTTTTCACAGGTTTATCTGCTGGCGCGTCTGGTTTGGCATCATCTTGATAGCTTTCTGGCTGAATAATCGTGATCACGCGATCGTCACCACTGCCGGTACTCTCGGCAATTAATTTTTGCTGGATGATGTTGTAGCGGATCAAATTACCCGTCACTTGGCTGCCTGCTTGATCTAACGAGGCTAGACCTTTAAGTGTCAGGGTGCGGCTCGCCATATCGTAACGAATTTCTTTCGCGCTCGCCGAGGCTGGACGGCCATCGTCTAATACTTGGCTGTACGTCGCAGGGTTGCCAGTGGCCACTAAAATTTTGCTATTTTCACCTTCGGCAGAAAATGCACGCAGTTGATCTGCATGGATTTTAATCGAACCTTGGGTGACTTCAACCGGACCAAAGAAGATGATCTGGTTGTTCTTGATATCTGCCGTTTGGCTCACAGCCTTGATTTTGACTTCCTGTTTCAGGTCGTCGACTTTAGCAAAGGCGCTCATGCTCATTATTAGCATTAGGCTGGCAAGTAATACGTTATTTTGCTTCATATGTTCCTACTACCTGACTGGTCAATTGCACTTCTTGCGCGTTGAGGTCGGCATAAAGGCCTTGGCCTTGAATATTAAAATCTTTCCCTGTGACGTAAATGGTGCGGTCAGAGGTCATTATCATCGTATTGAGATCGAGTTCCAGATAACTGGTGGACAAGGTCTGGATCGGTTCTTCTGGGCTAATGGCATCAATAATAACATTGTTTTCTAATACAACCTTGCCCGTTTCCTTGTTTAGCTTGCCCTGATCTGCTCTGAGTTGCCATTGTGCTTTACCTTGGTCTGGATAAACAAGATAAACAGGTTGAGTAAAGTAAGTTTGATTCGTTGAATCATAATGTTCCATGTGTTTCGCCGTCACACGGCTATTGACTAGCCCTTGTTCATTGAACTCAACACTGCGCAGATCTTCAACGATGAAATCTGGGGTATTTTGATCTTTTACTCTGTTATCGGTATCACCGCTGTGTTTGTTCTGCACTTGCCAATAAAGCACTAATGCCGTTCCAAAAAAAGCGATAATCGCGAGTGTCACACGACTCATATACTCATTCCATGGGCCGAAGTGAATTTATTTTGACTGAGTAGCAATAGATCTGTGAGTTCACGCAAGGCACCGTGGCCGCCATTGAGCGTAGTCACAAAGTGGGCGTGCTGACGAACATAGGGATGACCATCGGCTACGCTGACTGCTAAACCGACGACATTCATTACTGGTAGATCGACAATGTCATCACCGATATACGCCACTTCTTCTGGGGTAACGCCATAGAGTGCGAGCAATGCTTCATAGGGCTCGAACTTATTGTCTACGCCTTGGTAGATATGGGTTACGCCAAGCGCCGTCATACGGTTTTCAACGATTTTGGATTGACGTCCAGTAATCACCGCAAGATTAAAACCGCTGGTGAGTATCGAGCGCACGCCATAGCCGTCGCGGGTGTGGAAGGCTTTTAGCTCTTCGCCGCTATTGCTTAGGTAAATACGACCGTCGGAAAACACCCCGTCGACGTCACAGATCAACAGTTTAATCTTTTGCGCGCGTTGCCACACATCATCACTGATTGGGCCGTAAAATCCTTGCTGTGGCATTAAATGACTCCTGCTTTAACCATGTCTAGCATGTTAAGAGCGCCGATTGGATGGCGGTCTTTATCGATAACAATTAATCCGTTGATGTTTTTTGAGTCCATCACTTGCAGAGCTTGGGCGGCCAACACACCGTCGGTGATGGTCACGCAGTTACGGGTCATCACATCGGCGATGGGCGTAGTACGTAGATTCACTTCGGCATCGATAACGCGGCGTAAATCACCATCGGTGAAGATACCAACCAGCTTGCGCTGATCATCGATAATCGCCGTCATGCCTAAGCCTTTTTTGGAGATTTCGTACAGGGCTTCTGTGATGCAAATATCGTGGTTAACGAGCGGTAAGTCATCACCGCTATGCATGACATCGCAGACTTTTAACAATAACTTGCGTCCTAAAGCACCGCCAGGATGGGACATAGCAAAGTCATCACGGGTAAAGCCTTTCGCTTGTAGTAGCGCAATGGCAATCGCATCGCCCATCACTAAGGTCGCGGTAGTGCTTGACGTTGGCGCGAGTCCCAGTGGGCAAGCCTCTTCGGGTACTTCAATACATAAATGCACTTTAGACAAGCGTGCCATGTTCGATTCGGGTTTACCTGTTACCGCGATAACGGGCACGCCCATACGTTGGATGACGGGCATTAAGGTGAGGATTTCGCTCGACTCACCGGAATTTGAAATCGCTAAAATCACATCGTTATCGGCTAGTACACCGAGATCGCCGTGGCTGGCTTCACCCGGATGCACAAAAAATGCGGGCGTTCCTGTGCTGGCGAGGGTGGCAGAAATCTTATTGCCGATATGGCCCGACTTGCCCATTCCCATGACAATCACTTTGCCTGTGCAGTTGAGGATCAACTCGCAAGCTTCTGCAAATTCGGCCGAATCAACATATTGATAAAGATTGTCTAGGGCTGACTTTTCAATGTCGATAACTTTACAGCCCCATTGGCGCAGTTGTGATTTGTCTACCATGTCTATCTCTCTTTTTGCATTGTCTTTGTCGCCCCATTGATGGGATTGGAATAGCACAATTTGGTACGCGATAAAGATGATATGTAATAGGCTTTCTGCCAAGTTTTAGTTTGTTTTCAGACGATTTAGCTTATGTCTTGTTGTGGTGAATTCCCTAAAACAACAAAACAATTGCGGCAGGCTAGAGCGATTGATCCGACTCGTCAAGTTCAGCTGCGGCAGCTACTCATGCACAATAACCTGTTTAGCGGTCGAAGGTCTTGAGCAATATCATCGTCTTTGTCGTTTATTTCAATGGATTTATCCCGTATCGCGCCGGGTATTACCGCACTGGATGCCTCTATTTCACACTCGTATATCGACTCATCGCACCTAAAAGTGGACGAAGAGCGAGCTAAGTGCGAACGAATTAGCCAATATCGCCAATTCTGCAACTAGGTTGAAAACATTAAGTAACATTTTACCTGTGCAGAGTGAAAACTTAGGGCGCATTTTCGCTGTAAATGAGGCAAATTGAAAGTATCGCAGGGCGATAGTGTCGATTCGGTTGTAGGTTAAAGCGCAATTACGTACAATTTGCGGCTCTTCGATTGGTCAGTCTAGGAAGACTAGGATCACCTCTTTTGCAAATGTCGGAATCAAGCATGACTCAAGAACAAACGCCGTTGGTTGAGATCCGTAATTTGGGGTTTAGCCGCGGTCAGCGTGTGATATATGAAGATATTAGCCTGTCCATTCCAAGGGGCAAGGTGACGGCGATCATGGGGCCGAGCGGCATAGGCAAAACGACCCTGTTAAAGTTGATCGGCGGCCAATTAACGCCTGACCACGGACAAGTGCTATTTGATGGCCACGATATCCATGGTGTGAGTCGCAATGAATTATTTAGTCTGCGTAAGCGGATGAGCATGCTGTTTCAAAGCGGCGCGTTGTTTACCGACATCAACGTGTTCGATAACGTGGCCTTTGCGCTGCGCGAACATTCAGGTCTGCCAGAAGACATTATTCGCACTATCGTGCTGATGAAGCTCGAAGCCGTAGGTTTACGTGGTGCCGCCCAGATGATGCCAAGTGAATTATCCGGTGGTATGCAGCGCCGCGCGGCATTGGCCAGAGCCATCGCACTTGAGCCTGAAATGGTGATGTACGATGAACCTTTTGCCGGCCAAGATCCTATCTCTATGGGCGTGTTAGTGAAGCTGATCCGTGAGTTATCCGATGCGCTGAATCTGACCTCCATTGTGGTGTCACATGATGTGGATGAAGTCCTCGGTATTGCCGATTATGTGTATGTGGTGGCCGACAAAAAAGTCATCGCCCATGGCACGCCAGAAGAATTGAAGTACGCCGACAATCCACAGCTTAAACAGTTTATTCAAGGCGCGCCCGATGGCCCTGTGCCGTTCCATTATCCGGCGAATGATTACCAACAAGAATTGATGGCAAAAGGAGTTGGCAAGTGAAGTTAATAGACAGTATTGCCGACTTGGGCCGCAGCGCAATTGAGTTAGTGCTCGGTTTTGGCCGTGCAGGCCTTATGCTGTGGGGTGCGATTTTTCGCTGGCCACGCGTGCGTAAAGGTTTTCCATTATTAGTGCGCCAGATTTATGTGGTCGGTGTGCAATCCATGGTGATTATTTTAGTCTCAGGACTCTTTATCGGCATGGTGCTCGCACTGCAAGGCTATAACATCTTAGTTGGTTTTGGCACCGAAGAAAGCTTAGGTCCTATGGTGGCGCTCAGTTTACTGCGTGAGTTAGGGCCCGTGGTTACCGCACTTTTGTTTGCGGGACGTGCGGGTTCAGCCTTAACCGCTGAAATTGGTTTAATGAAAAGTACTGAGCAGCTTTCCAGTTTAGAGATGATGGCTATCGACCCATTAAGGCAGATTATTGCACCGCGCTTTTGGGCTGGGGTGATCAGTATGCCATTGCTGGCGTTAATGTTTACCGCTGTGGGTATTTACGGTGGTCACATTGTCGGCGTGGAATGGAAAGGAATCGACAGCGGGGCGTTTTGGTCGATTCTGCAGGCGTCGGTCGAATGGCGTCAGGACATAGTTAACTGCCTGATCAAGAGTGGTGTGTTTGCCGTAGTGGTGACTTGGATTGCGTTATATCGCGGTTATCAAGTGATCCCAAATCCGGAAGGCATCAGCCGTGCAACGACTCAGACTGTGGTTCAGTCGAGCCTCGCTGTATTGGCATTAGATTTTTTACTGACAGCCCTGATGTTTGGCCGCTAACGGAACACTGCGGATTTCGACACAGGTAAGATGGATTAACAGAGTGGTAGCTGAACATGTTGACACGAAAAATTGAATTATTAGTGGGTGTGTTTCTTTTAACGGGATTGGCCGCTTTTTTGGTCTTAGTCTTTAACGTCGCCAATATTGAAGTTAAAAGCAGCGATAGCACTTATACCATAAAAGCCAATTTCACCAATATTGGTGGCTTGAAGGTACGTTCGCCCGTTAAGGTCGGCGGTGTTGTGGTTGGCCGCGTCAGTGGCATTGATTTAGATCCCGTTAAGTTAGTGGCTGTGGTCACCTTAGTGATGGATAAACGTTACGATAAATTCCCAGAAACCAGTAGTTTAGCAATTTTAACTTCGGGTTTATTGGGCGAGCAATTCTTAGGGTTAACACCGGGTTTTGTCGACGATGATGTCAGTATGCTTAAAGATGGCGATAAGATTGATGACACGCGTTCAGCATTAGTGTTGGAGGAACTGATTGGTCAGTTCTTATATAGTATGGGTTCGAAGGATAAATAGGGGTTACCGCTATGTTTAAAAACTTATCTCGTTTTTTACTGCCGTTAGTGATGGTTTTAGGGGCAACGAGCGCTGTTGCCGCCGATGTGGTGGTCGACACTATGGACCCGTATGCCATGGTGAAAGCCGTTGCTAATAAAACCTTCGATCGTTTTCATAAAGATAAAGCGTTAATCGATGCTGACTCAGATCATTTAAAGGTGATCGTTCGTGAAGAACTAATGCCTTATGTCGATTATAAATACGCATCTTACAAAGTCTTAGGCCAATATCTTAAGGATTCAACCGAAGATCAGCGTAATCGTTTCGTCGATGCCTTTGAAGGTTATTTAGTGTCGACTTATGCCCAAGCTTTTACTGAATACACCAATCAAAAAGTGGAATTTTCACCTGGGGTTGATTTCAGCAAAGAGAAAATGGTCGATGTAAACGTGCAGATCATCGAAGCTGGTCGCCCGCCGATTAAACTGCTGTTTAAGGCGCGCCGTTTAAAGGATGACTCGTGGAAGGCATTTGATTTAGTTGCCGAAGGTGTGAGCTTACTGTCTTCTAAGCAGTCTGAAATCTCGAATCTGATTCGTCAGCAGGGTATCGATCCTGTGATTAAGATGCTTGAAGATCGCACTAAAGAAAAAGTGACCATCAAGGCTAAATCAGGGAAGTCGCAGTCGTGATTGAATTTGTGCAACAAGGCACAGTTTGTCATCTCAAAGGGCGCATAACCCAAGCCGATGTCATTACACTTTGGCCACAGCGGCAACAACTGCTGGGCGAGTCTACTCAGATATTGTCTTTATCTGGGCTTGAATACAGTGATAGCGCTGGTATGGCATTTTTGCTGGCGTTAGTGCGTGAACATGGCAGCCAACTTGAATTGAGTTCTGCCTCACCACAACTTAAAAAACTCATCGATTTATATGATTTACATGCCTTCTTTACCGAAGAAGCGCATTGAGAATAGGGTAATAGATTTCATGGAATGCAGCTTAATCGAACAGATTTTACGTGATGCGTTAGGGCTTGAAGAAGTTCACGCTAGCTCGGATGGTAGCCATTATAAAGTGATCGCCGTAGGCGAATGCTTCGATGGTATGAGCCGAGTCAAACAGCAACAAGCCATTTATGCACCGTTGACGGCACACATTGCCAGCGGTGAATTACATGCATTAACGATCAAAACTTTCACGCCGACTCAATGGAAACGCGAAAAAGTTTTCAACATGCCTAGCTAGTGAGGAAAAGTGGATAAACTAACAATTCAGGCAAGCCCCCCGCTTGCCGGTGATGTGATCATTTCAGGTGCTAAAAATGCGGCTCTGCCTATTCTGATGGCAGGCGTATTGGCCGAAACCGATTTTGTGGTTTCTAACGTGCCGAATCTTCGCGATGTGACTACTAGCTGTAAATTATTACGCTGCCTCGGTGCTGAAGTGACTGAGCTTGGCGACGGACAGATCCGCATTTCAACCACTAATCTGAATGAGTTTTGCGCTCCCTACGATCTCGTGAAAACCATGCGCGCGTCTATCTTAATCTTAGGGCCGTTATTGGCGCGTTATGGTACCGCAGACGTGTCATTGCCAGGCGGCTGTGCCATTGGCGCAAGACCGGTTAACTTACACTTACATGGCCTCGAAATGATGGGTGCCAAGATTGAAGTGAAAGAAGGCTATATTAAAGCCCGTGTTGATGGTCGTCTTAAGGGCGCACACATTTTCATGGACATGGTCAGTGTCGGTGCAACCGAAAACTTGCTGATGGCTGCGGCGTTGGCCGATGGCGAAACCGTGATTGAAAACGCGGCGCGCGAACCTGAAGTGATCGATTTGGCCAATTGCTTGATTGCCATGGGCGCAAAAATCACCGGCGTAGGCAGTGCAACCTTGCGTATTCAAGGGGTTGAGCGTTTACAGGGCTGTAATTACCGCGTGATGCCAGACCGTATCGAAACCGGTTCGTTCCTGGTTGCTGCTGCGGTAACTCGTGGGCGTATTCGTTGCCTAAAAGCCGATCCTGCATCACTTGAGTCAGTTATCGCTAAGCTTGAAGATGCGGGCGCTAAGATTACGACGGGCGAAGATTGGATTGAGCTCGATATGCAAGGTAAGCGTCCAAAGGCGGTCAATATCAAGACGGCACCTTATCCCGGTTTCCCAACGGATATGCAGGCGCAGTTCTGTGTGCTTAATGCCTTAGCGCAAGGCACGGCAACGATTACCGAGACCATCTTCGAAAACCGCTTTATGCACGTACCAGAGCTTATTCGTATGGGTGCAACCATGGAGCTTGAAGGTAATACCTGCATCATCCAAGGGATTGAATCCTTAAGTGGTGCGCAGGTGATGGCGACGGATTTACGCGCGTCAGCGAGTCTAGTGATTGCGGGTTTAGTGGCCGATGGTAAGACGATTGTCGATCGTATCTATCACTTAGACCGTGGTTACGAGCACATTGAGAATAAGTTCCAAGGTTTAGGCGCGCAGGTTGTGCGTACTCAGTAACGAGTTATTGAGCTATTGAGTTAGGCCTGAGAGATTAAAATCTCGACCCATTAAAAAACCAGCTTAAAAGCTGGTTTTTTGTTGTCTGCGTTTTAGTGTGCTACGCAATGAGGGGCGCGACTCTAGTTATCGACCACAACCTTCTCATCGATAATCACAGGTAACTCCTGTTGTTTACCTTGGCGTATCACAGTCATCAACACTTTCTTACCCGGTGTGGTTTCAGCGATGCGGTCCATCAGCATTTCAACACCTGGCACATCTTCACCATCGTATTTAATAATTACATCCCTTGGCATTAAGAGGGCTCGCGCCGCTGGGCCATTAGGATCGACACCCGTAACAAGCACACCTTTTAGGTCGGGTAGATTAAGGATCTGCGCCACAACAGGGTTAATTGGCTCGCCAGAAATACCCAAAGCACCACGGATCACGCGGCCGTTTTTAATCAACTTACCCATAATGCTGTGGGCCAATTTAATTGGGATAGCGAAGTTAATCCCATGGCCGCCGCCTTCTTCACCCACTTGGAATGCTGCGGTATTAATACCGATAAGGCTGCCGTTAGTGTCAATGAGCGCGCCTCCAGAGTTACCGGCATTAATCGCCGCATCGGTTTGCAAAAAGTCTAAGTAACCAGAACTTAAGCCGTTACGACCCGTGGCACTGATGATGCCTTGGGTAATGGTTTGGCCTAAATTATAGGGATTACCAATGGCGAGCACGACATCACCAACTTGAGGCGGACTGTCGAGGTTAACGGGGACAATCGGTAAGTTATCGCCTTCAATCTTGAGTACCGATAAATCAGTTTCAGGATCAAAACCAACCACTTCAGAGGTAAATTTGCGTCCATCTTGCAGGGCGACAACAATTTCGTCGGCCTTTTTAATGACATGATAATTCGTAAGAATATAGCCTTCTTTGCTCATTATCACCCCAGAACCTAGCCCTTGTAGCGAACCCGAGTTAAGCGGGCGATTTTGATCTATGCTGAGGCTATAAATGTTAACAACGGCAGGTGCTGCGCGGCGGACCGCCTTGGCAAAGGAGAGCTCGACTGTGTTGTTGGCTCGGGTTTGTAGCAGACTATTACCGAGGGACTGGTTATCGAAATAACGGGTTACCAATAAAAACATGGCCGCCATGATAAGACCAAAAAGGGTGGCTTTACCGAGATATAGTAGTGTGTCTTTTATCGTCATGGCAGGATGGATCTTGAAAAAGGTGAGTTAGATTAACATGTTTAATCTATGTAAGCATAGGGAACCTAAGCTCCCTATGCTTATCTGTGGCAGAAAATATGGCCTATTTAGCCGATTAACGTAGGACTAAATACAACATGCTTTTATCACGCATAATCTTCAGTGCAACTGCACCTTCTTGATCTTTTAGTTGTGCTTTAAGAGTCTTTAGATCTTTAATTGCAGTACGGTTAATACCGACAATCACATCTCCTTTTTGTAAGCCACTCATAGCCGCAGGCGAACCTTGGGCGACATCGGTAATTTCAATGCCCTTAGATGAGTTTTCTAAGGATGCTCCTTGCAACATAGGGTGTACGGCGCCAGCAGCAGATTCACTGGTTTGGCTCGCTTCGCCTAAGGTCACTTTAACGGTTTTCTTATCACCGTCACGGATGAGTCCTAGCTCAACCTTAGCACCCGCGCCCATAGTGGCGACTTTAGCACGCAGTTCTTGGAAGGACTTAATGCCACGGCCATCGACGCTGATAATGATATCACCCGCTTTAATGCCGGCTTTCTCGGCGGCACTGTCTTTGGCTACTTCATTCACGAAGCCGCCGTGCTGGGTGTCTAAACCAAAGCCTTGGGCGAGTTGGCTATCAAGATCGCGTCCCGAAATCCCCAGTACCCCGCGGCGTACTTCACCGTGTTCGGCAATTTGCGCGACCAGGTTTTTCACCATATTGGCAGGGATAGCAAAGCCGATACCGACGTTACCACCTCCCGGCGCTACGATTGCGGTGTTAATCCCAATCAATTCCCCGTTTAAGTTAACGAGTGCACCACCTGAGTTACCACTATTGATAGCAGCATCGGTTTGAATAAAGTTTTCCAGCATTTCTATGCCTAAACCGCTACGGCCTAAAGCACTGACAATACCTGAAGTCACGGTTTGCCCTAAGCCGAAGGGGTTACCAATGGCAACGGCAAAGTCACCAACACGCAAGTCGTCAGAGTCTGATGACTTGATTGCGACAAGATTTTTCGCCTCAATTTGCAGTAATGCAATATCAGACTCTGAGTCAGTACCAATGAGTTTGGCTTTAACTTCACGGCCGTCATGTAGACCAACTTGAATATCATCGGCACCGTCAATCACGTGATTGTTAGTGACTATGTAGCCTTTTTCAGCATCAATAATAACCCCTGAGCCTAAGCCCCTAAAAGGACGTTCCTGCACTTGCTCTTGTGGTGCATTGGGGCCAAAGAAGTAACGGAAAACATCAGGCACTCTTTGTTTTGAAACATGAGTCCCCGTAACCGCTACGGACACAACTGCGGGTGTCGTACGCTCAAGCATAGGCGCAAGACTTGGAATGGATTGTCCCTCAACCGTCTGTGGAATGGCGGCCTGTGAGACGACAGGCATCATAGTCAGGGTCGCGGCTAACATTGCGGCTGAAAGTACAGATAATTTTGTTTTCATCTATTCATAACTCCAAATAAGGGTTGAAAGATCTGGATGTAATGCATCAGCAATCGTGCGAGTGCCAGATCAAATCTGTATCGATACCGGCTATTTGCCTAGGTAACCATTCGGACACGCACCTAATTGAAAAAGTTCATCATATTAACAAATGTTAATTTTTTTGAGCCTATTTTATCGGCTGTTTCATACTCGTTGCTGAGTGGAAAACTGTGGGCAAGATACTCATTTTTCAAGCCCTGATATCAGCAAATTTTGCCAATTAAAATGACCTACAGCATAGAGGTTTATTCGCCGTTTGTATGCTGTTTAGCGTTGAGGCAAAAGTCGTATTCAGCATTAATATATCCTGCGTCACATTGGCCGTGCTAATATCATCGCAGTTTTAATAAAGGACATAAGAGAATTAAAAAGTGCCTCAGTTAAGCCCTTGGCAGCATTATCAAAAAGATCTTACCCGTGACGGTTTTTCCCACGATCCGGCCCAAGAAATTGCGGTCAAAGCATTACAACGTGTCTATGAAGACTTAACGGCGGCGGAAGAGCCGAGTTCTATCGTAGGGAAATTGTTTAGTGCATTAGGCTTAAAATCGGCGCCTGCTTCACCTAAAGGCCTGTATCTTTGGGGCGGTGTGGGGCGCGGTAAAACCTATCTGATGGATACTTTTTTTGATGCCTTGCCTGGCGATCAAAAGCTGCGGGCTCACTTCCATCGTTTCATGCATCAGCTACATTTAGATTTAGATGAGCTGAAAGGCGTGCGCGATCCCTTGCTGGTGATTGCGAAAAAGATGGCCGCGAAATATCGCGTTATCTGTTTTGATGAATTCTTTGTCTCCGATATTACCGATGCCATGTTGTTAGGTACGCTGTTTCAAGCGCTATTTAAAGAAGGCGTTGTGCTGGTCGCTACGTCTAACATCATCCCCGACGACTTATATAAAAATGGCTTACAGCGGGCACGTTTCTTACCCGCGATAGCCTTAATTAATCAACATTGTGAAGTACTCAATGTGGATTCTGGTATCGATTATCGACTGCGCACCCTTGAGCAAGCGGAGATTTATCATCATCCGTTAGATGCACAAGCCGATGCCAATCTTATGCGTTATTTTAGCCAGTTAGCGCCTGAGTCTGAGGTGCTTACCGCCGACATCGAAATCGAAGGTCGTAGTATCAGTATTCGTCAGCAGGCGCAGGGCGTATTGTTGGCCGATTTTAGAGCGCTCTGTGATGGTCCGCGAAGTCAGCGTGACTACATGGAATTGGCGCGGATTTACCATACTGTGCTGGTCAGCGGCATTGAGCAAATGGGCGCATTTTTGACCGGTGATGATATCGCCAGACGATTTTTAGCTATGGTTGATGAGTTTTACGAGCGCAATGTAAAGCTTATCGTATCGGCCCAAGTGCCACTCGAAGACATCTACGCCGATGGCTTGCTTAACTTCGAATTTAGACGTTGTCGCTCGCGTCTTATTGAGATGCAATCACACGATTATTTGAAAACAGAGCACCTGCCTTAACCCAGCGACGCAAGAGTTTTGCTTTAACTCCCGTGTTAAATCACCAGTGGCTTGTTAATCCTTAGGATGACAAGCCAGATTGGTCGATATTTTATAATTTTTATCAAAATATCAGGTGATTTTTAACTCAGCTTTGTCTATACTCCGCCACCTGCCCACGTTACTCCGCCAATTGGGCGGAAGTTGTAAGCCGAAGTCAGTGCTCGAAGGGGTACTAAAAGGCAATTTTGTGTTGTTTGCAAATGCAGGCAGCATGTGAGACAGAAAATTAACTTTGGGTTTTTGTAATAATGAAGACTTTTACTGCTACACCAGAAACCGTAACTCGTGACTGGTTCGTCGTTGATGCAGACGGCAAAACTTTAGGTCGTATCGCTACTGAAATTGCTACCCGTTTACGCGGTAAGCATAAGCCAGAATACACTCCACACGTTGATACCGGTGATTACATCATCGTTGTTAATGCTGAAAAAGTGACTGTTACTGGTAACAAAGCGAAAGGCAAAACGTACTACTCGCATTCAGGCTTCCCTGGTGGCATTAAGCAAATCAGCTTTGAAAAGCTGCAAGCGCAAAAGCCAGAAATGATCATCGAGAAAGCAGTTAAGGGTATGTTACCAAAAGGTCCTCTGGGCCGTGCCATGTTCCGTAAACTGAAAGTTTACGCTGGCGCAGAACATAACCACACTGCACAACAACCTCAAGTTCTTGATATCTAAACGGGATTAAGCAAATGGCTGCAACTCAGTACTACGGCACTGGCCGTCGCAAAACCTCTACAGCTCGCGTTTTCGCTAAAGCAGGTAGTGGCAACATCGTTGTAAATCAACGTCCTTTGGATCAGTATTTTGGTCGTGAAACTGCTCGTATGGTTGTTCGTCAACCTTTAGAGTTAGTTGAAATGACTGACAAGCTGGACATCTATGTAACTGTTAAAGGCGGTGGTATCACTGGCCAAGCAGGCGCAATCCGTCACGGTATTACCCGTGCTCTGATGCAATTAGATGAAGCACTGCGTCCATCACTACGTTCTGCTGGTTTCGTTACCCGTGACGCTCGTAAAGTTGAGCGTAAGAAAGTGGGTCTACGTAAAGCACGTCGTAAGCCACAATTCTCTAAGCGTTAATTCGTTTTTGGAATATCAAAAAACCCAGCCTATGCTGGGTTTTTTATTGGCTAAAATTTATGGTACTGGCGAATTCATTTAAATAAGAGACTCTGTTGTTGGAGTGGGCTGATATACAATCAATGTGTATTGAACGACTGAGTTTGAGGTGCGCATGACTTTTCAAGTTTTTATGCTGGCAGTAGCACTTGTATTACTTTTAGAGGGAGTCGGACCCTTACTCTTTCCGAACAAGTGGCGTCGTTATTTAAATGAGCTCTCCCATCAAAATCAGCAGGTTATCCAGCGACTTGGTGGCGCGTTAGTCACGGCAGGAGTGGTGATCTTGGTGATTTTTGCGTAAAAAACAGCCTGCTTGCCCTTGCTTACTAAGATCTGTTAAAATTCTTTTTTAACCGCAACCTTGCAGCAAATAATGGGCAAAAACGTAGTTGTTCTCGGCACCCAATGGGGTGACGAAGGAAAAGGTAAGATTGTCGACCTTCTAACAGAACAGGCAAAATATGTAGTTCGCTATCAAGGCGGCCACAATGCTGGTCATACCTTGGTTATCGACGGTGAAAAAACCGTTCTTCATCTGATCCCATCAGGTATCTTGCGCGATAATGTGAAATGCATTATTGGCAATGGTGTGGTGCTTGCACCTGACGCCCTGATGAAAGAGATCAACATGCTGAAAGATCGTGGTGTTCCTGTTGAGGAACGTCTGTTGATCTCTGAAGCGTGTCCGCTGATCCTACCATTCCATTGCGCCTTAGATATCGCCCGTGAAAAAGCACGTGGCAATAAAGCTATTGGTACAACTGGCCGTGGAATCGGACCTGCGTATGAAGACAAGATCTCCCGTCGCGGTCTGCGAGTAGGCGACCTGTTCAATGCTGAACTGTTTGCTGAAAAGCTGAAAGAAGTTATGAAATACCATAACTTTATGCTGACAGAGTATTATCAAGTCGAAGCTGTTGATTACGAGCAAACGCTAGCAGATGCTTTGGCTATGGCCGATTATCTGAAGAGCATGTGTGTTGACGTGACTGAACTGTTGGATACTGCGCGTAAAGCCGGTGAGCCAATCCTGTTTGAAGGCGCTCAAGGTACATTACTCGACATCGACCACGGAACTTATCCTTTTGTAACCTCTTCAAATACCACTGCAGGTGGTGTTGCGACGGGCAGCGGTTTTGGTCCGCGTCACTTAGACTATGTCTTAGGTATCATGAAGGCTTACACCACTCGCGTGGGTGCAGGTCCATTCCCAACTGAACTATTATGTGAAGTTGGTGATCATTTAGGTACTAAAGGTCATGAGTTTGGTGCGACAACGGGTCGTAAGCGTCGTCCAGGTTGGTTGGATGCTGTGGCAATGCGCCGCGCAGTTCAAATCAACAGTGTGAGTGGCTTCTGCTTGACTAAGTTAGATGTACTTGATGGTCTGAAAGAAGTGAAGATTTGTGTGGGTTATCAGAATCCTGATGGCACTATCTCTAAAGTGACCCCGCTTGCGGCTGAAGGTTATGAACTGGTTACGCCTGTTTATGAAACTATGCCAGGTTGGAGCGAGTCGACTTTTGGCGCGACATCAATTGAGCAACTGCCACCGGCAGCGATCAATTATATCAAGCGTCTTGAAGAGTTGTTAGAAACACCAATCGACATTATCTCTACGGGTCCTGACCGTAACGAAACCATGATTTTGGTTAATCCGTTCAATTAAGACCTGTTAAGGCCGTGTTTCACGGCCTTTTCTCTACTTCTTTATGCCTTTCTCTATTTCCTTCTGCGGTTAGATGTTTAGCTCAAGAATTCAGCTCAAGCTCAAGAAATAGGTTATACTGCCGATGCAAGTATTCACCCTATTGTCATTGAGAGTCGTTATGCTACGTACAGCACTAGTTGCGCTACTGCCCTTAGTATCTTCAATGTGCTTTGCCCAAACGCAGGCGGTGGATATTTATAGCCAAGACCAATTGCTTGATTTGATCCGTAGCGATCAATATTTAGCGAAAGTGAAACGTGATGATTGCCAGTTAGTTCAAGACATTGAGGCGCGAGCCCAAGTCTTAAAACAGCCTTTATATCAATTCCTTTGGGGCGAAATGCTCAATTATGGAACCTGTGTAAAGGCTAACCCTGTGAAGGGGATTGCTTTGTTACGTGACTCGGCCGAACAAGGTAGCTCAGAAGCGATGTTAAAGCTTGCCGAGTATTATCAGAGTGGGAAATTTGTCATCCGCAATAAAGACAGAGCAGTGCATTATTTACTGCCTGCGGCTGCAAGTGGTGATTTACCCGCTCGTATGATGTTAGTGCGTTTATTCGGTGAAGGTTATGGTAGTCCTAGGGATTACGAGATGGCCTATCACTGGTTATATAACGATGTATTTGCGGACGAGGCGACGAAGAAAAAAGCCTTGTCTTTACTGCAGGTGTTAGCAGCTAAAATGCCCCCCAGTGCAGTGGCGCGGGCCCAGCAAGAACAGTTGCGAACCCGTTAAGTGGTCTCTTAATCTAGAGACACATTATTTGGATATTGAATGATCAAAGACCCTCATTTTGAGCGTGAACAGGATAAGTACGAAAACCCTATCCCAAGCCGTGAGTATATTATCGATTACTTACGTTCTCAGAAATCACCTATCACTCGTGACAGTATTGCCGCGGCGTTAAACATCCAAGAGGAAGAACAGCTTGAGGCTCTGCGCCGTCGCCTACGTGCGATGGAACGCGATGGCGAACTTGTGTTCACCCGTGGGCAGAGCTATGGCTTGCCCGAGAAAATGGATCTTATCCCCGGCACTGTACTCGGACACAGAGAAGGCTTCGGCTTTTTCAAACCCGATGAAGGCGGTGATGACTTATTTATTTCGAACCGCGATATGCTGATGTATTTCCACGGTGATAAAGTGCTGGCGCAAAAAGCGGGCACAGATCGTCGTGGTCGCCGCGAAGCGCGTTTGGTGCGTTTGATCCAGCCGCGCAGTGCCGCGATTGTTGGCCGTTATCATGTTGATAGCGGTATGGCATTTGTCATTGCCGATGATAAGCGTATTACCCAAGAAATCTTAGTCGCGAATGAAGATCGCAACGGCGCCCGTCAAGGCGATGTGGTTGTGGTTGAATTAACGCGTCGCCCAGGTCGTTTTGTTAAGGCTGCGGGTAAAGTGACTGAAGTGCTTGGTAAGCAAATGGCGCCGGGGATGGAAATCGAAATCGCCCTGCGTAACTATGACTTGCCCCATACTTGGTCACCTGTGATCGAAAAGAAACTGCGCCGAATTCCCGATGAAGTGACCGATGCCGATAAAGTCGGCCGTGTAGATTTACGTCATCTGCCATTAGTGACTATCGACGGTGAAGACGCTCGCGATTTTGACGATGCCGTGTATGCGGAGAAAAAAGCCGGTGGCGGCTGGCGTTTATGGGTTGCTATTGCTGACGTTAGTTATTATGTTCGCACCGATTCGGCCTTAGATACCGAAGCGCGTGCCCGTGGTAACTCAGTGTATTTCCCATCACAAGTGATCCCTATGCTGCCGGAGAAAATCTCCAATGGCCTATGTTCACTTAATCCTCACGTCGACCGTTTATGTATGGTCGCCGAGATGACCGTGTCTGCCAAAGGCAAGTTGTCGGGTTATAAGTTTTATCCTGCTGTGATGTATTCCCATGCCCGTTTCACTTATACCCAAGTGGCGGAGATGTTAGAAGGCGGCCCGATTGCACCTGAGCATGAAGCCTTGTTCCCGCATCTGCAGTGTTTACAGTCATTGTATTTAGCGCTAGATGAGCAAAGAGCCGAGCGTGGTGCGATTGCGTTTGAAACCATGGAAACGCAGTTCATTTTCAATGAGCAGCGCAAGATTGATAAAATCGTGCCGCGTGGCCGTAATCAAGCACATAAAATCATTGAAGAATGCATGATTTTAGCCAACGTTTCTGCAGCTAAATTTGTGAAGAAACACAAAGGCGACGTGCTGTACCGAGTGCATGAAGCGCCATCTGAGCAAAAGTTGGCGAACTTTAAAGAGTTCCTTGCTGAGCGTGGTTTGACTATGCCTGGCGGACTTGAGCCAACGCCGTCTGATTACCAGAACGTGATGCTGCAAATTGCCGACCGTCCCGATGCTGAACTTATCCAAGTGATGTTGCTGCGCTCTATGCGTCAGGCCATTTACACTCCAGATAATGAAGGTCACTTTGGTCTAGCCTTAGAAGAGTATGCGCATTTTACCTCGCCCATTCGCCGTTATCCGGATTTAGTCTTACATAGAGTGATCCGTTATTTACTGGCGAAGGAAAGAGGCGAAGCCACAGAAAAGTGGACGCAGGATGGTGGCTACCATTATCAACTCGATGAACTCGACCAATTGGGCGAAGAGTGTTCAACCACAGAGCGTCGTGCCGATGAAGCGACTCGTGATGTTAGCGATTGGCTCAAGTGCGAGTTTATGCAAGATCACGTCGGCGATACCTTCGAAGCTGTGATTGCCTCAGTGACGAGCTTTGGTTTGTTCGTGCGCTTAAATGAGCTGTTTATCGATGGCTTAGTGCATATATCAAGTCTAGGTAGCGATTACTACCAATTCGATCCTATGCGTCAACGCCTTATCGGTGAGCATACAGGCCAAGTCTATCAAGTGGGCGATCCTGTGACGGTTAAGGTCGCTGCTGTTAACTTAGATGACAGACAGATTGATTTAGTCATGCTGGGCGATGACGGCAAAGGCGGCAAGCGTAAAGCATCTGCCAGCCGTGATAAGCCGATGACTGCCCGTGAGCGTGTTAATCGCGAAGGTGCTAAGCAAGGCAAAGCGGGTAAAACCGCAACGCCTAGTACTAAGGCTGAAGCTGGCAAAGCCAAACCTAAGGCTAAAGCGGGCACTAAAGCGAAAAAGACAGCAGTAAAAGATCCGGCTAAAAAGCCAAAAGCCGCTAAGCGGAGCACGAGAAAGAAATAAATGAAAAAACAAGATATTATTTTTGGGATCCACGCAGTTGAAGCTCTGTTAAAACACAGCCCTGAGCGCATTATCGAGTTATGGCTCTTACAAGGCCGTGACGATGAGCGCTTAACTGTGCTTGCCAATCAGGCCAAAGCCTTTGGCACTACGATTCAAGTCGCTTCTCGTAAAGCCTTGGATGACAAAGCGGAAAGCAGCCAACATCAAGGCATAGTCGCGCGCGTTAAAGCGGCGAAAGTGTTGAATGAGCAAGATCTAGATGTGCTGCTTGCCAACACTGAGCAACCATTTCTGCTGATTTTGGATGGCGTGACGGATCCCCATAACTTAGGCGCTTGCCTACGTAATGCCGATGCGGCTGGCGTGCAAGGTATTATCGTGCCTAAAGACAACTCAGTCGGCTTAACTGCGACTGTCAGTAAAGTGGCATGTGGCGCGGCGGAAACTGTGCCTCTATTCCAAGTGACTAATCTTGCGCGCACTATGCGTCACCTGCAGGATAAAGGTGTATGGATTGTGGGGACGGCGGGCGAGGCAGATTGCGAGCTTTATCAAGCCGATCTTAAAGGGCCACTGGCGATTGCCATGGGGGCGGAAGATAAAGGTTTACGCCGTTTAAGCCGTGAATCTTGTGATTCACTGATCTCTATCCCTATGGCCGGTAGTGTGTCGAGCTTGAACGTATCGGTTGCGACCGGTATTTGCTTATTTGAAGCTGTGCGTCAGCGCCGCAGCTAATACGCTCATGCTTGCCTGATATCGCATATGCGGTCAGGCTTGCTGTAACGACTTGTTGCAGTAACTATTTGTTGTAGTTAGCATTAGCAGTAATAAAAGACCGATTAACTTTAAACAGTTAATCGGTCTTTTTTGTTGGCCTTTTTATGTCTGCGCTTTGTCTAGGTTAACCAGATGGCTATCGGCTTCATCCGTTTGAACGGCTTCTGGCTCTGCTTGTTCGATATCGAAACTGAAGGTGAGTTGTTCCTCATCACTGTCATTTGCGTCGATAATATCGTCATCGACGCCATCAGCCCCTAAATCATGCTCAGATTCATCTAGGTTAGCACTGGGCGTCATATGTTCTTGAATCGATTCAACATCAACCCTAGGGTCTAGCGCCGCCGCCAGTGGTGAAGAGACTAAGTCGCCCGTCGCCATTATGTAGTCTTGGGTGACATTGGTTTCGACTTTTTGCTGTGAATGCACGTAACGTAGCCGCACAAACAGGATCAAGGTACAGGCAGACATAAAGCCATATAACATGCTGTTGCCAAGCCATTGCATTAACGTTGAGGCGATCAGTGGACCGATACTAGCCCCTAAGCCGAAGGTTAATAAGATGGTGGCAGATAAACCGACCCGCTCATTCTGTTCGACTCGTGAGTTAGCCAGTGCCGTAGCAAGTGGATAGAAGGTGAAACCTAAAATACCAAACAGGAAGGTCATCACCAGCGAAATCACTGGATGATAGGGCGTTAAGGCGATGGCTAAGGCTAAGATGCCAAGCAATATACAGTTGATACGAATAAGGCGGCTGCGGGACATAATGTCGGACAGTTTCCCCATAGGCCATTGTGCCAGTAATCCCGCTAAAATTGTTGCTGTCATATAAGTGGCGACTTTTTCAGGCGGCAAACCTAAGTTACTAGCATAGGCGGGCGCGAGACCATAAAACGAACCCACTATCATGCTACCAATCGCGATGGTTGTGAGTGCCTGCGGCGCTTTTTTCCAGTAATGGGCAATTTTGAGTGGAGCTGGGACCAAAGGCGCAGGGTGAAGACGACGCGTGAGTGAAATCGGTACGATACAGAGTGAGAAACAAATCGCGATCAGCAGTAATGGCTCAAGGCCTAATTCGGGGAAGATGCTGATTGCGCCTTGGCCCAAAATCAAACCGAAGTAAGATACGATCATATAACTCGCGAACACTGTGCCCCTTTGGTTACTTTCGGCTTGTTCGTTAAGCCAACTTTCGAGCACCATGTATTGGCACATCATTCCCATGCCGACAACGAGCCTGAGGAGCAGCCAAACCGCGAGCTCATCCACAAGTGCATGACCCAATGCAGATGCCGCGACTATACCTGCACTGGCAACAAAGGCGCGTATATGACCCACTTGGGCGATAAGTCTATGACCAATCTTAGAGCCCGCCACTAGGCCAACATAATAGGCCGACATCATGCCGCCTATCCATATCTGTGGCACATTCATCACCGAGAGCCTGAGCCCAAGGTAAGTTGTGAGCAAACCGCCGGCCAGTACCATTAACAAGGTGGTGCTATATAAAGAGGCGAAAGTGCGCAGCGGATTAGTCATATACAACTCCGAAAACACAAACAAGATTGATAATAAACCGTGAGTATATCAGGGGTTGGTGTTTATGTTGTGTTGCAAATTGTTGGTAAATCTTGATTAATTGCGCATTTCTGCTCAAAAAATCCTTAGATTATGTCGAAGTGACTTGAGAGGGGGCGGAGGAACTTTCACATTGACGCCAGCCGAAGATGACATTGGCGTCGTGTTCTTGTATTGCTTCGGATTATCTAAAAGCGGTTATCTAAAGGTATAAAGCAGGTTGAAGGTGGTGATGGTATCTGTCTGCTGGCTACCTTCTGGAACTACTTCAGTGTATTTGATGTTCATGCCGATTTTAAAAGCCCAATCTTGGAACACCAGATTCTTGTAGTTCATGTCTAAGGTAAGGGTATTGTTGTTCTCGCCCATTTCCGCAGTTAAATCGGCATTGAGACTACTGTATTCCTGCAGTTTTTGAGAAAACTTTGCAGCGGTACGCAGAATGACATCTTTCTCAGCATCAGGATTGGGAATATCGACAGATTCGGCCGGTAAGTTATATCGATAACCGGGGCCGACTTCGAGACTGAGTTTGGTCTTGTAGCTACTGATGGCATTAAAACCGTAACCACTCGAAATAGTTGATATTTGCGTGTAACTACCGAATTGATCCCAAGTGAAATCACCGCGTCCGAAGATATAACCCTTAGTGAGTTTATAGTTCGACTGGAGTTGGAGTTCGTATTTTTCGGAAGTCGTCTTGCTTTTTTCTGAGGCAAAGTAGGCTTTGAGCGTGGCTTCTTGCTTGGTTTGCTTAGTGTCGTAAATCAGTTGGGTTCGACCGTTAAAACTGCTGGATTCGGTATTGCCTGTATTCAGTTGCAAACCCGCTTCGATTTCTGCGGTAAAATCGCTGGGCGGTTCCTGATAATCAGGTGGAACAAGCGCAAGCGCAGGAAATGAAAGGGAAAATAAAAAGATTGGCGCAATAACTTTTAGCATTATGTTTTATTCTTGGTTAGCTGATGTCAGACGTCCGAATATAGATGAAGCGCCATCATACCTGTATTGATTGGCGAGGCAAAGTTATTGCTTGAGTTTCTGGCTTGCTTTCTGTACTATCTCGCGCTCAAATCAGTCACTATTTTTCGTTCCTTGCCTCCATTTGGTTTGACTGAGCCAATACCGAGGCTACATAACCGTAAGGAGCAATAAATGCGTCATTACGAAATCGTATTTATGGTTCACCCAGATCAAAGTGAACAAGTACCAGGTATGATTGAGCGTTACACAGGTGTTATCACCGAAGCTAACGGCACAATCCACCGTTTAGAAGATTGGGGCCGTCGTCAACTGGCTTACCCAATCCTTGATCTGCATAAAGCTCACTACGTTCTGATGAACGTTGAAGCTAAAGCAGAGACGATTGAAGAGCTAGAAACAGCTTTCCGTTTCAACGACGCAGTTCTGCGTAACATGGTAATGCGTACTAAAGTTGCCGTTACTGAAGCATCTCCAATGGCTAAAGCTAGAGATGAGCGCGATTCACGTCGTGGCCCAGCTGGCGAACGCTCATACGATGAAGCTCACGCTGAAGAAATCGCTGAGTAAGGTAATCTGTGACCACCAATAACTTGGTGTTGTCAGGAACGATAACTCGTTCAAGACGCTTTAAAAGCCCAGCAGGTATTGCACACAGTGTGATAATGTTGGAACACAAATCGCAGCGTTATGAAGCAGATATGCTCCGCAACGTCTACGTACAAATTCAAGTGATATTGAGTGGCCCACGCTTTGAAAGCGTCGCAGAAGATCTGAAAGCAGGTGTGGAAGTTCAAGTGCAAGGCTTTATGACGCTTCAACAGGGGCGCAATGGTCAAAACCGCTTAGTTATCCATGCCGAAAATGTCGAATTGAAAACTTAGGAGACTGTCAACATGGCACGTTATTTCCGTCGTCGCAAGTTCTGCCGTTTCACCGCTGAAGGTGTTGCAGAAATTGATTACAAAGATATCGTTACTTTAAAGAACTACATCACTGAAAGTGGCAAGATTGTTCCAAGCCGTATCACTGGTACTAGTGCTAAATATCAGCGCCAACTAGCTCGCGCTATCAAGCGTGCTCGTTATCTTTCTCTACTGCCATATACTGATTTACATCAGTAATTGCAGTATTCCTAATCGAATATAGAGGATTTGATAATGAACGTTATTCTGCTTGATAAAATCGCTAACCTAGGCAACTTGGGTGACCAAGTAACAGTTAAGGCTGGTTACGCACGTAACTTCCTTTTGCCACAAGGTAAAGCTGTTGTTGCTAACGAAAGCAACGTTAAAGTATTTGAAGCTCGTCGCGCTGAATTAGAAGCTAAATTAGCTGCTGAATTAGCTGCTGCTAACCTACGTGCTGAGAAAATCACTGCACTGGAAGCTGTTGTAATCGCTTCTAAAGCTGGTGATGAAGGCAAACTGTTTGGTTCAGTTGGCAACCGTGACATCGCTGATGCAGTGACTGCTGCTGGTGTTGAGCTGGCTAAAGCTGAAGTTCGTTTACCATTAGGCGCTCTGCGTACTACTGGCGACTTCGAAGTTGAAGTTCAGTTACACACTGAAGTTAAAGCTGTTGTTAAAGTATCTGTGGTTGCAGAAGCTTAATTACGACTCGCTTTAAATATAAAAAGACACCGCCTAGGCGGTGTTTTTTTATGGCTGAAATTTAGGATTTGAGTGTATTTAGGTTTGGATATCGACTCTGCGATGGATTTAATGCGATTGGTATAATTGCTAGGTGATATACGCCTATTCATTCAATCTCATCATCTCAAAGTGCATTCGCTGCTAAAATACGAGCCCAAATTAAAGCCGCTTACTGCAGAACAGTGAGCGGCTTTTTGTTTAGAGCAACTGATTTAGCTCAAGGTATTAATTTCTCACTAAATCCAGTTCTTTAATCAGATTATCGGCATGGTCGACTTCGTCCATCATCCACAGGATATAGCGGATATCTACGTGCACGGCACGGGTGATGGTTGGGTTGAAGAACCAGTCTTTAGTAATCGCTTCATAGGTGGAGTCGAAGTTAAGGCCAACGAGTTCTCCTTTACCGTTGAAGACGGGTGAGCCAGAGTTACCGCCTGTGGTGTCAACGCTCGATAAGAAGTTAACCGGTACAGAGTTAAATTCTTCGGGTTTGTCTAAGCAAGAGAAGAGTCTGCAAATCCAGCCGCGGGGATCTTGATAAACCGACTTCACTAAATGATTGCCAAAACGTTGTTCGGCAATCGCATCGAGTAGCTTTTTCGGTGCATTGTAGGGCTCTACGCCTGTGTGTTTTGCGACTATGCCATCAAGACGAGTAAACGGCTGTTTGTAGAGCGCATCACGGGATTGATAACCATCGACCATACCGTAGCTGATACGTAGCGTACCGTTGGCGTCAGGGTAGACCGGCCAGTTGTTGGCTTTATAGTAGTCAATCACGGCGGCCATGTAGTCTGGGCGAGCAGTGGATAACTTGCCGTCTAAGATTTTTTCCGTTTTTTCCTGTGCCATATTGGTGTCGTAAAGGGCAACGGCTAAACGAATAAAGGGATCGGCACTGGTTTCGAAGGCGTTAACATCGGCATTCATCCACGCCAGACGTTGGGCTTGGTCTGTGAGCGTAGTGAGTGAATACAAACCATCGAGTTTAGCCGCGAGATCTACGTCTTTACTATTAACACTTAACATTTTATCGAGCGCTGCCACGCGATTCGATTGGCCTAGGTAAGCATTTAAATCCTGTAACCACAATGTCTTATCGACTTTGACATCGAAACTCGAATCGATACGTTTAAGGCGCGAGCTCAGCATAGCCATATCACGCTCTTGATAGCCTTGTTCACGTTCGGCATCGGGCTTTTGTTTTTCTTTCGCAAGACGATACAAGCTGTTTGCTGCGGTTAGCAGGGTGCTCGATTGGGCATTAGTAAAGTAGTAATTACTTTGGAACGCCTGTTGTTGCTCGGCAAGTAGCACTTCTAACTCAGCGATGAGGTTTTGATTTAGCTTAGGATTTTGTTTAAGCCAAGCTAAAAAATTATCCTCACGACTTTGTTTAATGCCCACGATATCCGTGGCTTTAAAACCCGCTAACAGGCCGTTGAGTTTTTTCATTCGGTTGGCCATTGAAGCCATATTACCAGCGTATTTAATGGCGATGTCTGCATCTTTTTGTCCCATAGCTTCGATAGTATCAATCTGTAATTGATAGCGTTTAGCTTGGGTGGGATACAGCCAGTCACTGGCAAACTTAAGTTCACTAGTAAGATTATAGCGACTGGTTGAGCCTGGATAGCCTGCGACGAACACGCCGTCACCGGCTTTCACGCCATCGGCGTTAATTTTAAGGTAACTCTTTGGCTTGTAAGGGATGTTATCGTCGCTATAGGCAGCGGGTTGGCCGTCTTTACCCACATAAGCCCGTAAGAAGGCAAAATCACCTGAATGACGTGGATATTCATAGTTATCGATGTCGCCGCCAAAGGCGCCGACACTTTCTGGTGGTGCATACACTAAGCGTACATCGCGGATCATCAATTGCTTGATTAAGTAATATTCTAGGCCGTTATGGAAACTGCGGACATTACAGCGATAATTCGCATCGGCTTCACAACTCTTGATCAGTTCTTTGCTGTGATTTTGAATATCTTCGTAACGGCTCAGCGGATCTTGGCTCAGGCCTTGATTGATTTGGGCGGTGACATCGGTTACTGCCTCTGTGATGTATAAACGTTCGTTAGGACCGGCAGAGGGTTCCTTGTCCATTGATGTCGCTAAAAAGCCTTGTTCGAGATAGTTATGTTCTTTCTTAGTGTTATATTGTATCGCCTTGAAGGCACAATGGTGGTTTGTCACAACTAGCCCTTGGGGGGAGACAAAACTGGCGGTACAATAGCCCAGCCCTACAACGGCGTTCATGGGATAACTTGTAAGATCGGCCAGTTTTTCTGCAGGAATATCGATTCCGCGTTCACTGAGTTTGTCTGCAATAGAAGGCATTTGATAAGGTTGCCATTGTCCTTCGTCGGCAGTTGCTATGCCGGATGTCATTACTAAGGCCGCAACCAATGCAATACGCATGTTCTTTCCTTATTGATTATTAGAGTGTCCGTTGGAATGAGATAACAGGCGAGTGTAAACATCCTGTTTGCTTGACGCGGGTTTTATATCATATTTTGTTAAGTTGTTGGAAATCGGGAGCGTTAATGTCACAACAAGGTGCTTTTAAGCCTAAAAGTAAGCCAAGAGATTTGCAGCTTGATGGACTCAAGCTGCCACCGCATTCAATTGAGGCTGAACAATCGGTATTAGGCGGCTTGATGTTAGATGCCGAAGCGTGGGACAGGGTAGCTGAGGCCGTCGTAAAAGATGACTTTTACTCCCGTTCACACAAGATGATCTTCTCTGCCATGCACAGATTGGTCGATTTGGGGCAGCCGATCGATTTGATCACGGTTTCTGAACAGCTCGAAGTTGAAAATCAATTAGAAGATGCCGGTGGTTTTGCCTATTTAGGTGAGATTGCGAAAAATACCCCAAGTGCGGGCAACATTTTATCCTACGCTGAAATCGTCCGTGAACGTGCCGTAGTACGTGACATGATCCGCGTCGCGCACGAAATTGCCGATGCGGGTTACAACCCAGAAGGCCGCGACTCGGGTGAATTACTCGACCTTGCTGAGAGTAAAGTCTTTAAGATCGCTGAGATGCGCACCAATGCCAATGAAGGTCCCGAAGGCATTAAAACCATTCTAGAAAAAACCGTCGATAAGATTGAGCAGCTTTACAATAACCCCCACAACGGTGTGACAGGGGTATCGAGCGGCTTTAACGATCTGGATAAGATGACCGCTGGTTTCCAGTCCGGTGACTTGATTATCGTTGCGGCGCGTCCTTCTATGGGTAAAACCACCTTCGCGATGAACTTGTGCGAACAAGCCGCAATGAATGAAGACAAACCTGTGCTTATCTTCAGTCTCGAGATGCCGTCAGAACAGATTATGATGCGTATGTTGGCCTCCTTGGGCCGCGTCGATCAAACCAAAATCCGTACTGGCCAACTCGATGATGAGGATTGGGCGCGGGTTTCATCGACCATGGGGATTATGCTCGAGCAAGGCAAAATGTATATCGATGATGGTTCGGGCTTAACGCCAACTGAAGTTCGTAGCCGCGCGCGTCGTATCGCTCGTGAATACGGCGGCCTGTCGATGATCATGATAGATTACCTGCAGTTAATGCAGGTGCCCGCCTTGAAAGATAACCGTACCTTAGAGATTTCTGAGATTTCACGCTCGCTCAAGGCATTAGCTAAAGAGTTGGAAATTCCGATTATTGCTCTGTCACAGCTTAACCGCTCGCTCGAGCAAAGGGCCGATAAACGCCCGGTAAACTCGGATTTGCGTGAATCGGGCGCTATCGAGCAAGATGCGGATCTCATCATGTTTATTTATCGCGATGAAGTGTATAACAACGATTCTCAAGATAAAGGTACGGCCGAAATCATTATTGGTAAGCAACGTAACGGCCCGATTGGTCGGGTGCGACTCACCTTCCAAGGGCAGTTTTCGCGCTTCGATAATTATGCCGGACCTCAGTTTGAAGAAGACTAAATTCATGTTTGAAAATAGTAAATTTGCGTATGCAGAAGACGTGCTGTGCTGATGTATTTTTTATATCCGTGACTTTTTATTTCCTGAGTGAGCAAGGTAAATTTTGAACCCTTTTCCCCGTGCAGAAATTAGCAGTAGTGCACTGCAAACCAATCTCGCTGCGTTGCGTCAACAGGCACCAGCGAGTCGCGTAATGGCCGTCGTTAAAGCGAACGGCTATGGTCATGGATTATTGAATGTCGCTAATTGTTTAGTCAGTGCCGATGGCTTTGGCTTAGCACGATTGGATGAAGCCTTAGAATTACGAGCGGGCGGCGTGACAGCTCGGTTGTTATTGCTGGAAGGTTTTTTCCGCGCCACCGATCTCCCGTTACTCGTCGGGCATGATATCGACACTGTGGTGCATCATAGCTCTCAGCTTGAGATGTTAGAGCAAACCGTGCTGCCTAAACCTGTGACTGTTTGGCTGAAAGTGGATTCAGGTATGCATCGCTTAGGCTTTACGCCCGAGCAATTCTCAACGGTTTACGACCGATTAATGGCCTGTTCCAATGTGGCAAAACCGATTCATTTGATGACGCATTTTGCCTGCGCAGATGAGCCAGATAACACTTATACCTCAGTGCAGATGGCGGCTTTTAATTCCTTAACGGCTGGCTTACCCGGATTTAGAACCTTAGCCAACTCCGCCGGTGCCTTGTATTGGCCGCAAAGCCAAGGCGATTGGATCCGTCCGGGAATCGCACTCTATGGTGTGTCACCTGTCACGGGAGATTGCGGTGCGAATCACGGACTAGTACCTGCGATGGAACTGGTATCACAGTTGATTGCGGTGCGGGATCATAAAGCCAATCAGCCAGTGGGTTATGGTTGTTTCTGGACCGCGAAGCAAGATACCCGTTTGGGTGTTGTCGCAATTGGTTATGGTGATGGTTATCCCCGTAATGCACCGGAAGGTACACCTGTGTGGGTCAATGGTCGTCGCGTACCCATAGTTGGTCGCGTCTCTATGGACATGTTGACTGTCGACTTAGGCCAAGATGCGCAGGATAAGGTTGGCGATAGCGCTTTGTTGTGGGGTAAAGCATTACCCGTAGAAGAAGTCGCTGAGCATATTGGTACTATCGCTTATGAATTAGTCACTAAGCTCACCCCAAGGGTTGCGGTTTGTTTAGCTTAGCTTTGTTAACTTCATCGCGTGAGTTTACTCTCATGAGCTTAATCTCGCGTGCTTGGTCTCATGAGACTAGCCTGGTGAAATGAACCTCGTTAGCTTGAGTGTCTTCAGCTTGAAATGCAGAATCATAAAAACGGTGTGTTAAACACCGTTTTTTATTTGTAGAAAGTATAAGATGAAGTCTCGTGGTTAATCATCAGCACTATGTTTGCATCTACTGATTGCAGTGAATAAAACCGTCATAGGTTAGTCATTTTTGCAGTGTATGTGTGCTGAGCGAGTAGGGCTTAGATAAGCGCATTTCAGTTAAGTACTGATTTGATGTGCAGGCTGGATGACTCGATATGTTTACGGATAGAGCCGCGCGAATTGAAGTGGTCATTAGACACTAATGAGACAGTGAAATGAATGGTAAAAGTATATTCAGGTGCTGGTAATCCAGCCGTTCTGATCTTTGTTATCTAGCTTTAAATAAGCAAATGAAACATAAGATCCAGAGCGACAGGAGCGTTAATGTAATTTGAGCCATGTTGGCTTGGTACATTTTAAGCTTTTAGTTTTCAAAGCATATTTCGATATAAGCAGTCCCATGTGGGCTGGTAAAAGGCATGATAATCTTAGTGCCATTGGCTTTATGGGAAATGGTATGGCCTTTTCCTGACACGACCATAGGGGTGGCCATTTCAAACTCATAGCCTTTCTGACCCAATAGATTTTTTGCGCCTCCAGTCACCATGTTGGTGATTTCACCCACTAGGTCAGTCACTTCCTCGTTAATTTTACCCGGGTTTTCGCCCAGCATATTCTGCATTATCTGCAAAACTAGCTTTTGTTCGAAGGTAATCGATAGTGATCCTTTTGTTTGAGGGCCAACGAGTCCAATAAGGCCTGACACATCCCCCTTTGCTAAGTTATCTGATTTGATTTGAGGTTTGCCCGGCGTCAAATCCATGCTCGCCATAGTTGAGATGACATTGAGCAGAGATTGGAGGAAAGGATTAATAAAATTAACGTTCATGCCTAAGTTTGTCCTCTTTTGAGCCTAAACCATGGAGTAATGGCATGGCTTAAGGCTATTAGAAAAGTTGCTTATTGACAGCAATCTTGATCACACTCTTCAGCTTAGATGACACAAATGGAAATGTGAGGTTAATTTCACTATTTTCTTGTTATTTAGCGTAAAGAGCTTTCCATGAAAATGCTTAAAACGATACTGCAACAGCACATTTTTACATGATATCCACTCAGGTTAGAAGATGGATTTCAATCTAAAGGCTGATAGTGCTGGTTATTATACTGCAAATTGAGGATCACGGTCATTTCAGTAGACGTTTAAAGTTTTAATGTTAAATTTCTTTATTTACAAATAATTATGAAATTTTAACCATAAATTTAGCTCAAATGATGCCTGTAGCATTTAACGATGATAAAAGCTGAAACTGTGATTTACATTAAACTTGAATGTAAATGATAATAGTTATTGATCACATAAATGATTTTACATATATTAGCGGGCGATTAACAGGTGGGGGACATCTGTTACAGGGTTTAGTCCGCAACAGGAATGCTTTTAATGAAATTTGCAAAACGCCGCAATGGCCGAGTCGCACTCGGCGCCCATGTTTTAGGTTCATTAACTATAGGTATGGCTGTATCAGCTACCCCTGCGATAGCAGCGGAGCAGGCACAAGTCGCTGGTAAGAAAGTCGAACATATTGAGGTTAACGGCGAATATTTGGGCTACAACACGCGCAAAGTACAATCCGGTAAATTTACTGATGATCTGCTCAATAGCGCTAAAACGGTCACTGTGATTAATCAAGATCTGATCAAAGACATGGGGGCACAAAGTTTTACTGATGCTCTGCGTGCAACACCTGGTATTACGCTTGGTACGGGTGAAGGTGGTAACCCCTATGGTGACAGGCCGTTTATTCGTGGTTATGACGCTCAATCTTCAACGTTTATTAACGGTATGCGGGATGTGGGCTCCCAGAGCCGTGAGACTTTTAACATCGAACAAATTGAGGTGCTAAAGGGGCCGAGTTCTGTTTATAACGGCCGTGGTGCAGTTGGCGGTAGTATCAATATCGTGACTAAAAAAGCCCAAGCCGAAGATTTTATTAATGCGGATGTTGCGATTGGTACTGATGCTTTAAAACGCGCCAGCCTTGACGTTAACCATGTGATTGCAGATGAAGCTGCCGTGCGGGTGAATCTAATGGCGCACGATGCCAATACACCAGGTCGTGATGAAGTCTCTGGTAATCGTTGGGGCATTGCACCCTCGGTGACATTTGGCTTGACGACACCCACTAAGGTGACGTTGGAATACTATCATTTTGAAAACCATGACATACCTGACTATGGGATCCCCTATGATCAAGCGACAGGTAAGCCTGCCGATGTTGATCCCAATAACTTCTATGGCTTATTGTCGCGGGATTTTCGCGATAATAATGACGACACAGCTTCAGTGCTGATAAGCCATGACTTCAACAATGACATGCAATTTACGTCGACCTCAGTGTATAGCCGTAATACCAATTATTACATTGTGACCAACCCCGATGACACGACAGGCAATGTCGCCAATGGTTATGTATGGCGTAACACTAAATCACGCCATTCAGTCACTAAAACGCTCGCGACCCAATTACAACTGGCGGGTGAGGCTAAACTGGCTGGATTCACCAACCGCTTTGCGATTGGCACTGAATTTAGCAACGAGCGCACCAGTAACTTAAGTTATACGGTCGATACGGGTAATGGTCGTAATGCGGGTTGTAATGATGCACTACTGGCTAATTACAATTGTACTTTGTTATCGAAGCCTAATCCTCACGACCCTTGGGTCGGCAGCGTGACGCTAGGGACTGATGCCACTGTGACTGAAACGGACACTCGCTCAGTTTATGCCTTTAATACCATAGAGTTGAATGAGTCTTGGATGATTAACGGCGGCGTGCGCTGGGATGATTACAGCACTGCTGCACAGAACTCGACTTCGTCACTATCCAATGACGATGATTTTTTAAACTACCAACTATCAGTGCTGTATAAACCTGCGGTCAACGGCAGTATCTATGCGGCGTGGGGCACATCTTCGAATCCGCCAGGAACATCTAATGGCGATGGTTCAGATCGTCTTGGTAGTAACAATGAAGATTTAAAGCCTGAAGATACTGAAAGTTACGAGCTAGGTACTAAGTGGGATCTCTTTAGTGGCCGTTTATCGCTAAATGGTTCAGTATTCCAAATCGAGAAAAACAACGCTCGCGTTGCGACTTCTGCTGATCGCAATTCACCGCAAGAAAACGTCGGTGAGCAGAAAGTGAAGGGCTTCGAAATTGGTTTTTCAGGTGATATCACTGAGCATTGGCATGGATTTGGTGGATACACCTATCTTGATGCTAGTCTAGAAAGTAATGGATTTAATGCCGCTTTCGATGGCAATCGTTTCCCTAATACGGCCAAAAATAGCATCAGTTTATTTACGACTTATGACATTACTGAGCAGTTAAATGTCGGAACTGGCGCCTACTATATGGGTCAGGTTTATGGTAATACCGCCAATACCTTATCGATTCCTTCATACTGGCGTTTTGATGTGGTTTCATCTTACAAGATGAATGACTTTCTGACCCTGCGCTTGAATGTGCAAAACCTAATGGACGAGCGTTATTACGATAAAGCCTACACTGCGCATTTTGCTAACATGGCGCCCGGACGTTTGGTCATGCTCAGTGCCGATATGCATTTTTAATGTCAGTCATTAGTTAATGTGACGGCAGCCCTCGGGCTGCCTTTTATGTTTTATAAACGGTATAAGTCATGCCGTGTTTTTTGCCCTATGGAACCCAGAGATGCTGATTGAAATTCCTAATGTTTTCTCAAAACAAGAAGTGAGTCACTTACGCGAACAGTTAGATGCGCGTTGCTGGATAGACGGTAATCAAACCTCCGGCGCGATGGCGACAACTCGTAAGCGCAATCAGCAATTAGATAAGGACGACCCAGTAGCCGTCGCGCTAGGTCAGCAGATTATGGACAGGCTGTTGGCACACCCACAATTTGTATCTGCCGCATTACCATTACAGTTTTATCCGCCTTTGTTTAATCGATATCAAGGCGGTGAAACCTTTGGGTATCACATAGATAATGCTATCCGCTCGACTCCTGATGGGATGATCCGTACCGATTTGTCAGCGACTTTATTTCTCAGCGAACCAGAAAGCTATCAGGGCGGCGAATTAGTTATCCAAGATACCTACGGCCAACAAAGCATAAAATTATCAGCGGGTTCATTAGTGCTGTATCCATCGAGCAGCTTGCATCAGGTCACGCCAGTTCTGTCGGGCGAGCGTACCGCCGCCTTTATGTGGCTGCAAAGTATGGTTCGTGATGAAGGTCAGCGCCGCTTGCTATTTCAACTAGATCAAGCGATTCAAACACTCACAGCTCAGCAGGCTGCAGAACAAGAGTTATTTAATCTGACGGGGATTTACCATAACTTGCTCAGACGTTGGAGCGAGCTATAGTTTTGGCTCAGAGACAGGCTTCAATACCAGCTTAATCTCCCCAAAGCGGGCTGTTTAGGATATAATCCAGCTAGCTCTGAGGGGCAATAAAACAGTAAACGTTAACTCGTTTACTGTTTTTCCATTTTTAAGCTTAAGGTTTATTGGTAATCTGCGGCTTAAATTAAGGTTCTTTACCCTTCTAAGCGATAACTTACTGGCAAATTTTAATTACTTGAGTCGATAGTAACGTGTTGAAAAATAATCTTAATGATGGCCTACTGCTCGACCGCACCTTTTCCATTGCGCCCATGCTGGATAGGTAAGATTTTAATTTAACCATTTGATTTATATAAGGTGGTTAAAAGTGTGGTTCACTATAGGATCACCGATTTTAAAAAGTTGTTTCATGGTTCCCCGCTGGTGATATGATTGCTCAATAAACATTGAGGTGATCTATGGACAGAAAATCTTTAATAATACTCGCGCTGGTGTTAACGAGCGGTCCTACTTTTTCGGCCTTTGCCGAAGTCTATAAATGTGCTGATGGAAAGTATCAAGCCGATCCCTGTGATGAAAACAGTCAGCCAGTTGATTTAAGTGGCGTTGGTAGCTTTATCAAAAGCAATGACAGCATTTCTCAATCAAGCGTTGGTTCAAACGCGACTTCTGATAAGAAAAAAGAAATCAGTACCTATATCGAAAAACAACGTATTGCCCGAGAGATCACTCGGCTTGAGGCTGACCGCAAGCGGGTGATTGCGGCGCGTGACCAGCGCTTACGTAACTTACGTGAAAGTCGGCAGTATGCGAATAACAACCTAGCCGGTGCAACCTGGCAGCAAAGCTTAGCACAGGAACAAGTCGCTGCAGCCCAAGAGGCCGACACGCTGGTGTCATCTATCGATCGGCAAATAGAGCAGCTAAAAGAAGAGTTGAAATAGCGCTGACTCGTTTTAATGTCGTATGTCAGCCTCGTGACTTCGGTTGTCCTAAATCATTTCATATCTTGTGGTGATTACCTGTCACCAGTCATACGTATTCTTCATGATTAAGCTTATATATGGGCTTTTAGTTTTGATGATTGTACGCACTTAGATGCTGTTATTTAAACAGTTTTATTCGATTTGATCACATTTCACGGATTAAAACCAAATATAGTTGTGCACGTTTATAGGGCTAGTGCCAGTTTATGCCATTTGGAATCAATGACTTAATTTAACGTTGCTTGAGGTAATAGGTTTGGAACTCACGTATCTGTGTTTTTCCGTATGGTTTATTTGTTAAGGAACTGATAAGTTCCATTTATTACAACTAATTAACTGTGCACGTTTTTACTAGTCTAATGAGATAAACGCGCATGTGCATAAATACTAAGACGTTAGATTTATAAGAAATGGAAAGCTATGAATTCAAAAATTAAAGAGCAACTAATCGCTAGAGATGGTTTAAGGTGCTCTAGAACAGGTAAAGAAGTATCAAGCCCGGATGAACTATATATTGAACATATTGTTCCTAAGTCTGATGGCGGCTCGGATGATCTAAATAATCTAATTTTGGTCTCGCGTGAAGTTAATGCACATATTAGTAATCGACTAATTGGCTCAGCAGCTGGGGCAGCAATTCTCGGCGCCTCTCTGGGGGGGCCAGCAGGAATGATTATTGGTGGCATTATTGGCGCCTTGCTAGGAAAATCAGTAGATGAGGGCGGAAAAAATGGATAAAGCCCTATTTATACCCTCGGCCATTATTTCAGCTATTTTATTTATTATTTATGCATTTATTTGTTTTAAAAATAAGTCTGAATTGGATCAGAAAATAATTACTAATTTGATCTTGCAAGCATTCCAAATTGTTTGTGGTGGAGTTTTGATAGCTAGTACTTTTATCTCTGAATTAAAAGATTTAGTAACCGACTTAAATTTGTACATACTTATCGCAGGTGCAGTTTTATTGATCAATTCTGTTCAAAGCGCAATCACAGATTTAAGAAAACCAATTAATAAATCAAACAAGTCAATTCCGCCGACTACTGACGCAGCGGCTGATTGAAGCGTTAGTTATATTTTTATGGAGATTTCATGGGTAACAAACAAGAATTACTAGAATATTTAGCGTTTACAAACACGTTACTTGATTCTATGGATACAAGCATAAGTCGTGAGCCTGAATCTAATGTATGGAAGTATTCAAGCTATAAAAATTATGCAATAAAATACAATAAGTTAGCGAATTTAATCATTCCACTAGTAAAGTCTGCTGAAATGCTAGATCTATATAATATTGGCAAAATACCAAGTGAATTCGATACAGTTGCAAGTCAACAGAAAACTCTCTTTTACTCAGTTCATGCTAACCTTTCAATTCTTAAGGCAATGTTAGAATCTCAAGTTGGCTATAAAGAAGACAAAGTCTTGCAGATTAGGGATTTTTTGCAGGCAAGTCTCCGTAGAGCTACTTTTAATAAACCAGAACGTGAAGTTCAGGTTCAAGATACTATTGAGCAACTTTTGATAGGCAAAGGTCTAGAAAAAGGGGTTGATTACGATAGAGAAGTTGGTCGTGTAAAGGTGTCAATAAAAGAAGTTGTTCCTGACTTTATTTTACAAAAACTTAGTTTAGCTATTGAGGTTAAGCTGTCTAAAACGACGACAAAGAGTCGAACTATCGTTGATGAAATTAATGCTGATATTCTAGCTTACTCTAAAGGCTATCGTTCTACGCTATTTGTAATATACGATCTTGGGAGTATACGTGATGAATCTGAATTCAAGAATGATTTAGAAATCCATGACGGTGTCTCTATTGTGATCGTAAAGCATTAACAAACTGCTTAAGTGATTCACAACGCGTTGCATTTTTACTATACGTTGGTTTAGTGTTTAAGGTGGTATGCGGTAGCATCGGCATTGCGTTGCACACACCTTAGCTCGGCGTCACACCGCCTCCTTGTCCTTCGGAGCGAAGAACAACACGCTGCATATTCGAAGCGTTAGCCCCCACACATCAATAAAATCGCATCCGTACTGTGTCCGTACAAGTTGCGCTGTGGTTGTTTAAACTTTATACTCCAATCCATTACGGATTTACTCCGTACGAAAGGAGGTTTTATGGCGACTGCAAGACTTGATATCCGTTTGGATGAAGAGATCAAAGCTAAGGCTGAGAAAGCATCGGCTTTGCTTGGTTTAAAAAGCTTAACTGAATACGTCGTTCGCTTAATGGACGAAGATTCAACTCAGGTGATTGCTGAGCACGAAAGCATTACTGTTAAAGCTGATGTATTCGACCAATTCATAACGGCTTGTGATGAGGCTAAGGCCCCGAACAAGGCATTGCGTGAAGCGGCAGCATTTACTAAACGTGGTGAGTTTAAGTGAGTTACTCCAAGACTTTTAAAGAATTGGATAAATCACAACACGATAGAGCATCATTTGACTGTGGCGAAGCAGAGTTAAACGATTTTATCCAAACTCAGGCAGCGAAACACATGCAAGCAGGTATTAGCCGTACAATGGTTTTACCTGCTGTTACGCCATTGCCCAATCAAAAATATCCAATTTGTTCATTTTATACTATCGCACCAAGTTCAATTTGCCGTGATACCTTGCCGCAAGCCATGGGTAAAAAGTTACCACACTATCCCGTACCGGTCTTTCTGCTTGCTCAACTTGCCGTCCATAAAGAGTTTCATGGTAGTGGGTTAGGTAAAGCTAGCTTAATCAAAGCGCTAGAATATCTTTGGGAAATCAACGCTCACATGAGAGCTTATGCCATTGTTATCGATTGCTTAACTGGCCAAGCTGAATCATTTTACGCTAAGTATGGTTTCGAGGTTCTTTGTGAAATCAACGGTCGTGTAAGAATGTTTATTCCAATGAAAACAGTCGGTCAGTTATTCACTTAGCTACAATCTCCCCGCCTTACCTATCGTGCTGCCTATTCCTCACATTCGGGTATAGAAACTGTCTTTTGTATTCATAACGACTCAGTCTTAGATGCTGTTATGTATACAGTATTATTCGATTTGATCACATTTCACGAAATAAAATCAAAATACTTTTGCTCGTTTACAGGGCTAGTGCCAGTATATGCCACTTATAATCAATGACTTACTGATGAATGGCTTGAGATAATAGGTTTATAACTCGCGCAACGGTGTTTTTCGGCATGGTTTATTTGTTAAAGAACTGATAAGTTCCTTTTATTACAAGTAATTAACTAAGCACGTTTTTACTGGTTTACTGAGGCAAACGCGCGTGTGCACTAATAAAACGTTAGGCGACCGATATGATGCTTAAGGGAAAATTATGAAATATAGATTAGGCTTGAGAGAAATTACTGAAGACGATATCAAGGCAGATTGCCCATTTCTGCCAGAGCCAGAAAATTACGAAATGTATGTGACGGCTTTTGCTGATGACTTTAACCTGCTTGAAATTGTGGAAAGTGCTTTTATAGACAATAACAGCTTGATTATCAACCTAGTTGAAGGGGTTGATATTGAGCAACTACGGCAAGCAAGTATTTCAATACATAAAAACTACTGGGTTGAATTGCGAACAACAGGGTTTGAAAAGCTCGCCTAGCAAATTACTCAAACGGACGCAAAACAGCTGGCTAGCTTCGTTCCCCGCAATTATAGCTAACAATTTCGCGCTGCTTAGTAAGACGTTGAATTAAGCCGCTGCGCGGAGCTTAACTGCTATTTAGTAGAATGTTTAAGCCTCTTAAAATCAGTTAGACTTAAAATGATGTATGGAGCACTACAATGATAAGGAAATCTCAATGAAATCATTAAAAATCAAGCAATACTATCAATTCGAAAACGCTCGATACGATAGAGCAGGCCCCAAAAAAAGTAAATTCCTATAGCATTTAAGCATACCAATTAATCTGGATAAGGCATCGGCCAAGTCCAACAAGCGATTTATGCCCTGCAACTAACGCAGCGCATACATACTAAGACGTTATGCTTCAGAGGGAAATATGACATATACAAGAAATCAGCATGTGCTTTCTCAATGGGTATTGAGAAACTTTAGAAGTGATGATTCGGTTGGTAAATCAAGTGATAAACAGCGAGTTTGGTGCCATACAGTGTATCCAGATGAAGAAAAAAATGAAATTAGGGTTATTCCGTTACCTATATCATCAGTAGCAATCGCAAAAAATTGTTTTATGCTAATCGATCAAGAAACTGATGAAAAGTTTGATATCGAGAATGAACTATCAGAATATGAAATGAAAACATCCATTTCATTTAATGAGTTAATACAAAAACATAAATTCCAAAAGCTACTTGATGTCACTAGTCGAGGAAATACTCTTGAAATAATGCTAAATTTTATGGTTATTCAGATGGTTCTTGGATTTTATAATCCTCAGAATAAAATGGAGGGAAAAGATGAGGTACTATCCCCTTTTTTAGACGAAATGGTTGAAAGTTTTGACAGCATAAAAGAACAAATAATAAATCCTTCAAAGGATGTAAAAGTATACTGTAACCAACATTTGTTCAAAAAAATGATTAAGGTTGTTAATTCAAAATCTGAAATTATAGAAAAGTGCAAATCTTTATTTGTCCTTTCGATGTTGGCAGAAGCTGCATTAATGCCAACCTCCTTTTGTTATTTATCCTCAGTAAGAAATCAAATATTTAAGAATATTTACATCTCAGGCATATATCATACTGGTTATGATTTTAATAGTACGGATGTAAGACCTGTATTTACAATTAGTCCAAATGCTTTTGTTGTTAACCCAAATAACGATCTTAACTTCTTACCGCTCGCACATAATTTATGTGTAAGCTTTTCACTTAAAGGAGTTAATGGCTATAACAGCCATTTGAAAATATATAGTGCAAACCCAGAAAAACTGAGGTGTAGAACTAGTAAAAGATTGCATACATACAAAGTATCGCATGATGCAATTGACAATATGATTGGTTGGGTTGCTATGGGGAATGTTGGTCATACCAACACAATATATTCACCGCATGAGTTGAAAGATGTAGAAGCTTATTTGCAACTGCAAGAAGATAATGAAGAATTTTATTATACTCCGAGACATCCACAACCTATTAAGGTATAAAAATCATACAAAGCCTTTAAGAGTGTTTCTCAACGCTTAGCATTTTTAGTTTAAGGTTTGGTTTCGTGTTTGCGGTGAATTAGTTTAGGTTTGGTGGTGAGCGTTACTCTCACCTTAAAGCTGCGTTAAATTTCAAGGTGTAATTATGGATGAAACAACATGGGTCGTTACTGAAGAGCCACTAGGTGTACGTGTCGATTTTGATCTTAGAACTGAAGAAAATTGCTTTATTGAACTATTTTTTACTAAAAAAGATATTGAGCAATTAATGAATATGGATACATTTGGTAAGTATTCTCTAGAATTGGATGGAATAAGCGGGAATGTTTCAAGAACTCGCGGTGATATAAATAGAAATAAATTAGCTTTCACGTATCTTAATGGCGGAACCGGATACGGCTCTGTTTATTATAATCATGGAAAACTTAAAAAGATTATGATAAGTGCAATAGAAAAAATTTGGAAGCTAGAAAAAGAAATTTAACAAGTCGTTGTACGCTGACTCGATACAGTTGTTGCTAAATGATAAAGTAGTAAAATAGCAACAACTTACTAGCCAATGAACGAGGATTTAGGCTTCCCGATAATCCGTTTTTAGTGGAAATTTAAGGATATTTACGAATGGGTATGGAACTTATTTCAGAGAAAAAAAAGCAAATAGAAATGCTGATAGATGAATTGGAGGATAATGGAGCATCAGAATACTCTATGTACGGGTCGCTAATAAAGTCCAAGGAATATGTGAAATCACACATTGGCGAGGATAATGAGTTTTTTTGGGCCATATCCTCACTTGAGGATGGTTTTGCAAAAGAAAAACTCGTTGCTCTACTTAAATCCTTGAGCCAATACATAGAAGAAGGGCTGCTCACTCAATCGAGCCCTAAAGAACTTGCCGCCCAAGAAATTGCGAGCGAAACTCTCTCACAGGCGTTATCTATACTTAAAGATAATTCTAATCACCCTGCCGCTGCGTGTTTTTTGGCCGGAGCAACCTTAGAGAATTACCTCAGAAGCTGGGTTGAGCGGGAGCAGATATTAGTTCCAGCCCCTCCATCAATAAATAAGTATGCAGAGGTCCTAAAAAAGAATAAGAAAATCACACCCCAAGATGTAAAGGATATCACTTCATGGGCGGGACTGCGGAACTCCGCGGTTCATGGCAAGTGGAAAGAAGTGGAGGACAAGAAAAGAGTGGAACTCATGGTGGAAGGAATTGGGCTATTCGCAAGAAAGTACTCTTTGTGAGTTCGGGCCTTGTAAGAATATTTTCGACAAAATAAATGCAAAAATTGGTCTCTCCAAAGACCGCATCTATCATGTGCGTTCAACGCGGACACCAACACTGGCCATAGCTTCGCCATTTTTATTGGTAGTATTGGTGCCCTACGCTTACGCCTAAGGCGCCGGTTAACTTGGGCGCTATATCTAGTTCTTATCCTTTGGGGCAAAGAACAGCGCGACGGGGCCATCTTCGGTGTCGTGAATACTCAGCAGGAATGAGCCGGCTTTGTCGCAAACGGGTTGCCAATCGCTGATATCGGTGTCGCCCTCGTCAAAGTAGCGCTCGATCTGATGTTCAGGCGCATCGAGTTCAAACCAAATCGCCACAAACTCGCCGCCTTGGCGTGCCGCCCATGCTTCACACTCCACACGGGTTACCCCTTCATCCCACTCGGGCAAATCGGGATGGGTCCAATAACCTTCTTCACGTTCTACAGTTGCTGCTTGTATCGGGTTCATGCTGCTTCTCCTTTTATCCTGAGTTTTGATTCTGCGTTGAGTGCGAATACTTCGGCGTCGGCTTGGCCGAAGTCGCTGCACTCGATGGCGTTAAACGACTTACAAATGCCCCAGCCTTGATAGTTGTTTGGGGTGTACTTCACTTCGATTTGTTGCTGATCGCACATCAAGGTTGAGTAGGGCTTAGATAACGTGACCACGCCATCTTTGGTGCTAAACGTATTCATGCCGCCTCCTTATTCAAGGGCTTTTGAAAAAGCGCTAAATTCCAAAGAGACTTGCTGGAAATCGTTCTGCCGTTTATCTCTACCACCTTGATTTTGCGATTTGGTAGCGGAGTCACATCGCATTGGTACTTTTTTGATGTGCGAATATTGAATAGCTTTCCAGATGCCTCTACAGCAGATATACCAAGTTCAGCGCCGAGCTCACTGGCGCTATAAAACGTACCAGTTGAAAGCATGTGTTCAGCAGCTGCTAACGTATTCATGCCGCCTCCTTGTTTTGGTTGTCGCTTGTTTGGCTGGCTGGCGCGTGGCAGGGCAGGCGCATTGGGTGATATCGGTACGAATACACTATGGTGCGGCTAATGCCCTTGGCTAAGTTGGTTAAGCCGTTGCCCAATGCTTGCCAGTACAGGCAATCTAATGCGCCGAGTGCTAGCGCGATTTTGATGCTGTCGCCCGTTTTTGCCTTGAGTAACAGACTTAACTTATGGCTGCGGTAATGATTTAACAGATGGCGAAACGCCGCTGAATGAGTCATTTAGGCCACCTGCTTCGGTTGCAAAGGGCTTGATTGCAAATGAGTTAATTGCAGCTTGGCCCAGTCGATGGCTTTAATGGCCTCGACCGTGGCGGCGATTTGCTCCAACTTCTTTTGCCCGCGCATAAAGTTCGACAGTTCAATACCGTGGCGAGCCGCCGCACGTTCGGCGGGCAGGGCGCTGGTGTAATGCAGCGTTAACGCGGCAATCACCTCGGGCGAACTAATGCGTGTGAGCGACAGCAATAACGCAATGCGCTGCTTTGATTCAAAGCCGGGGAGTAAGTGGTTCATACGCTATTCCTTCCATTTGAATCAGCAGGGCTAGGCTGCGGCTTCGCCGTTAAACACCACCAGATTGATGATGGGTTTCTTGGTTTTGGGGTTCACCTTGTCCGACAGCTTGTGATAGCGAATATGCACATCGCGGTGGGCTTCTTGGGTCATGGCTAACACGATGTATTGCTGGCACAGCGCGGGCGTCGATAACGAATGCGACAGGCGTTGTGGCTTCATGGTTTCAAACAAGTGCTGCGCCATATCATTCAACTTAGCTTGGTACTCGTCGGGGCTCAGTTGACGGCGGTTAGGGTGCGCGCCTACTGAGGTGCTGCACTTTTTGGCCGCTTGATTTTTCGCTAAGGTCATGGACACGCCGTAAACAAAAAACATAGATACCTCCCCACTGAGCCGCTGATTACGCTAAGTTGATTTGATCTTGCTTGGCGGCGTCGCGTTGCTTGTCGAGGTATTCGGCAAGATCGGTGACATTGACCATCCAAGGCGCTTTGTTGCTGTTACTGGTGCGAAAGGCGGCTAAGGGCAAGCGGCCGGCTTTGGCATAGTTGGCCGCGGTACGCGGTTCGAGGCCAAAATACTCTTTGCTGATTTGATCCAGTGGCACTATCACTTTGTTGAACTGGGCCATAAGCAAAAACGCGGTGTTGATGCCATTCATGTTGGTTGCTCCGCTTGGGTGAGTTGCAGCGGATGCACGTTAGTGGCCGCCTGTTCGTTACGCCACACCATTACCTTGCCGTACAAGCCTTGTTGGGGCTCGGTGAAGCGCAGGCAGAAGTTGAGCCCAAGTTCGCCCGTGTGGCGAATGAACTGGCGGTAAAAGGCAGGGCTAGGGTGGTGATAGGCAAAATGCTTGACCAGCTCATTGCAGCGAACTTGCACCCGTGGGCAATCCATCGGGTCGGTATGGCCCTTAGCCAGTGCCATCAAGCAAGCAAAACGTATCGCAACCAGTAGACGAAACTCATCGCGTTGCTTAGGTGTGGTGTGAACTTTCGCTAGAATCATTTCCCTGTCCTCGGTAGTGGGTACAGGATGAAAGGTAAGTTAACTTATCTTTGCCGTCAAATAAAAAGTTAACTTATTTTAAAGTATTTTTGTTTTGATGGTTTTTTGAACGAGTGATAAGGTAGAGTAAGCGATTGAACTAAGGAGGGTTTATGGTCTTTTTTGGACGAATATATTTTATGCTAACGATATCGGTTTTAGCTGCGCTGTCTTATTCTCAATTTGTATTTGCTGAGATTTTCAAGTGTGAAATCGAGGGTAAGCTAGTGATGCAGGACATACCTTGTCCTGATGGCGTTGAGCAGTCATCCGTTGATGTGGTAATTAAGAATGATCATCCAAAGGTAGACCCGCACGCTTATGATGAAAGCCAATTCAGTGATTGGGAAAATGCATTGATCAAAGCAGGGAAGGTTGAGGTTGGCATGAGCGTTGAGGCGCTAGAGCAAAGCTGGGGCTGGGCAATAAAAATTAATCGTTCAGCTTATGGTCCTGAACAATGGGTTTTTAGGGATGGTATGTACGGCCAGCGTTATGCGTATGTTCGGGATGGTAAAGTGGTGAATTGGCAGGATTAGATGAAATGAATAGCCAAATAAAAACCCGCATGCGCGTTTTTCCGGATGGTGTATTGGGTAAAAAGCTGATAAGTTCTTTGCATACAGAAAGTTAACTGTGCGCGTTTTTACTGGTCTAATGAGATGAACACGCATGCGCACTAATAAAATGTTAGCCCCTAAAGGAGAGAGACGTGATCGTAGTGGGAGAGACTGACTCCTTTGAAAGAAAGTATATGGAGAAATTCAGAGCATTTGCTTCTGAGTACGGAGAGTTTATCAATTATGAACATGATCGAGGTGCTAGAGATATTGGGATGCACCTTACACGTAAACTTTCTTCGGGGAAAGAACAGCTGACTAGCGCTCTCGTGTGGTTTCAAATGAAAGGTAAAATGGAAAAGACCATTTCATTAGAACACTATGAGAAAAGCGAGGAAGTAAAAATATCATTATCAGTTAACCATCTTCGCTATTGGTTTTTACAGCCAATGCCGACTTACCTTGTTCTTTTTATTGAATCAGCGCAAGAATTCTTAATTCTTAATATATCTGAGTACGTAAAAAACACTTGGGGTAGAGAAATTCTTACTCTAAACCAAGAGACTGCAACAATTAATGTTCCCACTAACAGCAAGCTGGATTCACAGGCGTTTCGTCTTATTTTACAAGAAAACGACATCAAAGAATGGAAGAAAGCTCTTGGGGACGAAAACGAACAAGTGGATGTCTGCTATCGAGACTACGACCTAATTTGGCTCTTAGCTACAGCTAAGAGCAGAGCGGTATGTCATAAGTTAGAGTTTTGGGATTGGCAAAGCAAGACTAGAAGCCAGCTCTATATTTATGAAGAAAGTGAAACTGAAAAGGTGGTCCTTAGGGAACATTGGCAGTACATGATGAGTATTGATCAATTAGAGGATGCATATCCTTATATAGAGTTTTTTGTAGATCAAGACGCTCAAGACTGGTGGGAAGATGATAACGAAGTTCCTGATGTAGTGTTATCAAATGGAGATGTTATGTCTGGTGTTAATGCCGCTTACGAATATTTTGCATACGAGTGTGGTATTCGGTTGAATGGCATAGGCTTGCAAATGTTTGAGTGGATTAAGTTTATGTCGGATATTGGCTTGATTGAAATAAAGCCAGGTAAAAATGAATTTGTAAGTTTTGCTCCTTGGCATAGTCGATCTGTGTAAGGGTTAACAAGGCGCTGCTGTCGGACAAATTTTCCGCAGAGCGCGGCATTATATGCCTTGTTCCCAACGATTAGTAAAATTCAATACGTATAGTTAGCATAACTCTGATATTATTGATTTTTAGTGTTTAATAGACCAAGGAACTTTATGACAGAACTTATCAAGTTTATTGAGCGAGACTATATAAAATGGCAATAGATAGACGAGGCTTAAAAGATTTGATACTAGCTGAAAATCCTCGAGACTTTTGTAGGGGTTATTTGTTTGACCAAGAAATATATATTTTTGAAAAAAATGATGATTTTGGTATCAAAGGGAGCTACCACGCATTAAAGTGTGAAATTGGTAATGCATTAGACACATCACCTAATAATGTAGCTATCATCGGCAGTGGAAAATTCGGATTTAGTATGAATCCAACCAAAACAGAACTTTTAAAGCCTTTCAATCGACACTCCGATATAGATATTGTAATAGCTTGCCCTTTGGTATTTGAGCGGATCTGGCTAAACATGCGAAAATCTTATTATAGTAATCAAAATGAAGTTAGAGAAAATCATGCAAATGAAATTTTTTCAAAATTTTTGGTTGTGCACGATAAAATTGAATACAAAAGTAAACATATGAGAGATATAGTCACTTTACTTGATGAAATGAAAAAAAATATCAGTCGAAAATTTCGAATTAAACAAAAAATAAATTACAGAATATATGCAAATTGGTCAGATGTTGAAGCTTATCATGAGTTTGGCATCACCCTACTTGAAAATGTTTTAAGAGGTCCGCGAGGGGATAATATATGAGTATAATTAATGAGAGAATTCAACCTGGTCGGCTAACTCTTTCCAACCTAATTGCAGAACTGAAAGCTAGAACATACTTTATTGATAACTCTTTTCAAAGAAGACTAGTGTGGGTTGAAAAACAAAAAGTTCGTTTAATTGAAACTATTTTAATGGGTTATCCAATGCCAGAGTTCTATCTTTGGCAACAGCCTGTTGATGCAGAAACTGGTATGCAACAGCACAGTGTTGTTGATGGTCAGCAGAGAATGAGTTCTATTTTTCAATTTGTAAGTAATGAGTGGGAGTTGAAATCTAAGTATTTAGATAATAAAGAGGCAGAATACACTGATAAATCTTGGTCTGATCTTCCAAATGAGTGCAAACAAAAAATATGGAATTATGTAGTTAATGTAAGGACTATACCTTCTGATATTGACCGAGATGAAATTACAAAGTTATTCAAGAGATTAAATGAAACAGATAAGTCGCTAAACCCACAAGAAATTAGAAATTCTGAATTTAATGGTTTATTTATAAAGGCCTCTGAAGAAGTGGCAAATAATCCTATTTTTAAAAAATGGGATATTTTTTCTGATAATGAAAAACGCCGCATGGTCGATGTTACTTTTGGAAGTAGTTTGTTGATATATCAAAGAAGTGGCATAAGTAATGATACACCTAGTAACATAAATAAAGTTTATGACTTATATAATGATGTTTACGAAAAGAAAGACGAAGATTTAAGATGTACTTTTGAAATCCTTGAGTTTATAGATAGTCTTTTCTATGATCATGAAACTGTGGCTAAGTTTTTTTCATCTATAGTTCATTTCTATACATTATTTGTTGTGATCGATTATCTGAAAGCTCAGAAAATTGACTTGGCAAACATTGCCCCTAAATTAATTAACTTTATTGAAATATATCAATCTGCTGAAACATCAACGTCCCCCTTAATTTTCGAATATAAGATGGCTTCTCAAGAAAATACTCGAAGTAAAAAAAGTAGGGAAAGACGAGTGGAAAGTCTTTTTGATTGGATCTTATCATAATCCTTGTTGCAAGGTTTTAACCTCGAATTAGAGTATGTTAATTATTGAAATTCAAGGAATATAACAAGTTGCTTAAACGGAATAAAAACAGTTGGCCATCGCTTTGCGATTATAGCCAACCATTTTTATCCGCTTAGCAAGGCGTTATATATTTATTGCTGAATTCATTAAGGTTTCTATGTCAGAAAAAATTTTCGAAGTCGCTGCATGGGGTAAATACATTTACCGTTCTGATATTGAACGTCATCATTATGAATATAAAATTAAAAATGATGAAAGTGGCATAAGATTCTATATATAGTAGTCAATGGCTTGCATCATTATACGTGGTTGTCGAAGGATGGCTTAGTCTAAAAGAATCGGATAAAGCAATCGATGAACTTTTATCTGTATATGAAGATTATGTTTTAATAATAAAGCGCTGTAGGAATGCTGTTTACCATTATCAAAAAGATATCGTAGATAAAAGAGTAGAAAAAGCAGTTACGAATAAAGAGCTTCTTACTTGGGCAGGGGCATTGCTGGATGAATTTATCCGATTCTTATATATATATCCTTTTAACAAGCATGGTATATGTGAAGAAACGGTACATTTACAAAAAGAATATTTAGATCTGGTTGGTTGGACACCTAATGAGGCTGGTTGGGTAGAGTGGTATGAAACATTCTTTTTTATTTTGCAGTATTATGATGGGAATAATCCAGAAATGTTGATGCGAACGCTCCAAAATGATCGCAAAATTGAGGGGGCTTTAAAGAAATTAAAGTCTATCAATGCAAACCCTTATATAACAATGCTTTCACGAATAAAAGCCAATGTATAACAAAGCTCTCGGACGCATAACGGTTGTCGCGGTTTTTGCTAAAATCAAAAGCGGCAAAAACAGCGCCAACCTACGCGCCAGTGTTTGCGGCGTTACATACTTTAGTTGCTAATAGAATACTTAAGCTGAATCTGGTTAATAAGCGTAATTATTTAACAGGGTTATACTCAACAATACGTTGGGAAAGCTATTTTCGAGTTGAAAATGCTTCACAACAGAACCGAGTACCAAAACACTTTGCCGATCACTTTAATGTTTTTAAGTTGTTCGTTATTGATGTGCTCGTCTGGCCACTCATCGGTGTTGTAGCTGCGTAGACGCAGACCACCACCGGGGAGTTTGTAGAGCATTTTGACGCGCATCATGCCATCGTGGTTAATGGCGTACATTTTACCGTCGATGATCTCGGTGGCCGAGGTATCGACACCCACCGTTGAGCCGTGGGGTAATACTGGCTCCATACTGTTGCCATTCACTTTGACACAGGCCGCATGATCTGTGTTTACGCCTTGGCGCTTAAGGCTACTTTTAGCAAAGCGGAGCTTGGGGCCTTTATACTCAACACCTTCTGCAATGCCTTCACCTGCCGAGAGTTCGATATCCACGTAAAAGGGGATTTCGACTTCATCCTCACCTAGTGGACTATCGTTGTCCCATAGATCAAAACCACCTGCCCATTCTGCATTCGATTCAGGTTTCGCAGCGACTTGCCCATTTAGAAGCCAGCTGAGATCACATTTCAATGATTTCGCTAGAGCAAATAAATTTGCGCCCTTTGGGGCTGTCTCATCTTTTTCCCACTGAGTTACTGCAACAGCAGAAACCCCAACTAAAGCACCAAGTGCTTTTTGGGTGATACCTAATTCTTTACGCTTTTCGCGTATGCGTTGACCGAGTGTTTTCATGTAAGTGATCTTATCTTTTGTTGACATAAGTTTCCTTTCTTTCTATTGTGTAAGAAAACTTATTAATTCGGAGTGGAGATCAACCCATGACAAAAGATGATGCTGTCAAATTTTATGGTTCTCAAACCAAGCTAGCTCAGGTTTTGAACATCAAACCTTCCGCAATTAGTCAATGGGGTGAAGACGTTCCTGAGCTCCGTGCATATCAAATCGAGCGCCTAAGCCATGGCGCACTCAAAGTTAATCCCGTCGTTGTTTTAGATAATCCTGAGTCGGCGAGTGTGGCTTAGGTTCACTTTAGTTTGAAGGAGGACAGTACACATGAAAATCAATTCACGTAAAAGAGAAAGCCGTCTGAATTTGTTGATGAAAACGATTCATCGGGTGTTGGAGTTACCTAAGATGACGCGCTTTGCGCTGGCGATTGATTTTGTTGCGGCGGTTGAGCGCCTCGGGCTAAGCGAGGTATTGGCGGCGGAGGGGATTAGCTTTGCGAGTACTCAAGACGTGCACAACGATGCGCGGATAAATGCCCAAAAGCTGTTCCGTTGGCTCGGCCAGTACGAGGGCCAACATCCACAGGCAGATCGCTTGTTTCATGTTGAGCAAGCATTGGTGGCGGCATTGCCTGAGCATTTGCGGGTGCAGTATCTCAACGATGTGTTTGGTTGCACTGGGGTGACGGTCATTGCCGACCGCATGAATGATGGCCATGTGTTGCATGTGGCCGATATGGCGGCATCGCTCACCAAAGAGAACGCCGAGGCGCAAGTGGCGGTGATCCATTTGGGCAGTGAACCCAAGCGCGAGCAGTTAGTGGCGGCGCACCGTGAGTTAAAAGAGTCGGCGGCGACCACGCAAGCGAGCATGGCGGCGCTAGAGCTGGCGTATCCGTATTTAGCGAGTCATGGCGGTAAGGCGGGTTGTTGATGACGGTACACGAACACGCATCGATTACTTATCGAGAATAAGAAAGCCCGCTAAAGTTTGGCGACTGAGCGCGGGCTTAATACCTAAGAGAGGCGATTACATGTTACGTATACATGATGATTTCGTCAATTTTGTGCTGGCTGTCGCGCAGTTAGGCGGTGGCTTATGAGCATGGAATTGATGGTAAAAGCGATGAAGGCCAAGGTGGGTAATCCACTGCGCAAGCTGGTGTTGATTAAGCTGGCCGACAACGCGAACGATAATGGTGAATGTTGGCCGAGCCATCAGCATATTGCAGATCAGTGCGAGATTGGTCATAGCACTGTGAGAAAGCATATTGCGGCCTTGGTTGATATGGGTTTTGTGACGATTAAAAATCGTAAGGGACCTAAGGGAAATTTAACCAATATTTACACGATTTCAATCTGCTACGAGGTAGCACCCCCTGTGCCACCAGATAGCACCGAAGAGGTGCCACCAGATAGCATAGGTATGCCACCAGATAGCACACCCCCTGTGCCACCAGATAGCACCGGAATCTATCACTCTTTTGAACCTATCAAGGAATCTTTAAAAGATAGTTGTCCAGCTACGAGTGCTAAGTCGGTTTTCAATGCGTTTTTCAAAGCGTATCCCGCCCATCGCAAAGGCGGGTCGGATTCGGCTGCGTGGAAAGCGTGGAAGGCTGAAAAGCTGACCGATGCCGATTGTGTGTTGGCGGTGAGCTGGTTGAAGGAAGCTGCGGCGTTGGATGCGAGTTGGGGCTTTAGCGCTAATGGCCAGTTTGTGCTCGGCATTACCAAGTTTATCCGTGAACGCCATTGGCTAACGCCGTTGCCAAGATCGATGGCCGCCGCGGTTGGGCAAGTGGATTGGCGCCATGCGGTGTATGACCCTGAGGACCCCTTGATATGACTGCCAAGCAAAATGCGAGCATGAAATCACTGCAGACCTTAATCCGCCAGCCGCTGGTTGGGCAGGGCGCGCGGGTGACGCAACCCGAGCCGACGGCGATGGATATGGCGATTGTGGACAGCGTGTTTAGCAAGTTGCGGGTGTTGTTCCCCGTGAGTGCGCCACGGCCTGAGGACGAAGCGACCCACAAAGGCGAGTGGCTTAAAACTTTGGCTGCGCAGGGAATTGCGAGCCGCGAGCAAGTGCAAGCGGGGCTGAATCGCGCTAGACGCGAGCAAGGCGATAGGCAGTTTTGGCCGACACCACGCCAGTTTGCTTTGTGGTGCCAACCCACGGCCTGTGATTTGGGATTGCCCAAGTTGGAAGCGGCGTTTAAGGAGGCAACCCGCCATTACCATCACCCTGACAAGCATACATGGAGCCATGATGTGGTGCGCTTAGCGGTGCGCGAGACAGGCAGTTGGATGTTTGCCACTGGGCTTGAAAAGGACGTGTTGATGACCTTTGAGCGCAATTACAAAGTGCTATGCAGACGCTTTAGCCGTGGCGAGTTGACCGATGTTGAGTTGCCTAAGGCGTTACCTGAAACGGTGACGCGGCCGACTGAGGCGGCAAAGGCGAAATCAATTATTGCCAATTTACGGGCAAACCTAGGGCTTAAGGGGGCAAACGATGGCTGCTAGCGGGGTTGAGGTGGGTAAGTTGAACGATGCCGCGCTGCGCCGTTGGTTACGTGGCGGTTTGACTCGGGATTTTAGGGACCCGCAGTTTCCTGAGCTGCGTTTACGGGCAACGGCGGATAGGTCTAAGGCGAGTGTGCATTTGGTGATTAATGAGGGTGATAAGACGGTTTGGAAGAAGCAAGGCGTGTGGCCAAGCATGTGCATTAAGACGTTTTTAGCGGATTTACCTGTGATGCTGGCTAAGCGTAGTGCGGGTGCGGATGTGTTGCGCGGTGAGTTTGCGACTGTGACTGATTTGCTGTTGTGGTATGGGGATTATTTGGATGGAAATACGACCTTAAGCCCGAGCTGGCGCGATAACTGTAGGTCGATTATGCGTAAGCAGTTATTGCCTAAGTTGGGGGATGTGGCCTTGGCTGAGTTGTCGTTTTTGGTGGTCGATAGTGCGTTGGTGAAGCTGATGCTGAATGAGGGTTATGCGCCGCATTATATTCGTTTGAGTGTGAATGTGCTTAAGCGGGCGTTGAGTTTGGCGGCGGATTTTAGATTGTTATTGCTTAATCCGTTGATGGGGTATCGAGTGACGATGAGTTTAACCTTATCACCTAAGCCTGATACGCGCTTGATGGAGTCGGACTTAGGGCCGTTGTTTGTGGCGTTGCGGGATGCATTTATGCCGGTGGCGATGTTGTTTATGTTGATGCTGATGTTCGGCACGCGCATTGGTGAAACCCGTTTGGCACGATGGGAGCATTTTGCGGGTGAGTTTTGGTTTATTCCTGCGGCGAACGCCAAGAACCGCCAAGAGCACCGGCTACCGTTAACGCCTACGGCTAAGGCGTTGATCCAGCATTATTTGCAGTGGCAGCTTAAAAATGTGGGTAAGCGGGCGTTTTTGTTTGCGGGTGATGTGGGCGCTATTAGCCAGCGCACTGCGCATTATTGGAGTGAGACGATTCGGTTTAAGGAGTTTACCTCGCATGATTTGCGCAAGCTTTGCCGGACGATTATCCAAGACATGGGCGTTGATACTATGGTGGGTGAGCGGTTGCTTAATCATGCCTTGCCTGTGCTTTTGCGTACCTATGTTCATTCGACTTTGGATAAGGGCATGTTGAGTGCGCTTGATGCGTATCACGCGCATTTAATTTCGCTCGGTTTTAGTGAGGTTGCGCCCGAGATAATCCCTAGATCGTCTGAGAATGTTGGGAGTGCTCAAACCCTTGGTGCGAGTGGGTGGCTGTGATGATCGTTGCATCAGCCTTACAAGAGTATGCAATGGCACTAAATAAGGTGGTTTTATGAGCAATCGGTCAGCAATCATTCTAAAAACTGGGCGTGGTATCAGGGGCTTTAGTCAGCATGAAGTGGCTGAGATTTACGGAGTTGATCGCCGTACTTATCAGCGATGGGAGAGCGGCAAGAGCAATGTTCCTTCTAACCATTTTCTTGCCATCTTGGATGATGTATTTCATTTATCGATTGAGCAGATCACGGAGGTAGCGAATGAGGCCATCTAATTTAAGAGTGACATTGGTTGCCGATGGGCGTGATGACTTGGTCAACATGAAAGCCCTTCGTGCTGGGCTCAATGCCTGGGGGCGTTATTGGGCGTTCCAAGAACTCGGTAAAGGTTTCACTAATCGCAGTGCTTGCGATAAGTTAGGCGAGGTGCAGGTTTATGGTGGTGCGTTGGTTAGGGAGTTGAGTGTTCCTAAGCATGTGGTCCAGTTCGATAGGATGATTGAGTGCTTATCGCCAAATTGTATTCGGGCGATTCGCACCTGTTACGTATGCAAAGGCCAGTGGGCATTGATGGGGTTCGACAGTAAGAAGTCGTATGTGTATTGGTTGAGAAGGGCAGAGATTCAATTAGTAAAGTGAGGTGGGTGATGGAGCAATTCTTTTTGTTTGGTGATTTAGAAACGGGTGGGCTGAACGGCCGCTTAGACAATGGGATGCTGGGTATGGAGTATTACCCTATCTTTGAGCTGGCCTTTATCGTGACTGATAGTGAGCTAAACCAAGTGGGTGAAGCGCTGCACGTTGTTGTGCATCAAGACGATGAACACATTGCAAGGTCACATGAGTGGGCGATAGATGTGCATACCAAGAGTGGGTTGTTAGCTGCTGTTCGTGCCTCATCAGTATCGTTAGCACAGGCTGAGCAGATGGTACTCGAACACCTGAAAGCACTGGGAATACCTAAGCATGACCGTAAAGCTAAGACTGGCGTGGTGTTTGCGGGTAACTCAATCATGCTTGATCGTTCGTTTATCATGTGCCAAATGCCTGAGCTTCATGAGTACATGCATTACAGGCAGCTAGACATATCAGCACTAGGACTAGCAGCTAGAGCTTGGGCGCCAGAGGTTGAGCGTAATGCGATTAAGGCTAAGCAGTATCAGCATGAAGCCTTAGCCGATATTCGGGAGTCGATAGCGGAACTCAAGTACTATCGCGACGAGTTGTTTGGCTGTGAAATATCATCTTTGTCAATGGGTTAGGCGCGGCCTGTTCAAATGAGAATGGCTATCATTATAGCTAGATGCGACCTATTATCATCACGGGTCCTTCCGGCTGCCTTCACTGCGGGGGCAGTGACGCGCAATGCTTCACTACATATGAGAATTTTGGGGTGGTTGGTTGTTGTTTTATGAGCCCCCTAAAATCTAAAGAAATTCAAGTAACAAAATGTTAACCTATCATTTTGATTTATCTTAATTTTATTAAGTGTGTGCCTAGTGATGTTTGATGGTCATTTTTGCCGCCGAATATAACAACTTTGTCAGATCGTTTTTTGATCCTTCGATCATCCTGTTTCCCCTTATCTGAATTTTTTACGTGATGACCATTTTCTTGGCGTTGGGAATATGGTTCTCATGGTTCGTGTTGCCTACCGCTGAAAATAGCTAAATCAGTTAAGTGATAAGTAAAATGTAAATTCAGCTAAATGCTTTTATCACTCAAATCACTTAAGCGATAAGTAAAACGATAAATCCTCTGTGATTAAGTTTTCACGTATCACATATTTACAAATTCCGAAACGGCACTTTTGTCGCTTTATGCGGCACATTTGCCGCTTTCAAGGCCCTTAAAATCGAGTACATTTGTATACGCTTGCTAAGTTTACATTTATTCAGTCGCACGTTATTTGTCTGCCAAGGGCTCCTTTTAGGGGCCCTTTTTATTTGGCGCTATTTCTTGTTCGCAAACATCCAAATAGCTGTTCGTTAGCTAACCCCCCGCTGAAAAAAAGCGGCCGCTGCAATGGTGGTCGTGGTGGGTATGTGTTGCCGTGGTGTTTGACATGATCGCTACGGACGTTGAAAGACACTAAAAACATCAGCTGTTAGAGGCGGCTTACCTCACCGTTGATCTAACCGTTGGCCGCGCTAAGGCTAACCTCATTTTAAAGGAGTCTGACCTATGTCATTAAAGCAAAAGCTCGTGGCACTGGGGCTTTCTTCTGCTGTCGCGCTGGCTGGGGCTAATTTGATAGCTCCCACCGAAGCGCCGAATGGCGAGCCCGTTCTGCACACCTATCTTGATCCTGTGGATATTATCACCGCTTGCTTTGGCCACACTGACCCAGAGCTTGAGCTCAACCAGTTTTTTAGCGAGCAGCAATGCATTGAAATGTTCGCCAAGGATTTAGGCAAAGCCGATCGGCAGCTGCGGCGACTAACGTATCCGGAGCAACTTACCGAAGGTGAGCACGCTGCTTATCTCAGTCTGATTTATAACTTTGGCGCGGGTAACTTTCAAACCTCCACCTTGCGCAAATTGTTACTGCGCGGCGAACGGGTGGCCGCTTGTCACCAGCTCACCGAGGCATGCGGTAAACACGGCTGTAATGGTTTTGTCTATGCCGCTGATATCAAGTTGCCTGGCTTAGTCGAACGCCGCAAAAAAGAACGTAAAATCTGCTTAAAGGATTTATATGTGGAACAAAATCATTAATGCCACGGGTTCGCTGCACCTGTATTTAATCGCAGCGCTCATCATAGTGATAACGCTACTTGGCCTTAGCCTTACCGCAGTTAAAGCTGATCTCGCGTTAAAAACCTCGCAGATTGAAACGGCCGCCGTTAACCAGCGAATGCTGCAAGATGATCTCACCGTCGTTACCGATGAACTGCAAGCGCAGGCCAAAGAACGTGACAGGCTCGCTAAGGATTACGCCTTTGCCTTAGCGCTCAATGAACAAACCGCTAAAGCTAAGGCCGAGATTGATCGCCAACTTGCCGATCAGCGCGAAGCCATTAAAAAACTAAGGACATCAGCCAATGAACAAACCCGAAGTTGGGCTAATACTGCTGTGCCTGATGATGTTAAGCGGCTGCTCAAGCACGCCGCCTATTGCGCGCACCGTAGTCACCAAGCAGACCCAATATGTGTTACCGCCGCAATCATTAATGAGCCAGTGCCTGCCAGCCGAATGTAGTTCAGACGCTAATGCCGATCTGCCCGATTGCATCATTCAACTCTTAGCCGTGATCACCAAATGTGATACCGATTTGCATAACATCGAAACATGGCGAACGGAAAAACAGCATGAACAATCCATACATTAATGATGTGACCACTCAAAAATCGCTGACGTTTAGCGCTTATGTATCGTCGCTCATGAGCACAATTGGAGGTGCGTTTACGTTGAATGAAATCGCCATTTTGCTCGGGATATTCTTCGCGCTCGTCACCCTATTAGCCAACGTTTTTTATCAGGAGTTGCGCCGCCGCCGTGAGCAACGTCAAACAGATAAGGACGAACTACGCGCCCAAGAGTTACACCGAGCGGAGATGCAGCTGAAAGCAGCACTGTTAAAACAGGTAGATGAACACCATGGCACGCATTCAACCATCACCACCCGAGCCTGTTCTACTGAGTAAAACCGACCTATGCAAAAGCCTTGAGATCAGCACCCAAGCGTTTGATAAGTGGGATGTGCCTGTGCACAGCAAGCTCGGTCGCGTGTGTTTATACAAAATGGCCGATGTGGTGGGTAACAGACTTGCCAACGAGCGCAAAAAAACCATCACTAAGCCCGATGAAGATGATCCCGATAAGCCTGATATCGACTTCGAACGCTGGCGCTTAACTCGAGCGCAAGCTGACGGCCAAGAGCTTAAAAACGAAAAAGACCGTAAAGAAGTGGTCGAAGTGCTCTTTGCCACCTTTGTGCTAAATCGCATTGCGGCGCAAATTGCCCCAGTGCTTGATCAAATACACATACGGGTAAAACGCAAATTCCCCGACATTCCAGAACGCACAATCGACGCTATTAAAGCGGAGGTGATTAAAAGCCAAAACACCGCCGCCGATCTTGCGGAGGGCATTGAGGGTTTATTAGATGAGTATATCGGCAGCGCAGATTAAAAATCTGAAAGCCGCCGTTTCTGCTGGGCTGCGTTCGTTCTATCGCCCACCCATGCTCACCTGTTCACAGTACGCCGACGAGCACTTTTACATGTCGTCGGAGTCCTCTTACACCGAGGGCAAGTGGGAAAGTTTACCGTTTCAAATTGGCATTCTTAATGCCATGGGTAACGACCAAATCAGCACGCTTAACTTAATGAAGTCAGCGCGGGTCGGTTACACCAAAATGCTGATGGCTAACGCTGCTTACAAGATTGAGCACAAAAAACGCAACGTGTTGATCTATCAGCCCCGTGATGGTCAAGCCAAAACCTTCATGAAAAAGCACGTTGAAACGGCGATTCGTGACATCCCTGTTTGGCGATCGCTTGCACCTTGGATGGGACGCAAGCATAAAGACAGCACGCTAGAAGATAAGATTTTCACCAACGGTAAAACGTTGATGGTGCGCGGTGGTACCGCTGCAGCGAACTATCGCGAAATCTCCACTGATGATGTGATCTACGATGAGCTAGCGGGTTTTGATGAATCCATCGAGCACGAAGGTAACGCCACATCGCTCGGTGATACTCGTATCGAACTGTCGATGTTCCCTAAGTCGATTCGCGGTTCAACGCCTAAAGTGCTCGGTACCTGCCAGATTGAAAAAGCCTGCAGCGAATCACCGCACTATTTTAAGTTCAGCTTGCCTTGCCCACACTGCTTTGAGCTGCAGGATTTAAAGTGGGGCGGCCCTGAAGAAGCCTTTGGGATTAAGTGGAATAAAAATGCCAAGGGTGAGCACGATCCAAGCACAGCCTATTATCTGTGTGAGCACTGTGGTTGCTGCATCGAAAACAATCAGCTCGACGATATGGAGCTGCACCCAAGTGCGATTTGGATATGCGAAAACACCGGCATCCGCACTAAAGACTTTTTAGACTTTTATGATGCCGACGGAAACGACATCACCACGCCACCCAATATCTCAATTCATATCTGGTCGGCCTATAACTCGCTTAACAGCTGGGCAAAACTGGTTACTGAGTTCTTTAAAGCCAAAGGCGATAAAGAAAAGCTGCAGACTTTCGTCAACACTAAGTTAGGCCAACCGTGGGATAACGACAACGGCGAACGCTTAGAGTGGGAAGAATTAGCTAAGCGCCGCGAAATGTACCCGAGTGGCAAAGTGCCTAACTGGGTGGTGTATTTAACGACAGGTATCGACACCCAAGACGATCGTTACGAAGGCCGCATTTGGGGCTGGGGCGCGGGTAAAGAGGCAGCATTAATCGACCGCTTTATTTTATACGGCGACCCAGCAAGCCAAGTATTAAAAGACAAAGTGGCTGAGCGTATTGCGCAAAGCTATGCCCGTGCTGATGGCGTTGTGCTCAATATCGGCGTAGTGGGTTGGGATTCAGGCGGCCACTACACCGATGACGTTTACGCCATGAGTAAAAAGCTTGGGCTAATGCGGGTTATACCCATTAGAGGTGCCAACGTTTACGGCAAGCCGATCGCCAACTTCCCCCGTAAGCGAACCGCCAAAGGTGTTTACTTAACGGAGGTTGGTACCGACAACGCCAAAGAGCTGTTGATGTCGATGTTGCGAATTGCCCCTGATGTTGATGTGCGTAAGCCTGGTGCAATTCACTTCCCGTTAAACGAAGCGGTATGTGATGACGTTGAGCTGCAACAGCTCACCAGCGAACGCAAGGTGCCGGTGCGCCAAAACGGGCGGATCATCTATAAATGGGACAACCAAAAGCGCCGCAACGAGGCGTTAGATTGTTTCGTTTACGCCTTGGCCGCGTTGTATATCGCGATAGAAAAATTCGGCATCAATCTCGACAAGCTTTCACAAGTTACCCCGATCGCCATATCAAGCGACCAACCCAAAGAACCAAAACCCAAAGCCGTAAAACAGGCCAATGCAAATGCTGCTTACCTAAACGGTGGCGGTGGTGGCAGTTCTGGCGGTTGGCTGTAGTTAATGCCAATAAAGCCAAGGATAACAGCATGACCCAAACCCAATGCCAACAGATGATCGATGCGTACTTTCAGGCCGAGCTTGATGTGTTAGCAGGCAAGCAAACCACGATCAACGGCAAAACAATGACCACCGAGGACCTAGGCGAAATTCGCAAAGGTCGGCTTGAGTGGGAGCGCCGATTAAGTGCCTTTAGCCGCCCACAGGGTGGCGTCAAGTTAGCCAGCTTTAACTAATCAAGCCGCATTAATAAGGCACTTCTAAAAATATAAGTCGGAGCAACACATGAGCATTATCAATGATGCGCTGGCGATATTTGCCCCGCGTTTAGCATTACAGCGTGAAGCGGCCGCAATGAGCTACCGCAACCTGAAAGGGTATGAAGCCGCCAGCCCAAGCCGCACGCATCGCGCTAAAAAGGAAAGTCGCGGGGCTAACCAAGCGGTATTTGCAGCAGGTAAAAGCCTGCGTGAGCAAGCGCGCTGGTTAGACGAAAATCATGATCTCAGTATCGGCATTCTCGACCGGATGGAAGAACGGGTGATCGGTGCCCAAGGGATTGTGGTTGAACCGCAGCCGCGCAGTATTAGCGGTGAAATCCTTGATGACTTAGCCAACGATATTCAGCGCCGTTTCGGTGCATGGTCGCTTAAGTGTGATGTGACGGGCCGTTTTAGTCGCCCTGAATTAGAGCGTTTAGTGTTACGTAGCGCCCTGCGTGATGGTGATGTGTTCGGCCAGCATGTGATGGGTAAAGTGGCTAAGTTCGGCCACCCAAACGAGCAAGGCACTCAATACAGCATTGAAGCGTTAGAGGCCGACTTTATCCCCTACGAGTTAAATGAACCAGCAAAGCGGGTACGCCAAGGGCTTGAGGTTAACGGCTGGGGCCAAGTGGTTAACTATCACGTATTGCTTGATCACCCCGCTGATCAAGTCGGCTTTCGCTACAAAACCAAAGTGATACCCGCATCGAGCATGATGCACTTAGGCTTATTTAAACGCTTGCACCAGCTGCGTGGCGCTTCGTTATTCCACGGCATTTTAACCCGCCTTGGCGATATCAAAGACTATGAAGAATCTGAGCGAGTAGCCGCTCGGATTGCGGCCGCGCTGGCGTTTTACATCAAGCGCGGCGATGCCGCCATGTTTGTTCCTGACTCAAGTGGTGAATCGTCAAGCCGCGAAATCCCCATTGCACCTGGCATGACCTTCGATGATCTCAAGCCCGGTGAAGATGTTGGCATGATTGAATCCAATCGGCCTAATGTGCACTTAGTTGATTTTCGTAACGGCCAATTAAAAGCCGCCGCAGCCGGTACCCGTGGCAGCTATTCCAGCATTGCCCGTGACTACAAAGGCAGTTATTCAAGCCAGCGCCAAGAGCTAGTTGAGCAAGACGAATCCAACCGCATTATGCAGCAGTGGTTTTGTGCTGGCTGGTCGCGACCTGTGTTCCGCAATTTTCTCAAAATGGAAATGCACAACAAGCAGGACCCATTAGTGCTACCGCCTGATCTCGACATGCGCACCTTATTTGATGCCGTGTACTACGGGCCCACCATGCCATGGATTGACCCACGCAAAGAGGCCGAAGGCTGGGAAATGATGATCGCTGCCAACGTCGCAACCGAGGCCGATTGGACTCGCGCCCGTGGCCGTAATCCTGCAGAAGTAAAACGCCAGCGTAAGCGTGAGGTGGATTACAACCGCGAAAACAACATGGTCACGGCCAATGACCCCGACCCCTCGCTAGGAGATCCTAACAGTGAAAAAGACCCCAATAGCATCAGCAATGCTAAGCGCAATGCTGCCAAGCGGAGCGCTGAGCGTGCCCGTCGCAACGCTGAACCAGAGTAATAAACCCGCCAATAGCTGGTATAGCCTCAAAGCCCAAAACGGTAATGCCGAGTTAATGATCTATGACGAGATTGGCGGCTGGGGCATTAGTGCGCAACAGTTCGCCCGTGATCTACAGGGCCTAGGCAAAGTGGGCACCATTACCGCCCGTATTCATTCGCCAGGCGGCGATGTATTCGAAGGCATGGCGATTTACAACATGATCAAAGGCCACCCAGCGCACAAAATTTGCTACATCGATGGCCTTGCAGCTTCGATGGCCAGTGTGATTGCCATGGCTTTTGATGAAGTCATCATGCCTGAAAACGCCATGATGATGGTGCATAAGCCTTGGGGCGGAACTCTCGGTGATGCCGAAGATATGCGCAAATACGCCGACTTGCTCGATAAGGTTGAAGGCAATTTAGTGAGCGCCTACCAACACAAAACAGGCTTGTCAGAAGATGAACTCCACGCTCTGTTAGCCGCTGAAACTTGGCTAACTGGGCGCGAAGCAGTGGAAAAAGGTTTTGCCAACACCCTCACCGATCCGCTGCAAATGGCGGCATCACTTAATTCAAAACGTCTTAAGGATTTTACTAATATGCCTGAAGCTCTCAAAAACCTGTTTGCACCGCAGGGTAACAGTGCTCCCAACCCACTCGTGCCAGCACCAGCTGCACCTAATGCTCAGTTGCCTGCGCCTGCAGCAACACAACCTGATACCACAGCTATTCAAGCGGCAGCAATTGCGTTTAATACTGAGCGTATGAACGGTATCAATGCGGCATTTGCTTTCTTTCCTGAGTTAGCAGAGTTACGTAATCAGTGTATTGCCGATGCCAACATCAATGCTGATAAAGCCAAAGACATGATCTTGGCAAAGTTGGGTGAGAACACTACGCCGTGCGCTGTGCAGCCTAAAAGTGTCATTATTCATGCCAGCAACGGTAACATCGTGGGTGATTCAATTCGTGCTCAGTTAATGGCGCGTTCCGGCCATACAAAAGCTGAAGCTAGCAACAACTATTCGAGCTACTCCATGCTTGAGTTGGCACGCGCCTCACTGTTAGATCGCGGTATCGGCTGCGCTGGATTCAACAAAATGGAGATGGTCGGCTTAGCCTTTACCCACAGCTCAAGCGACTTTGGCAACATTCTGTTAGATGTAGCTAATAAATCAGTGTTAATGGGCTGGGAAACCGCCGAAGAAACCTTCGAGCGTTGGACCAAGAAAGGCCAGTTAGGCAACTTTAATATCGCCAAACGTATCGGCCTTGGTGACTTTAATAGCCTGCGCCAAGTACGTGAAGGTGCGGAATACAAGTACGTCACCGTTGGCGACCATGCGCAACAAATCGCGCTAGCTACCTATGGCGAGTTGTTCAGCATTACCCGTCAGGCCATTATCAACGACGATATGAGTATGTTGACTGATATCCCAATGAAAATGGGCTTTGCCGCCAAAGGCACCATTGGCGATTTGGTATATGCGGTATTAACCAAAAACCCCGCAATGGCTGATGGCAAAACGCTGTTCCATAATGAACACGGCAACTTAGGTTCCGGTGCGCCAAGTGTGGCGGCTCTCGATGCCAATCGCATGTTAATGCGTAAGCAAAAATCGGGTAATCGCCACCTGAATATTCGCCCTGAGTTTGTACTGTGCCCTGTAGCGCTTGAAACCACGTTTAACCAGATCATTAAGTCCAGTTCTGTTAAAGGTGCCGATGTGAATTCAGGTATTGCTAACCCAATCCAAAACTTTGCCGAAGTGATTGCTGAGCCTCGTTTAGATGATAACAGCGCGGTGCAGTGGTTCCTTTCTGCGGGTCAAGGCCGCGACACCATTGAGGTGGCTTACCTTGATGGCATCGACACGCCTTACATTGAGCAGCAACAGGGCTTCACTATCGACGGCGTAGCCACCAAGGTGCGTATCGATGCGGGTGTGGCGCCGCTTGATTACCGTGGTTTGGTGAAATCAACAGGCGTTTAAAGAGCGCTAAACCGACATAAATGGGCTATCAAACGATAGCCCTTTTTTATTCAGTTTTGTTTTTAAGCAGGAACACTCTCATGAAAAATTATGTACAAGATGGCAAGACCATCAGCTTTACGCCCACCGCCGCGGTTGCCAGTGGTGAAGCGGTATTACTGGCCACATTGTTAGTTGTGGCGATTGGCGCCATTGCCGCCGATACCGAAGGTACAGGTGTAACTGAAGGCGTGTTTGAACTCCCTAAAAAATCCACAGATGTGCTCGCAGTTGGCGCAGCCGTGTATTGGGACGACACCGCTAATGAAATCACATCACTCGCCACGGGCAATACCTTAGCTGGCAAAGTATGGGCTGCTGCGGCAAATCCATCTACCAGCGTCTGGGTGAAGATCAATGCCTAACGTTGGCAACCACTTTGCCGAACGCGTGCGGGGTAAAATGGTGCGGCTGTTTCAGCGTTTGGCTGATCCGTGCCTTTTTACCCCAAGCGATGGCTCCGCGCCATTTACTCGCCTGGTGAGTTTGGATGATAACGGCGCTGAAATTGCGGCCTCGTCTAATGAATATGTTCCCGAGCTAATCAGTCGTGCCGAGTTTTTACAGTCTGAAGGGGCGGTAAATTCTGGTGATGAGTTTGCGCTAGGTGAGGGCACTAGCGTCCAGCAAGGACGACTCACCCAAAGGGTAAGCATGGATTCAGTCAGCGTGACCTTTATCTATATTCCGCTTGAGGCCTAGCCAATGGCACGAATAAAAATTGAAGGACTCGAAGCAGTAACAAAGGAACTGAACCGCATTCGTGATGCACAAGCGCCAGCGATTAATCGGGCGATTGAGGACTCGGTAAAGTTTGGTGAAAAGGCGGCAGTCGATGCGATATTTGCCCGTTATGGTTTCCGTTCCCGCAGTTACATTGAGCAGCATTTGTCTGTCAGTTTTAACCCACGCAGTTTAAAAGGGTTTATCACCGCTCGTTATCGTGCCAGCACATTAACCCGTTATGCCAGAGTCTTAACCCGAACCGGAAAGAACGGTGGCTCTCGGCCTGACGGTCATATGATCAGTGCGCTACGAAATCAACCTACATGGTTTAAAGGCACCTTTACCTTGATTGGTCGCAATGGCAATCAAATCATGTTCCAACGCCAGAAAGGTGATAACAGTTGGCGAAAGCTTAAAGGACAAAAAGCGATGTACGGCCCTTCAGTGGCAGGCAGTTTTAGCAAGATCCGCGACGATATTGAGCCGCCGATTATTGCTCATCTGCGAAATAAATATGGCCAGTACGCTAATCGTTAATGCCTAAAGGATAAATACCGAAAGGACAGTCCCATGATCCAAGCAATTTTAGACCGCCTCGCGCTGGTTGACGGCGTCACTGTGCGCGAAGGTTTTTATGTGCAATCAGTCGCATCTGAAAAGAAGTTTATCTTTTTGCAGCCATTCACTGATGAAGCTCGTTCGGTAAATGGTCGCGATAATTATCGTGATGATTTGGTGCTGCAAGTGGTCGCGGGTATCAATCTGACCAAGTCAACCAACCCGACAGCCGATCTCATTAACTTGGTTCGCGCCATTCGAAGTACGTTTTATAAAGATGAACGTAATACCGAGAAACCCAGTTGGTTGCCCTCGGTGATCAGCTTTAAGGAGTCTGAGCCCTGCAAGTACATCATGCCCGAAGCCCATGAAAAACATGGCTTAGCGGTTATCACCCTATCCCTTGTTAATACCGTTAAATTTGGAGACTCACTATGAGTGAAATAGTAACCGAAAGTTACATCGGCTCAGCGATCGTCTATATCGATGGCCGTGACTGTGGCAACGTGAGCGGCGTAAAGCTCGCTATCGAACAAGAAACCAAATCCTTGCCCAATTACCGTGGTGGCGGAGGTTATGCCGATGAAGTCACGTTGATTAAATCCGTAAAATTAAGTGCGACCTTTTACGATTTTAACAACGAGAACTTAGCGCTAGCTATGCGCGGTAAGATTGATGTATTAACTGCAACACCCGTTGCAGATGAAGAAATTATCGCTGTGCTCGATGGCTTAGCGCAAACCGCAAAAATGATTGATACCAGTATCGCCCCTGTTGTTAAAAATGAAGCGGGTGATGTGACTTATGTACTTGATGAAGATTATGTTGTCAGTGCCGCAGGTATCCGCGCGTTATCGACTGGCGCCATTACAGCAGGCCAAACATTAACCATTGGTTACACCAGCCAAGTGGGTAATGCGTTGCAGGCATTAACGGAATCAGGCAAAACGGTCAGTGTGGTTGTTGACGGTATTAACGACTCAACCGGTAAACCGTGGATGCTGAAGTTTTATAAGTGGAAGCCCACACCCACATCAGGCTTAGACTTGATCGGTACCGATTACGGTAGCTTCGATATTGAAGGTGCTGTACTCGCTGATAGCTCAATCGTTGCCACGGGTAAGTCTAAGTTCTTCGTCCGTAGCGCAGCATAAGTCTAAAGATTGTTCCCAATAGCCCACAGCATGTGATCCATGTGCTGTGGGCTTTTATTTTGGTTTGTTAATTCCTATCAATCGGTGATGCCATGAGTTTTAAAGATCAAGTAATCAACCTGATCATCCAAGGCCGCGACTTGTTCTCAAGCGAGGCGGCTAAATCAGAAAAGGCATTGCAAGAGTTAGCAAACCAAAGTGAAGTCTTAAACGAACGCCTAGATGATTTAAAGCAGCAACAGGCTGCAATTAAGGCGATTGATGATCTCACCGCCGCCATCACTAAAGGCGAAAAGGGTTTTATCGATGGCTCGCGCGCGCTCGAACAATTCAGCAAAGAGCAAAAGCAAGCCGCGCAGAATTTAAAGCAACTTGAGCAGGCCCAAAAAGAGGCGGCAACCTCAACCAGTAAACTTGAAACTGAGTACAGCCAAACCGTTGCTGAGCTAAGCAAATACGATGAACAGCTGGCCGCTGCCCGTGCTGAGGTTGAGCGCTTAACTTCGACGCAAGATAAAGGCGCTGAGGCAAGTAAAGATCAAGCCCAAGCTCTTGCTGCTGCGAATGCCGATTTACAACAGCTCGAAACAGCGCAAAAAAATACTGCTTCCAGTGCTAACCAACTGGCGACCGAGCTTGAGCAAGAGCGCATTGAGCTTAAGCAATTAAGTAGCGAAGTTGATCAGGCTAGCCAGAAAAAGGCCGAGTATGCACTTAAGGTTAAAGGCGCGCGCACTGAGTTAAATCAACTCGGCTCTAGCCTTGGCCGCAATAAGGCGGAGTTAGACAAACAGCAAACCGTGCTGAATAAAGCCGGTATTGATATGAACAAGCTGGCTGATGCCAGCAAAGACTTAAAGACCCAAGAAGCCGCCGCTGAAATTGCGCTAAAGGGCGTAAACGATAAGCTTGCTCGCCACAATAAATTGCTTGATGAAAGCAAAAAATCATCGAGTGATTTTGGCGGTAGCATCAAAGCCGCAACTAGCTCACTCATTGCGATGGCTGGCGCTTATGTTGGCGTAGATCGCCTATGGGAAAGCCTAAAGTCAATCCTCACCGCAGGCGATAAAGCGGCCTCTTTTAGTGCGCAAATGACTGCCATGATGGGCAGTATTGCAGGTGGCGAGCAAGCAACGGCGTGGATCAAGGATTTTGCTAACCGTACTGGTACCCAGCTCGATAGCGCTAAGCAAGCCTTCGCCTCGTTAAAAACCTTCGGCATTGACCCCATGAATGGGGCCTTGCAATCGATGGTCGATTACAACGCTAAGCTAGGCGGTAGCCAAGAAAAGCTAGAAGGCATCATCCTCGCCACAGGCCAAGCGTGGGCCAAGCAAAAGCTGCAAGGTGAAGAAATCCTGCAGCTGGTAGAACGCGGCGTTCCCGTGTGGGACTTACTGGAAAAGGTCACTGGTAAAAACACGGTCCAACTGGGTAAGCTGAGTGAAGCGGGCAAGCTTGGCCGTGAAGTGATGCAGCAACTGTTTGACGAAATGGGCAAGCAAGCCAATGGTCAAGCGGCATTAAGTCTCGATCGGTTAAGTGGTCAGTTAAATCTTCTCTCGAATAAGTGGGAGTCGTTTAAGCAGATCATTGCTGATTCTGGCGCCTATCAAGTGGCGATTGATTTACTCAAAGACATTAACACCAGTTTTGATCAGTTAAATCAAAGCGGCAAGATTAAGGCCGCAGCACAAGATATCAGTGACTTTTTCAAAGCCATTTTAAAAGATGGTGGCGCAAGCCTTAAAGGCATGTTGGAAAACATTACTGCCTTTGCTACTGGGCTTAATGTTGTCGCGGGTTCCATAAGGCTAGTGTTTAACGTTTTCACCTCTGTGGTGGCTACATTTGGCGCCGCAATAAGTGGCGTGTTCGCCCTTATTCTGCAAGGTTGGGCGACGGTCATTGGGGTGTTTGGTGGTGATGAGTTAGCGCAAACTCTTCAAACCCAAGCGAACGCGCTTAAGGCTGTCTCTAAGGCTTATCTTGATCAAGTCGAGCAAGATGCCCGTGATGCGACTGCTGCACTTAAACAAATGGGTGTTGATATCCGTTTAGACTCGGATGGCACCACTCAGACCCAAGTTGATAATGCTGAAAAAGTAAAAGCGGCAGTTAAAAGCCAGCTTGAACAACAGATAGAAGCGAGTCAACAAGCGGTGGCAGCGGCCGAAAAAGCCAATGAATCTGCAACTAAAGAAGTTGATGCATGGAAGGCTCGCGAACAGGCGGCTAAAGAGCATTACACTGCATTAAAAAACTCAGGTACAGCCAGTATGGCTGAGCTTGAAACAGCACAAATTGCACTTGAAAATACAACTCTAAGATTAAGTGACGTACAAGAAAACCAACTTGATAAACAAGCTAAGCTTGCTTTGTCAAATATGGAATTGATGTGGGCAACTATTGACCTAAGGAATGAACAGAACCAACTAGCTCAAGATCAACTGACTAAAGTGCGTGATGCCTTTATTGCGGGTGAAGCATCGGTTGAGGACTATAAAACAGCCCAAGACAATGCCAAGAAAGCAGCCACTGAGTTGGCAAAGGCGCAATCTCAGCTAACCACGGAAGTTAAAAAAACCTCCACTGCCGCTGATGATTTTGAATTGGCAATGGCAAAGGCTGGCATCACCACAATTAAGGTTTTGCGTGACCAAGCGGCCGAGGCTAAAAAGACGTATGAAGAAGTTAAACAAGGCGCTAAGGATGGCACTGCGTCAACCAATGAGCTAAACCAAGCGTTTTTAAAATATGCTGAAACTGCGCTTAAGGCTGAACAAGCCTCATTAAAAGTAGGTCAAGCCAGTGATGGGCAGGTTGAGGCTAGCCTAAGGCAGCAAGCTGCGACTATGGGGCTTGCTGGCGATATCGATAAACTGATTGCGCAATATTCTCGTTTAAAAGATGCCCAATCTGGCTTGGGTGATAACACTCAACAAACGGCTGATAATGTAAAAAAAGGTTCTACAGAAATAGGTACCACCATATCTAATACGATGGATACGGTAGAAAAGTCAGCCGAACAAGCTGGCATAGGGTTGCAGTCTATTGCCCAATATTTTGCCGATATTGGTACCGCCATATATGACAACGTAAAAGCTTTAAGTGATGGTGCTGCGCGTTACTTCAACACCATTGTTTATGGTGTGCAGAACGTGAAAAAGGAATTTGGTGATCTTGGGCAAGTCGAAAACGAAATCGAGCGTTTAACAGGGGTGATCTACGAGTTAGATAATACCCTTGCTAAAACTATCGACTTTGTAGGCCTTCGCACCTGGGCACTTGAAACCGAGAAAGCCGGCAAGATTGCCGAGCGCGCCTATTATCGCCAAAAGCTTGAACTGCTTAATCTAGTGGATGCACTCGATAATACCGATAAAGCGAATCTCAGCATTATCAACAGCGCAACACGAGCAACTAAAGCGCTTGATCTAGTGAATGATCAAGATATGTCTTTGCTCACTTCCGCACTGGACAGCGCCAAACAGCGCATGGACTCTCTGCGCGATAGTGCCGAGTCCACGCTTAAGTCGCTGCAGGATGAGCTTGATGGCTACCTTGGCCGCCAAGATGAAATTGAAAAACGCCGCTATCAGGAACAAGTCGCCGATCTTAAGGAGCAACTCGCCGCTGCTGAACGCACAGGCGATAAGCAGCTTATTGCCGATTTACATGAAGCAGAGCGAACGCTAAAGCAAGTTTATGAGTTCCGCACTGCTGAAATTAAAACCCAGCAAGCAACCGATAAGCAAAGCGCTGCCGAGGCGAAGAAGCAAGCCGAAGCCAGTGCCGCGACTGCTAAAACTACCGCTCAAAATCAAGCAACCGCTACCGTTAACACGCAAGCCAATACCCAAACCAGCACGCAATCTGTGGCTAACACTTCTGATATGCAAGTGCTGCAACTGCAGGTTGGCAATAGCACCTTTAACGCCCAAATGAAGCGCAGCCTCGTCACCGAATTGATGAACGAGATCAAACGTCTGCAATCTGTTGGCGGTTAGCCAATCCTGTTATTCGTCCCATTTAATCAAAGGTCCCTATGACAACCATCGATAGCATCGATATCGCAGTGGATTTGCTGTGGCTAAACCGCGACAACACGCCACGCGTGGTGGCCAACATGAAGCGCGCCTTAAACGGCGCGCCATTGGTGCAGCAAACCATTATCCCAGCCGGTATTGCCATGGAGTTGGGCACCAAATCTGGATGGATGCAGCGCACTGAGTTTGAACAATTAAAAGCCCATGCCGCCACCACATTAGCCGCCTTCACGTTGGCCTATGAAGGCACCAGTTATAACGTGGTTTGGGATAACACTGCAGGCTCGCCCATAACGGGTGAGGATTTATTCGACGAAGTTGGCGGGTTTGAAAAGCTCACTAACGTGGTTCTTAAGTTTCTGACCTTATAGGCCGTTTATGACTATTTCCCGTTTAGATTTAAAAGTATTTAAACCCGAGTTACTGGGTTCAAGTAATGAGGCAGGCGGCCAACGGACTAAGAACTCCGTGCAGTCAGGCTTGCTTAACGAGCTATTTTCAGCGATATCCGATATCGACCATGCCCAATCCAGTATCGACATTGTAAAAGCGTTCCCTGCGCTCGATACGCCAGACACCAGCACTTTGATTGATGCGCATGTGTTTATCAGTGAGCCACCGATAGACCCATTAGTTAACGTATTCATGATCGAGTCTGCCGCGCTGGATGATGAATCTCGCATGACGGATATGAAAGAGATCATTGAGTCGTCAGTCACTGCAGGGGAATTGATCCGTGAAGGTGGTCCAGGATTCCTTGTAAATCAAAACTCCTTTTCCTCAGATTACCTGCAGTCATCATATCGCTTTAACGACCGCGACTATTGGAAAACCACTTATCTGCAGGTTGGCCAAGTGATCTGCATCACCGTGGAATATCCTGGTATTGAAAACGTGGCATGGCCACGCAAAACCCATTTTTGCAAAGTCACGCGCACCAGCATAGTGAACGGTGCTGTGGGTACCGTAGTTTTTGAACCACCGATCCCCTTTGCGACACCAGAACCTGGTTTGCAAATCAATGGCCAGAGTAAATGCACTCGCTTGCGATTATCTAACACTGCATCCCCATTGAAATTCCACGGGGTAACTAAGCTGACTGCCGCCGCCAGCGGGGTAAATTTAGCTGTGGGCGCGACTCAATTATCGTTACTGCCTGCGATTACCACCTTAGCGCCAAAGCCAGGTAATACCATCACGGGCGGCAGTGATAACGGCGATGCCACTGTTAGCCAAGTGATCCGCAAAGTGATTAGCCAGCCAAGCGCAGAAGGGACGTATAGCTATACCTTCACCACAGCGGATTTACTGATAGATACTGATGTTATCACTGCAGTTTCTACCGATCCTTATGGCGTTTTCGCCGCGAGTAATTCATTAGTTCAGTCGATTACTATCGGAACGGGTAACGTGACCGTTACGCTGCGGCCTGATGTGCGCTTTGTCAATAATCCCACTGTCTCGCTCTATTATGTTTCTGCGTATAAATACAGCATTTACTCAAGTGCTAATGCATTCCCTGCCAATAAGCAGTTAACGGTCGGCAGTATCAAAGGCCGCGCTGTGTTTGCCGATAGTAACTATGTGCCTCAGGACGTATTTGAAAATGTGAATAGCGGTATCGGTAAGCTCTATGACGCCACTGAGTTGCTGGCGACCATTGATTATTTTACTGGGGTGGTGACTAAGCAAACGGTAAGCCGTGGTGATTTTACACTGACCTATTCAGGTTTAGTTGAATCAACCACAGCAGCGGCTGCAGGCGATACTACGGCTAAATTTGCCTTGAGTGTGGCTAATCCATTGTTAGAGAGCTTTTACGTGCAGGTTGAACGGATATCCGACCACGCCATTATCAGCGCCTCATCTGACAACCAAGGCGTGATAACGGGCAGTGGCATTAGCGGCACTATCGTAGATGGTTTGGTTGAACTGTTATTTACCAATCCGGTGGATTTAACCACGCTGCGCTATGACATTACCGACCAATTGCGCCAGCTACCCCCCGCTGAGATTTACGGGCTAAACCCACTGCGTATTCCCAATGATGGCATTGTCGATATGTTCAGACGCTGGGGCACAGTTGCGCTTTCTCATACCCAAGTGCAGCAGGTCACAGGCTCTGTCGGCACTGTGTTTACGATTCGTGAAAATGCCCAGTTTGTGGATATCACCGATGCCAATGGCGCCAGTCTATGGACCACTAACAATGACCATTTCACCGTAAACAAAGTGGCCGGAACGGTCACGATTAACAGTGATTTTACGGGGTTTGCTGCGCCGTTTGTGCTAAGCGATACCATTATGGAACTCGGTCTAGTGTCATCGTTTACAGGCAATAGCCTTGTGCTGGCCAAGCCCTTAGCCCGTGAATATCCTGCAGGTACCACTTTAGCCAGTGTGCAAATCCTTGGCGACCTGCAGGCGCGTGTTGGCAGAGTGCGCGATATGACCGCTTGGGCCAATAATTGGGACCTCGATGGCGACCCAGCTACGGGCAACGTAAATGCGGTTGACTATCCGTTTGAAGTTAAAAACACCACTGCAGTGAATGAAGATTGGGTATTGATTATGTTTTCGCCTACATCATTTCGCTGTGTTGGCCGCCGTCTTGGGCAAATTGCTATAGGCGATACGTTGAATGATTTTGCCCCCATTAACCCACTGACTAATGCCCCTTATTTCATTATCCGTTCAGGCGCATGGGGTGGCGGTTGGCAAACGGGTGAGGCGATTCGGTTCGCCACGTTCGCCGCTTCAAATCCGATAATGCTGCTGCGTAATGTGCAGGTCGGTCACAGTCAAATCACTACAGATAAAGCCGTATTGTCATTTTTCGGCAACGAGTCATAGGAGCATTGCAATGGGCTTACCAGTTACGGTTTATCGTTGGGATGATGCGGGAGCACCGCAGTTAAGTTCAAACCCAACCCCGAGTGAAATCATCGCAGTATTAAAAGCCTGTTTAGTTACAGGTTACGGTGCAAAGGCTGGTTTAGGCTGGTCTGTTGCATTTGAAGATGCAGGAACGAACAAGATTGCATTTCGCAATTCTACTATAGAGGGGAGTGGTGGTTTTGTACAATACTGGTCGCCAGGTGGTGTTAACACTGGTGGTGGAGTGCTGTATTTACGAGCAGCATCTTCTATGTCAGCATTGGACAATTTTACACACCCTAGCTATCAATTTACTCACTATAGTTCCTTATATCATAGCCAGTGGGTGATAATAGGTACGTCAGCAGGAGCGTACATCATCCCTAGGTATGAGCTTAAAACGACTAATTATTTAAGCTCATCGGAGTATGAGATTCAATATTTTGTAGGTGATATTGATAGTAATTATGCAAATGATGTAACCAGGTTCACTATTTGTGCAGGTTCATTTTCAACAGATACAACATCCCCTAATTACAGTCATGCTTTGGCGTATGGTGGCAACTCTCCATCTGGCAGGATGTATGGTGTAGATGGTAATTCAAAAGCAAATCAATACAATATTGACACTGCAACAATAGCAGTCCAGTCACCAAATTCAAACTATACACTTGAGTCACAAGCAGTTAACCCTGTATTACTACCTGCAATTTTGAGAATGAGCGGCACATCGTATACAGATATAGATGGTCTGAGCTGTGTTTACAGCAGTAAAAATCCTTATTTTCGTGGTGTATTGCCCGGTCTATTTGCATTAAATATGCCCGGTTATGGCAATGCTACATGGCCGACGGAGAGGGTTTTTAACGGTGCTAAATATCAATTATTGAGAGGGTATTTTAATATGATGTGGGTAAATATTGAGGAATGGTACTGATGAATACAATTTTATTTATCAAAGCTGCCCCTCTTGTACCACGCCCGTTAGGGCTGGTTACGGTAGACATGGATATCAATGCTGAACGTCTCATGATCATCGACCGAAACACTGGTGAGGTTATTAACAACACAATACGATCATCAACGAGTGTTGTTAAATTATTAGTGGCTATTTCGTACACCACATCTAATAGGCTATTGGTCGGTATACTTGATGATTCTCTGGTATATGACTGTAAGTTTGTAGATGGTGTGATGGCTGAAATAGTGGATGCCAATACTGTTAACATGAGTCAATAGTATGGAATTTGACAAACTTTGGTATGCCAGAGTTTCACCCATTAAGCTGAGATTTATTGATGATTTGGCTGGCATAGTTCTAAGGTTTGATGAAAATTGGAATAACAGTAAGTCACCTATTACCTTACGCTTTGGTGATGAAACCGATCCTGAAATACCAGAAATACCAATTAAGGCTGGCAGTATCGGTATAGCTTGCGGAATAGTTTTTGATCAAGGCCTAAGTATTAAACAGCAAATTACCCTTAGTACACGTAGTCAATCACACGGCACTCATGCACTTTTTGCATGGGAAAGCATTCTTCTAAAGCAGCAAATCAGCATGTTATGGAATGCCTCGCCACCATTAGCTGGGGAAGTGTTCGCCATTGAGTGGCAGTGGAATACTTTGGTACCTTTTCAACTCGATATGAATTGGTTGGTACCTCTGTCCCATGGCCATCAAGCTGAGAGTCATTGGATAGTGCCAGAGCTGCAGCAGACAATGCTTGAAATGCAGTGGTCACAAGCAGCCGCCAAGAGCCAGCAAATTACCGTTAAATTGCATGTCGGCGAGCAACTAGCGACTGAGATTGCCCTTAGCTATACCAACATTCAAAGCCAAGGTGATAATAAGACTGTGGCATGGGCTCCCCATGCGGCGCGATGGGTATGTTCCAGTAAATACGTACCGCCAGTGGGTAAGGTCACGCTGCGCTTTAGCGAGCCTTGGATTAACTCAACCAGCCCAACACAGCTTAGATTTACGGCCTCACCGAACGTGTGCTACTGGGACGATGGCGGTGGCCTCATCGATGCCAATCCACCATTACCGAATATCGATTTTAAAATCCCGATTGAACCACAAATCCGCAGGTACTACTTAATGCAGCCAACGATCACATGCGTGCGAGTATCAGACAGTTTACCGATTGTGATCGTAAGTTGTAGCATTAGCCAAAGCCGTGGACAGTGGGCGAGGTCGGTTAGCCTTGAGTTCTCAAGCCGTATCGATGCGCAGCGCGCCCACAATGAGCTGTTGTTGATCACCATCAACGGTTATGAGTTTTATGCCATTGCCGAGCAGCCAAGCGCCAGTAAAGCCTTTGGGATTGAAACCCACAGCAGCACAGGCCGATCACGCGCTGCTGAGTTGTCATCGCCTTATCGTTTGCCTATCAGCTACACCAACACTGTCTTGCGCAGCCTTGGCGGTATTATTGGTGATCTGTTGCAAAACACAGGCTGGACTGCAGAGCTAAGCGGGATACCAGATTTTAGCGTCCCTGCAGGCGCGTTCAGCGTGGGTAACAAGTCACCGATCGACGCGATTAATGAAGCAGCGAGCCAATTGGGCTGCATGATCTTAGCGGATGATGCCACCCGTAAACTCACTATCATTCCACGCTGGCCAACCGTGCCGTGGGAAATGGCAACAGCGGTACCGGACCTAACAGTGCACGATGCTGTGATCACCAATTACAGCGAATCAGTCTCCCGCAATCCGTTGTGTGATGTGGTGTGGTTGCGTGGTGAACAACAGGGGATTAGCGCTAAGGTTAAACGCACCGGCAGCGCGGGCAATATTCCCGCAGCTGACATTAGCGCCCAGTTGATCGTAGATAACCAAGCGGCGCGCATCGCTGGCACCAATGCACTGGCAGATACTGGCGACAAGCTGAACGTCACGCTATCCTTGCCCGTTATGGTTGATTTGCCACCCGCAACGCCTGGCATGCTGATTGGTATTCGTGAAGGTGCCGACGTCTTTAAAGGAACGTGTGACAGTTGGAGCATCCGCGCCAGCGTCAGTGATCGCGGTGATATCGATATCGAACAATCCATTACAGTGATCCGCTCAATCGCGTAACCCTGCTAACAGCCAGAGAGGCACCATGCTTAAACAACTTCAAACAGCGTTAGTATTGCCACGGATGATCATGACAGTCGCTGCCGTAAACGCCGATGGCACTGTCACCGCCAGCAGTGCCAGCGGCCACACTATCCGCGCCATCGGCTCAGGCACTGTTGGTGATCACATCTACGTACAAGACGGCAGGGTGCTAGGCACAGCACCCGACTTGCCATTTGTGGAGATAGAGGTTTAGCTAACGTCTTCGTCTTAGACTTAAAAAATGTTCATAGCTATTATCGTTGTAAGCTTCAACAAAAGATATTTTTAGTTCTTTTATTTTTTTAACTTCATCTTCATCTTCTATATTAAGCCGAGCAATTATTCTATCCCATTGATCAAATGTATATTCCATATTTGATTTATTATGGAAAATATCATAATCAAAAGACAGTCCTTTATGGATGTGCTTTTTAAACTCAATTTGTAGTTTTGCTAACTCAATCAATCCCTTAATAGTTGGCGTTGTGTATATTGCATCAGTGTTTTTTAAATAATACTCTTCTAATTTGTATGAGGCGATATGTTCATTGGTCTTAGGTATAGTCATAATCTCAGATTCGCTGAATGAACTTATTGAATTTATTAGTGATTCAATGTTGTACATGGTTTCATAAAGGTTGAAAATATTTATCCCTGTATTTCCATTGAATTTATGAATATCTTTTATATCACCAATAACAGCGCTTTCAATACAGAATAAATTTAGATTTTTCACTATTAAATTTAGTTTTACAACAAGATTTTCAGGTGTGTAAGTTTTCATGTCATGGTGAAAGGCTGCATTATATAGAACTGCAAATTCTTTGTTTAATTCAAATGTAAAGCAAACTCCATTGCTACCTGCTTCATTTTTAAATGAAACATAGTTGCTATTATTTTTTGGGAAGATTTTCTTATAAAGAATACGTTTGTTTACTCTAAATCTAGAACTTGCTTCAAATTCCAAAAGCATATCTTCGAACTGTTTTTGATGTGATAAATATGATTGAAACTTGAGAATTCTTGCTTCTTCCGCCCATTTGTCCAATTGTTTACTTTCAAATTCAGCCTGCTTTTTCGATTGCTCTAGTATCTGTTTTTGTTGAATTTTGAATTGATTAATTGCCAGTAACATAACTCCAACTGTACCTACCGCCCCCAGAAGCGAAGATGCTCCTGATAACAGTGAGCCAAATGCAGACCAATCATTAGGGAGATTTGAAATTGCTTTAAACCCATCATAGAAGGCTCTAAATTTAATAGCATAGGTAATTAAAATGACTGCAAAGATGCCAATACCTACATAAGCCGCCATTTTTAGCCATTTTAACCAACGGTCAATTTCCAATATTGAATTTTCTTCGTTTTTCATCAAACATCCTTATCATGCAATCGTTTAGGGAATAACTCGGTATACACTTGCCACAGAGTATTTATATTCCTATGCCCTGTCACTTGCGCCACTTCATCAATGCTATAGCCCTTCTCAAACAACCGGCTTGCACCTTCACGCCTTAGGTCGTGATAGCGTAAATCTTCAATGCCCAATTCGTTACGCACCCGCTGAAACCCTGCAGTAACGCTGCGCTCGTTGTAGGGGAAAACCCGTGCATCATTCCTCGGCTGCTTTTGCAGTATCTCCCACGCCCCACCTAGCATAGGCACCAACATGTGATTCCCCGCTTTTTTGCGCGGGTCCTTTCGGTCGCGAACGATCACGGCCTTTTGTGCCTCATCTACATCGTCCCATGTTATCCGGCACACTTCACCAATACGCATGCAACTCAGTATCGAGAAATCCAGCAAATCAATATAAGGGATGTGTGCAGCTCGTTGATCTGCTCTTTCAGCTAATCCAACTTTTAACCTCTCAATCTCATCCGTAGTCGGTCTGCGCGAACGCTTCCCCGATTTAGCGATCAAGTCTTGGCTATACAGTGCATCGTAAGCCTCAATAACCGAAATTTGTGAAACCTCATGCCCAAAATTTGATTTAGCGATTCGTAGCAGCCATCGGATCACGCTTACATCAACGGCAATGGTCGATGGCCCTGTGCCTGCACTGCGCCGTAATTTACAGTGATCGATGATGTGGTGCGGCTTAATATCAGTCAGATTCAATTTAGCAATATCGCAATCCGATAAAAGCCTCAAACAAAAGCGCTTCGAACGACCAATGCTGCTGTCGATGTTTTCATCTGTCAGGGCTTTGCTGATGATGCTGCCCAATGTAATAGGAGCCGTATCCTCAGTAGCAAACCCGTTTGACTCAATATCAATCACCCGATCTTTACCCCATGCCTCGGCAGCGGCACATTTGGTAAAGGTACGTTGCTCCGTGTATAATATTTTGCCGTTTTTCTTTACACGAACTAGGCAGCGATGCCGCACAGTACCGTCGGCTTTTTCACGTTTTTGAATGCTATAAGATGCCATGTTTTTTGGTTCCCCGAACCCCTCAGTCCAATCCATTGTGGATCACTATAGGTTCCCCGAGCAATGCAAAACATGCAAAAACGTACAAAAATTAGCAAAAATATTAACTTTTCGGATTGTAATGAATTTAGATAAAACCCAACAACACCAAGGTTTAGCGCCTAAAACCCTCGATAGAACCTTTTCCATTGCGCCCATGCTGGATTGGACTGACCGCCATTACCGTTATTTTGCGCGTTTGATGTCGGCTAATGCTTTGTTGTATACGGAAATGGTGACGACTGGGGCGATATTGCATGGTCGTGGTGATTACTTAGCGTATAACCAAGAAGAACATCCTTTGGCGTTGCAGTTAGGTGGCTCTAATCCTGTCGATTTAGCGCGTTGCGCTAAACTTGCTGCTGAGCGTGGCTACGATGAAGTGAACCTCAATGTGGGTTGTCCTTCCGATCGAGTGCAGAATGGTCGCTTTGGCGCGTGTTTGATGGCGGAACCTGAATTAGTGGCTGAGTGCGTTGATGCCATGAAGCAAGTGGTTGATATTCCTGTGACTGTTAAGACACGTATCGGGATTGATGAACAAGACAGTTATGCGTTTTTAACCCAGTTTATCGATGTGGTCAGTGCAAAAGGGTGTACGGATTTTACTATTCATGCCCGTAAGGCTTGGCTTCAAGGCTTGAGTCCGAAAGAGAATCGCGAGATCCCGCCGCTCGATTATGAGCGTGTATATCAACTCAAGCGCGATTATCCCGCGCTCAATATTGGTATTAATGGCGGCGTCACCACACTTGAGCAAGCGCAACTCCATTTAGCGCAGCTCGATGGCGTGATGATGGGGCGTGAGGCCTATCAGAATCCTTATATTCTGGCGCAGGTAGATCAAATTCTATGTGGCAGCCAAAAGGCGGTGATCAGCCGTGAGGATGTGATTGAGGCTATGTTGCCTTATATCGAAGCACATTTGCTGTCGGGTGGGCGACTTAATCATATTACTCGCCATATGATAGGGTTATTCCAAGGCTTACCGGGTGCCCGTGCGTGGCGTCGTTATTTGAGCGAAAATGCCCATAAAAACGGCGCTGGGATAGAAGTGGTAAAGCAGGCTTTTCAGAATATTCAGGCTGAAGTTATAGAGTAATTTCCACTCAACTTAAAAGATGGTGAAATTTACTAATTTGAGTAGTATTTTTCACCACTTGTTATTTTTCAATCCATCCCTATATCTCATCTTATCCACATAAAATTTTTTTAAATGATTAAAATCAGAATCTTAAGAATATTTTTATAAGTTGGCACGCAGTTTGTAATACTCCTTTCGTCAAGTTAATTAATCGAAAGGGATGCCATCATGTTTACGTTAACCATTAAAAAATCAGTACAAATGAGTGTGTTATTAGGTGCGTTAGTCGGTAGCGTTGCAGTACACGCAGAAGCCGCGCCAATATCGGATGTTGTCGGAACCATTGAGCAAACGCTAACTACCCAAACACAAGAAATGTTAGTCAGTGCTAAGCGCGAGTTTGTGATGTCATTGCAAACACAACTTGCTGAAAGTATTTATGACTTCAACAGTCAACTTGGCTTAAGCGCTGAGAATGAAGGTGAGTCGGCAAGTGCCGATGAATATAGCGCTAAGTAGGGGATCTGCTTATGTGGTTTGTAGCACCTTTAATGACTTTGCTACTGTTACCTGTAATTAGTCTTGCGTTGTTTTCAGGCATTATTTGCTGGTTTCAGTGGCATAGTGATAAATAAATTACAATCAATTGAGTCGAGGTTTTAGATGAAACGAGTAAAAGCACGTATGGAGAGCCCAGAGCGATTAGTGTGTGGTGTTGCCGCTGGTATGGCATGGAAATTTGGTTGGTCTTGCTTTTGGACTCGAGTGGTGTGGGCTGGGGCGACGGTATTTATGCCTGGCGTGAGTTTGTTGATTTACTTTGTTTTAGCACTGTTAGTTGATCAATGGAAAAGACCCGTTTAAGCTCGCAGTGATACTTATATTTGAGGCTTGTCTTGATTGAAAAATTGAAAGAATTTTTTTAAAAAAATAGGGTGTTAACCCTATCAACAAGAGGGCACTTTGACCCTCATGCGACATGTATGTGCATACTGCTTGCAGACTACTTCTTCAAAAAAGCCTGAAATCTGCTCTTGGCTTCATCACTTTTTAGCCTAGCGCTAAATTGTTCTAATTCTTGATGCATTTGGTGTTGTACACGATTTTTATGCGGACGCATTAATTGACGTGTGATTTGTAGGGCTTGTGGCGGTTGATTTGCCAACTTTTTAGCCTGAGACAATGCATAACTGAGTAGGTCTTCATGGGCCACAATTTCGTTGATCATATTGAGTCTGTGGGCCGTCTCGGCATTAAAACTTTCGCCGAGTAGCAATAGCTCTGCCGCTTTTTGATAACCCACGAGTTCAGGTAACAGTAGGCTAGCCCCCGCTTCTGGCACCAGTGCTAAGTTGACGAAGGGCAGTTGAAACTTCGCCGTGTTATCGGCGTATACCAGATCGCAGTGCAGTAGTACGGTAGTGCCAATGCCGACGGCGGCGCCAGAAACGGCGGCAACCAGTGGTTTTTTGAGTTCCAGCAGGCAAAATAAGAAACGTACTGCGGGGTGATTTGGCCCTAAGTCACTATTTTTCAAAAAGTCTGCAACATCATTGCCTGAGGTGAAGCAATTATCTTGGCCATGGAGCATAAAGGCACGAATGTCGTTGTCTGCTTCACCTTCGATCAGGTATTCTGTCAGTTGTTTATACATATTAAGATCAAGTGCATTGCGTTTATCGGGGCGATTAAAGCTGATAATACGTACGCCCTGATCATCCTGAACCAGTATATGACTCATGGGTTGTTTCCTTTACGACGACATTGGGTAGACATGGAGTTTAAGACATTGAAACCAATATTCAAACAGCTGTTTAATTGTCTAGTTTTATCTTGTGCATCATTTTCAGCGTTGGCGAGCGTGATAGTGACAGAAGGCCATGTACGCGCCATGCCTGAGACAGTACCAAATACTGCCGCTTACTTTACGCTTGAAAACCACACAGATAAAGCGGTTCGTCTTATCGGCGTCAGTACTAATGTGGCAAAGGATGCCCAATTACACACGATTATCGAAGACCAAGGCATGGTGAAGATGCGCCATGTTGAAGGTTTTGATATCCCATCCCATGGCGCATTAACGTTAACGCCGTCAGGGGATCACGTCATGTTGCTCGGCTTAAAAGCGCCATTGGTGTTAGAGCAGCAGGTTGAACTGCAATTAGAGTTTGACGATGGCGAGAAAATGGCGATTACACTGCCTGTGAGTAAAGCAGCAGAAAACGCCGCAGAGCAAGAGCATCATCACCATCATTAAGGAGTCGCTTGATGCAAATTACATGGAAAAAAGTTACCGGTGTCGGTTTATTTTTAGTATTAATCGGTTATGGCGTGAGTGTATGGTGGAGTATCGAACCCGATCCTATCAATCCTCAACAATTAACGGCTACCGATAAAAATGTGGTCGGATACGCAACCACCACTTCGCTTATCCTCACGGTCGAAACATTACTGGATAAACAAGGCGGTTGGTTATCAAACGATGTTATGCCACCTTCTATCTTTATGGATAACATGCCCGCATTTGAATACGGCGCATTAGAACAAGCACGCGATTTAGCCTTGATTATGCGTAAAGAGTTTAGTCGCTCGCAGTCACAATCTGCGGCGGACAAAGATTTAGGCGAAGCCCAATCTAAGCTCAATATTGATCACACTAGCTGGTTAGTGCCAAGTGCTGAAAGCGAATACCGCGATGCCATTAAATTGCTGAAGCTGTACCGTGCCCGCATGATGGACCCTAACAATCAAGATGCACAGTTTTATGCCCGTGCCGACAACCTCAATGAATGGTTGAAAGAAGTGCAGAAGCGTCTGGGCAGCATGTCGCAGCGTTTATCGGCCAGTGTTGGCCAAGAGCGTTTAAATACCGATTTAGCCGGCGATAATGCGGCGCGTCAATCTACGCCTAACTTGGCAAGCCATCAGGTGAAAACCAGCTGGTGGAAGATTGATGACGTTTTTTATGAGAGCCGTGGTGCTTCTTGGGCCTTACTGAACTTTATGCGCGCCGTGGAAGTCGATTTTGCCGACGTCTTAAAGAAGAAAAATGCTGAAGTGAGCTTAAGACAGATCATTCGTGAGCTAGAAGCCACTCAGCAAACTGTCTGGAGCCCTGTTGTACTTAATGGCAGCGGTTTTGGCTTAGTCGCTAATCATTCATTGGTTATGGCTAACTATGTATCCCGTGCAAATGCCGCGGTGATTGATTTAACGAACTTGCTATCTCAAGGTTAATTATGAAAAAAACTCTCCTCGCCAGTGCGGTATTAGGATTATGCATGGCCACTTCAGCCCAAGCGGCGACTGTGGTCGGTTTCACAATTGGCGGTGACTACTGGCGCGCCGATACTAGCGGTACTTTTGCTGATAAAGGTCAACCACAACAATCATTTGATTACAGTTCATCAGCTCAAGGTAGCTATTGGATTGCGGTTGAACATCCTTTGCCATTTGTCCCAAATATTAAAATCCGTGAAAATAGCTTAGATCAAAAAGGCAGCATGTCTGATGCTGATTTCAACTTCAATGGTCATGATTTTAAAGGTAATGTGACTACTTATACTGATTTGAGCAACACAGATTTCGTGCTTTATTACGAAATATTGGATAATGACATAGTGTCATTGGATCTTGGTGCTGCTTACAAGTTAATGAATGGCTCACTGCGCGTGCAAGATCCTGGTCACCCTGAAGAGAAAGATGTCGATAGCGGCATTGTAATGGGTTATGCCAGTACGCATGTGGGCATGCCTGGCTTAGGTTTATACGGTTTTGCTGATTTGATGCAGGGCGTAAATGAATCAAGCGTTCACGACTATGCGATTGGTTTAGGCTGGCAGTTCGATGGTTTGGCCGTCGATACCCGTGTACGTGTAGGCTACCGTGAGTTTTTATTCGACGTGAGTAACTTCTCGGGTGTGAGTGCCGATACTAAATTTAAAGGTTACTTCGCAGGTGTTGAAATCAACTTCTAATCTGTTGATTTAGCGTTTGAGTATAAAAAAACCGCCTATCGGCGGTTTTTTTATCTGACAACTTTTATAGCTGAGAACCGAGAGTGAGATTACTCTGCAATTAAGCCATTGTTGATGGCAATTACGTCATCTTCATTCAATGTACCCGCTGCTTGCTTCAAGGCAATGACCGAGTTGATGTAGCTATAACGTGCATCGGATAATTTACGTTTTGAATCGTACAAGTCACGAGTACGGTTCAGTACGTCAACGATAGTACGAGTTCCCACTTCGAAACCCGCTTGAGTGGCTTTCAGTGCACTTTCTGATGAAATAACCGATTGCTCATAGGCTTTGATTGAGCTGATAGAAGCGCCTACGTTGTTGTAGTTATTACGGACGTTTTTCACTACACCGCGGTAAACTTGCTCAAGTTTTTCACTCGCTTCAACATATTGAAATTGCGCTTGATTAACTTGTGAGCTCACTTTAAAGCCTTCGAAAATCGGAATGCTTAAGTTGACACCGACACTGACGTTATCAAAGTCAGGCTCATTGATATTACCAGTTTTTTGCTCAAGACCTTTGTTGTAACCTGCATTCAAGCTTAAAGAAGGCATGTGGCCTGCTTGATAAAGCTTAATGGTTTCTTGAGCGATATCTTTACCGATACGTTGAGTCATCAAATCGACGCTATTGGTTTCAGCAATCTTTAACCATTCGTTTGACGACGTTGGCGCTGGCGTTACGGCCGAGAAACGATTGGTATCTAACACGTTAATTGTCTTGTGATCGATACCAGTGATTTCACGTAAAGCTTCATAGCTATTAGCGAGTGTGTTTTCAGCTAAAATTTCAGTGGCTGAGGCTAAGTCATATTGAGCTTGGGCTTCATGCACATCGGTAATGGCGGTTAAACCCACAGCGAAACGTTGTTTAGTTTGTTCAAGTTGGCGTTCGATCGCACGTTTTTCTGCACCTTGGAACTCGTAGTTATCTTTCGCCGTTAATACGTTGAAATAGGCTGTAGTGATACGAGTAATCAAGTTTTGTAATGCTGAAGCATAGGCAGAATCAGCTTGAGAAGCGGCTTTCTCAGCAAGGCTTAAACCGACCCAAGCACTATGATCATAAATCACTTGATTTAATTTCAGGCTACCCACTAGACCGCTTGAATCATCCTTAGGATCATTCCAAGCTTTGTCATAACCGACGTTTGCACTAATGGTTGGCAATAGCGGAGCACGGTTTTGTTCGATTTTCTCAAATAAACCATTACGCTGGGCTTGGGCTTGTAATACGAGCGGGTCGCTGGTTAGTGCTTGTTGATAAATTTGCAACAAATCATCTGCTTGTACCGCTGAAGCGGAAGCCGCAAGTGTTAATGCTGCGCATAAATTATGGATCTTAAATTTCATTTGCTGTCCTTATTAGACAAAATCCCCCCACGGAGGAATATTTTAACTTCGTTTAGACTAAGTAATGCCTTTACCAAGGCGGTTTGCGCTTCCCGACGCTTCCCGATACAGCTAAAACTTAATGACCTAGAGTCTAAGAACTCTGACACTTTCAAGTCAAATTCGAAGTGTAACAGATTTTATTTTAAAAATGTGCTCAAATTGCCTTGATTATAGGCGCAAATTCAACTTTTAAGGATAGAGTATGAAACCCCCTGTTTTTTCGCAAACGGATATTGAGATCTTAGAAAAAAAATCCCTGTATCAAGGGTTTTTCTCAATGGACGAATACACTTTTAAACATAAATTGTTTGCAGGCGGCTGGAGCAAACCTGTCACCCGCGAAGTGTTTGAGCGGGGTCATGCCGTCGTCGTTCTACCCTATGATGCCAGACAAGATAAAGTGGTGCTTATCGAACAGGTACGTTTCCCTGCATTAGCAACCACTAAATCTCCTTGGCTTCTCGAGTTGGTCGCGGGTATGATTGCAGCCGAAGAAACGCCTCTGGACGTTGCGCACCGCGAATTAATGGAAGAAACCGGTTTGGTCGCTAAGCAAATGCACGGTGTGAATAGTTATCTCGCCAGCCCAGGTGGCAGCACAGAACGTTTTTATTTCTATTGGGCCGATGTTGATTCGAACGACGCTCAAGGATTGCATGGATTAGCTGAAGAGCATGAAGATATTCGATTGCATGTCCTAAGCCGCGAGCAAGCTTATCATAGTGTGGTTGCGGGCGAGATCGATAATGCGTCGACCGTCATTGGATTACAATGGTTACAATTAAACTATCAACAACTGGTTTAAGTTGGGATGAATTTGGCTACTTCGAGTCTAAAACGACGCTATAAACCCAATGTCAGTGACTTTCTCGCACTGTGCGGGCGAAATTATGGCTACATGTTGAAATGGTTACCGTTAGAGATAGCTATCGGTGAGTCATGGCGACTCGAAGGTGAGTTTGGTATATTAGTAGTGCGAATTTTAGAAAATACCAAATATACTCAATTAGTTGAGATATCACGCCCCATTGCAATCAAGGAGTTTATCAATACTCCCAAGGTGTTAGTGAGAATTTATCACGATGCTAAATTAGCAGAAGTGTTAACTGGTCAACAGATTTACCAATTACGCCCAGTGTATGATTATCCCAATGTACGTATGTATCAAAGTGATGAAAAGCACCAGGTGAATGCATTCCTGGAAGAGTTATTAAAGATTGGTTACCACCATAGTGTCGTGTGCCAGTCTTAGAATTGGGTATTCAATGTGCTGAAAGAGGCTGTCTCTTACTCCATAGCTGAAGGGGAAAGCGTGCGTATCGTGCAAGTCACTGATCCGCATCTTTTTGCCGATCCTGAAGCTCAGCTATTAGGGGTCAATACTAGCAAGAGTTTTGCTGCCGTATTAAATACAATTAGAGCTGTGGACTATCCCGCTCATTTGATGCTTGCCACGGGTGACTTAAGTCAAGATTACTCGGCTGAGTCCTATCAGCAATTTGTGAAAGCCGTCACTCCTATTGGTTTACCTTGCCATTATCTTCCCGGAAACCATGATGATCCGCGGATTATGTATCTGCACATGCAGGGTGAACAGATTTTTGGACAGCAGCGTATTCTGGCCGGAAACTGGCAAATTCTCATGTTGGATTCAACCGTGCGGGGAAAGCCCGGTGGCAATATGGCCGAGACTCAGTTCGAATTAATTGATAAAGCCATTGCCGCACATCCCGAATGTCACACTTTATTGGTGATGCACCACAATCCCATTGTCGTGAATTGCACTTGGCTGGATCAGCACTGCATGGACAATGGCGCCGAATTTATTGCGCGAGTAGCAAAGTATCCGCAGGTCAAAGGATTACTCTGGGGTCATGTACACCAATGTATCGATATCCATCATAATGGCCCTCATGGCAGCATGCAGCTAATGGCGACACCTTCCACTTGTATTCAATTTAAGCCGTTATCGCCTTATTTTGCTTTGGATAGCGTCCAACCGGGTTATCGTTTGCTGGAGTTGAGAGCCGATGGTAGCATCAACACTAAAGTGTATCGCGTACCGGGTAACCATTTTTCCCCCGACAACAACTCTAGCGGTTATTAACGCGAATAACCGCAGCCTGAGGAAATATGCTGCTTTATATTCACGGATTTAATAGCTCACCCTTTTCAGATAAAGCTGTGATAACGGCTAAGTACATGGCGCAGCATCACCCGAGTGTGACCTTTCATCAGCCTCAATTGCCCAATACACCCAAGGCTGCTATGGCGCTGTTAACCACTTATGTTGAGGCGGCTCTCGATGCCAAAGAGCCATTAGCTTACTTAGGCTCATCGTTAGGCGGATATTTTGCCAGCTATTTAGCCGAAACTTATGGCGGCAAAGCTGTGTTAGTCAATCCAGCGGTAAAACCCTTTGAATTGTTTGATGAGTTTATGGGGCCGCAATTTAATCCCTATACCGAACAGCATTATCTTGTCATGCCCGAGCATAAGCGGGAAGTTGCTGAATTTAATACAGCTGTTATCCGCAATCCGGATCGTTTTTTGGTATTATTGCAGACAGGTGATGAAGTGCTGGATTATCGCGAAGCGGTCAATAAGTACCATCACTGCCAATTGCGAATTGAAGCGGGAGGCGATCACAGTTTTGTTGGCTACGAATCGCATCTGCAAACTGTAAGCCAATTTTTACACTTACCTTGACAAACAGACATGCCGAGCCGCAACATGGCCGGATATAACAACCTATAGCGTGCCCTATGACGAATCAATACACCTCTGACGCCATTGAAGTTCTCAACGGACTCGATCCTGTTAAACGCCGTCCAGGTATGTATACCGACACCTCCAGACCGAACCATTTGGGCCAAGAGGTCATAGACAACAGTGTCGATGAAGCATTAGCGGGCCACGCGACCAAAATTGAAGTTGTTCTACATACAGATAACTCCCTCGAAGTCACCGATGATGGCCGTGGTATGCCGGTGGATATCCACCCTGAAGAAGGCATTCCTGGAGTCGAGTTAATCCTGACCAAATTGCATGCCGGCGGCAAATTTTCGAATAAAAACTACCAGTTCTCTGGCGGTTTGCATGGTGTGGGGATTTCGGTCGTTAACGCGCTGTCGCGCCGTGTCGAAGTGACAGTTCGCCGTGATGGTCAAGTGTATGATATCGCATTTGAAAATGGCTTTAAGGTTGAAGAGTTACGCCCAACGGGGACCTGTGGTCGTCGCAATACTGGGACTCGAGTGCATTTTTGGCCCGACGCCAGCTATTTTGATTCGGCTAACTTTTCTAATTCAAAACTGATTTATCTGCTGCGGGCTAAAGCGGTATTGTGCCCAGGTTTACGGATCAAATTCACCAACAAACAAACAAATGAAGTCCATGAATGGTTCTATGAAAGCGGCCTAACTGATTATTTGAAGGCCGCGATTGGCGACAATTTAAGGTTGCCAGATGAGCCGTTTGTCGGTTGTTTTAAGGGCCAGCTAGAAGCCGCTGATTGGGCCATTACTTGGCTGCCAGAAGGCGGTGAATCTATTGGCGAGAGTTATGTTAACTTAATTCCGACTCCGCTCGGTGGTACTCATGTAAATGGTTTCCGCCAAGGCTTATTGGAGTCAATGCGCGAATTTTGTGAGTTCAGAAACTTAATTCCTCGCGGCATTAAACTTTCACCTGAAGACATTTGGGATCGCGCCGCATTTATTTTGTCGGTGAAGATGCAAGAACCGCAGTTTGCTGGCCAAACTAAGGAAAAGCTTTCGAGCCGTCAATGCGCCGCGTTTGTGTCTGGCGTAGTGCGTGATGCTTTTTCACTCTGGTTGAACTCAAATACCGAACTCGCTGAATCGTTAGCCGAAATGTGCATTAATAATGCCCAGAGTCGGTTAAAGGCAGCTAAAAAAGTTGCTCGAAAAAAGGTGACTTCAGGGCCTGCTCTGCCGGGTAAGCTAACGGACTGTAGTGGTCAAGATCCAATGCGCGGAGAGTTATTCCTCGTGGAAGGGGATTCTGCGGGTGGCAGTGCGAAACAAGCTCGCGATCGTGAGTTTCAAGCCATCATGCCGCTGCGTGGCAAAATCTTAAACACCTGGGAAGTTGATGCTTCCCAAGTATTAGCTTCGCAGGAAGTCCATGATATTTCGGTCGCAATTGGTTGCGATCCCGATAGTAGTGATATCTCTGAACTACGTTATGGCAAGATTTGTATCCTTGCGGATGCTGACTCCGACGGACTGCACATTGCTACCTTGTTATGCGCGCTATTCTTGAAGCATTACCGTATCTTGGTTGAGCAGGGTCATGTGTATATTGCCATGCCGCCACTGTTCCGTATCGATATCGGCAAAGAGGTGTATTACGCCTTAGATGAAGCCGAAAGAGCGGGGATTTTAGATCGCATTGCCGCTGAGAATAAAAAGGGTAAGGTACAAGTCACCCGCTTTAAAGGCTTGGGTGAGATGAATCCTTTACAACTTCGTGAAACAACGATGGATCCGAACACCCGTCGTTTAGTACAGTTGACCATAGATGATATCGAAGAGACTGATGCTTTGATGGATATGTTACTCGCTAAGAAGCGTTCGCCGGACCGTAAAAACTGGCTTGAAGATAAGGGTGACATGGCTTTACTTTAATGTTGTGCACTATATTGCCGATAACAATAAAACATAGGCATAAAGAAAATTACAATGTTGTGTATTAAAACTAATAATTATAATTGCTTAAAGGTGTTTTCTGCCGGTTTTACGCTCCTAGCGAGTGTAACGTTATTGTTCTGCAATAGCGCCTTTGCGGGGTCCCAATCGATCATGATTACTGTCGCTAAGGGGTTTGGCTTATCGCTATATGCCTCGGATATTGGCGATGCTAAGCAAATGGCGATGGGCGCGAATGGCACTTTATTTGTCGGCTCCCATAAGAGCGGCACTATTCATGCTTTAGTCGATAGCAATCAAGATGGTCGTGTCGATAAGCGTTACGTGATAGCCAAAGGGCTTGAATCACCCGATGCGATTGCATTTCACAATGGCGACTTATATGTCGCCACTGAAAATCAGATCGTGCGCTTTGTTGATATTGAGCAAAGGTTGCGCCGCCCGAGTCGACCCAAAGAAATCTACAGTGATTTGCCTTACTCTGAGAAGAAGAGTTCTCGGTCAATTAATTTTGGCCCAGATGGCCGCTTATACGTGTCCATTGGTGCGCCTTGTAACGTCTGTGAAGCGCCAGTGCCTTACAGCAGTATCATAGCCATCAATATCGATACTGGCGCGAGTGAGCAGATTGCGGCCGGTGTACGTGATGCGAGTGGGTTTGATTGGTCGCCGCTTGACGAAAAATTATGGTTTGCCGATCAAGGCCGTGATTGGATGGGGGATAACCTGCCACCCGATGAGATTAACCGCGTCGATGTGATAGGGAGTCATTATGGCTTCCCTTACTTACATGCCAGTACTGTGGTTGAGCCTGCCTATGAAAAGCCAAAAAATCTAAAAATTACGCTGCCAGTATATGAACTGCCAGCCCATGTTGCACCCACAGGGCTCGCGTTTTATCGCGGCAGTCAATTTCCAAATATTTACCATAATCAGTTGTTTGTCGCCGAAAATGGCTCGTGGAATCGTTCGAGCAAAGTCGGTTATCAAGTGGTTATGCTTAAGATCGAAGATCAAAAAGTGGTGAGTCGTGAAACGGTTGTCAGTTTCCTTGACGGTGAATTTCCCGTCGCTCGTCCCTTTGCGCTGTTATCGGCAGCCGACGGTGCTATGTACATTTCAGATGATTTAAAAGGTAACGTGTATCGCTTGTTCTACAAGGGCGATAGTACTGAAGAACCACAGGAACTAGAAGAAAATGAGTGACGCTATCAAGTTAAGTCTCGATGGGGTAGAGCAAATGCCATTACGGCGCTTTACCGAAGAGGCTTATCTGAACTATTCCATGTACGTCATTATGGACCGAGCCCTGCCACACATTGGTGACGGGCTTAAACCGGTACAGCGTCGAATTATCTATGCGATGAGTGAGTTAGGTTTATCGGCTCAATCTAAGCATAAAAAGTCGGCACGTACGGTCGGTGACGTATTAGGTAAATACCATCCCCACGGCGATAGCGCCTGTTATGAGGCTATGGTATTGATGGCGCAGCCATTCTCCTATCGCTATCCGTTAGTCGATGGTCAAGGTAACTGGGGGGCGCCCGATGATCCTAAGTCATTTGCGGCCATGCGTTACACCGAAGCGCGTTTATCTAAATTCTCAGAAGTGTTGCTCAGCGAGCTGGGACAAGGCACGGTCGAGTGGGGCGCTAATTTTGATGGTACGTTAAAAGAGCCAAAAGTACTGCCGGCACGTTTACCGCATATTTTACTTAATGGTATTACCGGTATTGCCGTGGGCATGGCGACGGATATTCCGCCGCATAACGTCAGGGAATTAGTCTCGGCCTGCGTAGCACTGCTTGATGATCCTAAGCTTGAACTCGAGCAATTGATGGCCTTTGTTCCTGGGCCTGATTATCCGACCGAAGCCGAGATCATTACCCCGTCTGCCGATATTGCAAAAATTTATGAATCGGGCCGTGGGTCATTAAGAGCGCGCGCGGTTTACACAGTCGACGGTGGCGAAATCATCATCACGGCGCTGCCGCATCAAGCCAGTAGCGGTAAAATTTTAGAGCAAATTGCCGGTCAAATGCAGGCGAAGAAATTGCCTATGGTGGCCGATTTACGCGATGAATCGGATCATGAAAACCCAGTGCGGCTGGTGGTCGTGCCGCGTTCAAACCGTGTCGATTGCGATCAGCTGATGGCGCATTTGTTTGCTACCACGGATTTAGAAAAGAGCTTTAGAGTTAACTTAAACGTGCTGGGTCTTGATGGTCGTCCACGGGTGAAGGGGCTGAAAACCTTATTAACTGAGTGGTTAGAGTTCCGAGTCGACACGGTTAAACGTCGTTTGGAATACCGTTTAGATAAAGTCGTATCGCGGTTACACATACTCGAAGCCTTGATGATCGCTTTCCTCAATATTGATGAAGTGATTGAGATTATTCGTTTTCACGATGATCCTAAAACTGAGTTGATGGCCCGTTTTTCACTAAGTGATAAACAAGCCGAATCGATCCTCGAGTTAAAGTTACGTCATTTAGCTAAGTTAGAAGAATTTAAGATCACGGCCGAGCAGAATGAGCTTGAAGCCGAGCGCGAGAAACTTGAGCAGTTATTGGGCTCAGAGCGTCGCTTGAAGACCTTGATAAAGAAAGAATTAATTCAAGATGCGCAAACCTACGGTGATGATCGTCGTTCACCCATAGTGCAGCGCAACGAGTCTCGCGCCTTAACGGAACAAGAGTTAACGCCGACTGAGGCTGTGACAGTGGTCTTGTCTGAGAAAGGTTGGGTGCGTTGTGCTAAGGGCCACGATATCGATCCGTTATCGCTCTCCTATAAGTCTGGCGACCAATACTTGTGCAGTGCCATAGGGCGTAGTAATCAGGCGGCGGTGTTTATTGATTCGTCTGGGCGGGCATTTGCGACCGACAGTCATACTTTGCCATCGGCCCGTAGCCAAGGTGAACCTATTACGACTCGCTTCAATATGGCGCCTGGCGAAACCATGCAGCATGTCTTGATGGGTGAGGAAGACCAGTGTTACCTGCTGGCAACTGATGCGGGTTACGGTTTTATTTGCTCGTACAATGATATGGTGTCGCGTAATAAGGCGGGTAAGGCCTTGCTGAGTTTGCCGACAAACGCTAAGTCATTAACGCCTAAGTTGATTGATCGTACTAAGGAAATGTCGCTCTTAGCGATCACGAACGAAGGTCGAATGTTGTTGTTCTCCCTTGAGGCCTTACCGCAATTATCTAAGGGGAAAGGTAACAAGATTATCGGCATCCCAACGGAAAGAGCCAAGAATCGTGAAGAGCTGATGACGCACTTACAATTAGTGCCGAGTGATACGTCAGTCACCTTGTGGGCGGGTAAGCGCAAACTCACACTTAAGCCTAGCGATCTTGAGCATTATCGTGGAGAACGTGGTCGTCGTGGCGCTAAGTTGCCAAGGGGCTTACAACGTGTCGATAGCGTTGAATTAGGTGACGGCGGCGAGCCATTACCGAGTATTTAATGCCTTGATCGACTCAAGGTTCTGAAGCATTAAAGACATAAATGAAAGCCACCTGAGTTTAC